>JBEVNX010000132.1:0-23075 GCA_040507895.1 Binatia bacterium | reverse complement strand
AGCGCTTGCTCGCCGACGTTCGCTCGGCCGAGCGCGACCTTCTCGATGGACCGTTCCGCGACGTGACGGTGGGACACACCGGCAGCTACGTTTACGCGCTCGCCGACAAGCGGGTGCTGCAGAGCGATCTCGGCCTGTACTTCTTGTTCGCTCCGCTCGCGGTGCTCGCCATCTTCCACCTCGGCCTGCGCAGCCTGCGGATCCTGCCGTTCGTCACGTTTCCGCTGCTTGCCACGACGGCGATCACGTTCGCGCTGTCGCTGCTGGCGTTCGGCAGCTTCAACATGATCTCCGTGGCGTTCGCGGGAATCTTCTACGGCCTCGGCATCGACTCGGCGATCTATTTCTACGCGTTGCTGAGCGAAAAGGCCGCCGCGCACGCCGTGCTCGATCGCGTCGCCGTACGATCGGCCGTGTGCGAAACGCTGCAAGAGATCGGTGTGGCGAACCTCGTCGCCTCGACGACGACGGCAGTCGCCTTCTTCGTCATCGGACTGTCGGACTTCACAGGGGTGAGCCAGCTCGGGCTGATGACGGCGGCGGCGATGCTGCTGAACATCGTCGCCACCTTCGTGCTGCTGCCGGCCATGGTGTTCGCGTGGGGAGCGCGAGCGATCCCGCCGCCGGCGCGGCCTGCGGCGATCGTGGAATGGCTGGCGCGTGGCGCGGCCAAGCTCGCCGAGCGTCGGGCTGCGGTGCTTGGCGCCGCCGTGGCGCTCGTCGTCCTCGCCGGCGTCGGGGCCCAGCGTATACGGCTCGACACGGATTTCACACACCTGCGCCCGGCGAGCGAGGAAGCCGAGCGCGTCGAGCGCGAAGTTCGCGCGCGGTTCGGTCACGCCGACGCACAGGGGATGGTCATGGTCGACGCTCGCAATGCCGAGGAGGGCCTGCGCGTGACCGAGCGCGTCGCGGCAGCGCTGAGAACGTATCAGCGCGACGGGCTCCTCGACTCGTACACGGCGCTTTCCGCGCTTCTTCCATCGCAGCAAACCGTCGAGCAACGCCTGGCACGCTTTCGTGCACTGCCTCGGGCGCAGGCTGCGGCCGCGCTGCGGGATGCCCTTGTCGCGGCGGGATTCGAGGCGCGGGCGTTCGACGCCTTCCTCGACGACCTCGTCCGCGAGGATCGGCCCGAGCTCACGCTCGAGGCACAGAAGGACGGACCGCTCGCTCCCCTCCTCGAGCGACACCTGCGCCTGACCGATGACGGCGGGCGGATCGTTACTTTCGTGGACCCGGCGCCGGGTGTGTCGCTCTCGACGATCGAGCACCGCCTGGCCACCGACCTGCCCGATGCTCGACTCACGGTCACCGGCCGCGAGATCGTCGAGAGCGAGTTCGCGCGCCTGCTCCGAGGCGAGCTCGTATGGTTCCTCGGTGCATCCTTGGCGCTCAACTTCGCGCTCGTGCTGGCAGCCGAGCGGCGTCCGGTGCGGGCCGCGGCGATGCTGTTGCCCACGCTGGTGGCGCTGGTGCTCTATCTCGGCGTGATCGGCGCGCTCGACGTCGCTATCGATCCCGTGAACCTGATCGTCCTGCCGCTCCTCGTCGGCCTCGGGGTCGACGACAGCGTGTACCTCGTCGCCCACGTGCGGCACGGGGGCGGGCTCGTCGCGGGAGTGCGGCGCGGCGCGCTGCCCCTGCTGCTGGCCGTCGGAACCACCATCGCGGGCTTCGGCTCGCTCGGCCTGTCGCGCTTTCCGGCGCTGCACCGGCTGGGGTGGCTGGCGGCGCTCGGACTGTCACTGTGCGTGGTGGCGACGCTGGTGCTGGTGCCGTCGCTGCAACGGACGCTCTGTGGTCGCGACGTCGGCGGTGAGCTACCATCTGACCCTTCGCCATGAACGCGCGCGCCAATGCGCTGACGATCGACGTCGAGGACTGGTACCACGACGGAGAAGCCCTTCGCGGAGGCTCGCCGCCGCAGCAGCCCGCGCGGGTCGAGCAAAACCTCGCGCGCCTCCTCGACCTCTGCGAGGAGCGGGGAGCCAAGGCGACGCTCTTCGTGCTCGGCGAGGTCGCCGAGCGATTCCCCGGCCTGATTCGCGACGCGTTCGCGCGCGGCTTCGAGATCGCCAGCCACGGCTCGCGTCACCGGCCGATCGCGGCGTGGCTCCGCCGCGAGTTTCGCGACGACGTCGCTCGATCGCTGTCGACCCTCGAGGACCTGACCGGCGCGCGCGTGCTTGGGTACCGGGCCCCGTACTTCTCGATCAAGGCGGGGGTCCACTGGCCTGGCGACGTGCTCGCGGAGCTCGCGGTCGCCTACGACTCGAGCGTGCTGCCGGTCGACCGGCCGCCGGGGCTGGAGCTCGTCTCGCCGCGCTCGCCGTATCGGCTGGCGAGCGGCGTGTGGGAAGTACCGGTGTCGATCTCCCGATTGTGGTATTGGAACCTGCCGCTGCTCGGCGGGTTCGCGCTGCGCACGCTGCCGGTCGGCTTCGTGGAGCGGCACCTCGAGGCGTTCAATCGCGAAGTCGGTCCCGCGGTCCTTCACCTCCACCCCTGGGAGATCGATCCCGACGGGCCGGAGCCGTCATCGGTTCCCTTCGCGGTGCGGTCGCTGAAGCGCCTGGGGCGAAGCGGCCTGGTCGCCAAGCTCGAACGGCTCTTGAGACGTCACCCTTTCGGGACGATCGCCGAGGTGTTTTCGGGCATCGTCGCGCGAGTCGAGAGCAGGCCCTCGACGTAGAGGGTCACCAGACCCACCACGATCCACAGGGTCTCGCGCAGGCGCACCAGGATGCCGACTGCGAGACCGAGCGACGCAGATCCTCCGGCCAGCGAGACGACGCCCACCTCGGTCGCCTCCAGAGAGCCGAGCGCCGCGGGGATGGGCAGCAGCTGGGCAACGCCCATGCCGACCATCACGCCGACGAGGGTCGGCAGCGAGATCGGCATCGCGAAGGCGCGCGTGAGCATCCAGAGCTCGGCGATCACCAGCGCTTCGGCGAGGAAGGCGACGGCGAGGCTCTTGGCGAAGCTCGGCGTGCGCACGAACGCGCGTAGATCGGCCTCGAGCGTCTCGAGATGGCCGCGCATCGGTGGAAGGAAGCCGCGGCGCTCCAGGAAGGAGATCAGCGTTACGCCCTGGTAGAGGTGCACGTAGAAGAGCACGATCAAAGCGAGACACGCGATCATTCCGCCCATCACCCACAGCGCGGCACCGGCGCGGGCGCCGTTGGCGACGAAGAACACCGTGACGTAGATCGGCCCGGCGATCGAGCTTGCCGAGGCCTCGAGCATGCGGTCCATCGCCACCGTCGAGATCGAGCGCGACCAATCGCGCCCGTGGCGCCGGAGCAGCAGCGCGCGGATCGGCTCGCCGCTCAGGTGGGCAGCGGGGAAGAGCGTGCTGACCGCGTGCTCGGCGGCGCGGAAGCAGAGGAGCGTGCCGAGAGACAGTCGGGGGCATCCGGCCCCCATCGCCTCGAGCACGATGCTCCAGCGCTTTGCATAAGTGAGGAAGACCGCCGTGCTGAGCGCGAGGAAGGCGAGAAACCGCGCCGGGTCCGCCCGTTCGACGGCCGCGAAGAGCTCCCCGAGGCCGAGGTGGCGGCACAGGAAGACGAGCAGCGCGAGGCCGCCCAGGAGAAGCGCGATGCGCAGCGGCCGCCCCACGAAAGGAAGCCGACGAGTCGGTCGCTCATCCCTCGCGGACGGCTTCGATGTCCAGGTCGATCGTCACCTCGTCGCCGACGAGGACCCCGCCGCTCTCCAGCGCCTTGTTCCAGGTGAGCCCGAAGTCCTTGCGATTGATCGACGTGGTGCCGTGGAAGCCGGCGCGCTCCTTGCCACCCGGATCCTTGCCCTTGCCGAGGAAGCTCACGTCGAGCACGACCGGGCGCGACACGCCATGTAGCGTGAGAGTACCCGCCATCTTCCCTTTCTTGCCGCTCGAGTCGAGGTCGCTCACGCCGGTGCTCTGGAAGGTGATGTTCGGGTACTTTTCGACGTCGAAGAAGTCGGCGGAGCGAAGGTGGTTGTCGCGCTTCTCGACGTTGGTATTGATGCTCGCCGCGTCGATCGATCCCTGCACCTCCGTCTTGCCGGGGCTCTGATCATCGTAGACGATCTTGCCATCGAACATCTGAAACCGGCCGGTCACGTTGGTGAACAGATGGCGCACGCGGAATTGCACGGAAGTATGGGCAGGGTCCACGACGTAAGTGTCTCCGAAGGCAGGAGCGCCGATGCCGAGGGCCGCTAGCGCCGTCCATACGAGCGTTCGAGCTTTCATTCTTCGTCCTCCTGGTCGTCTCGCGGGCGCAACCAAGCATAGATTCGGCAGCGGTGAAAGCCGTGTCTGTTTGGTGTGCGCGCCGCCGCCTGCTAGCAACGGAGTCGTAGCCTCAGTGGCCGGCAGGACGTAAAAAAATTGACGCCCCGAAGCCGCGCGCATAGATTTCGAGCCCGATGAGGCGAGAGCAACTGATCGCAGCCCTTCTCACCGTGCTCCTGTTCGGCACCGAGATGGTGCATGCGGCTCATGCCTGTGCTCGGTTGCCGCACGGCGGAGCGCCGGAGAGCGGCGCGCCGCGCGACTCTGCGGCGCATCCGGACTGCGGGCATCGTCAAGCATCGGTCTGCTGCGATCCCGCGTTCCAGGCCGCTCCTCTTCGTAGGGCCGATGCCGCGGAAGGCCCGGCGACGTCGCCGGTGACCTCGGCCGCACCGCCGAACTCGATCGACCCGTCTGCCTCCTCCGATGAGGCGCCGACGCTGCGCGCCACGCGATCACCGCCCCCGCGCGCGGGCTCGCCCGCCTATCTCGCTCTTCGTAGCCTCCGACTCTGAGCTCTCCGCCGGCGAGGTCGCTCCCGGATCGACCGCATCCGGGAGTCGTCGCGAGCGGTCGCCTCGGCCGCTCGCGAGCTCCGCAGAGATTCGTCGTTTGGATCGGAGGGAACTACGCGTGCGAAAAGAGATCCGCAAGCGCTTGTGCGCGATCGCCATGGCTTCGTCGTCGATCGTGCTCGGCTGCACGACGGTGGAGCCGAAGCGCGGCTTCGCCGACGTGCAGAACGCCGTCGCCGGGCGCATCGATCACGAGGTCGAGTGGGACCAGGGGACGCAGCAGGATGCGCACGTCCGGGAGAGTGTGGAGCGGTTGCTGACCGACGAGCTCGGGCTCGAGGCCGCGCTCCAGATCGCTTTGCTCAACAATCCGACGCTGCAGGCGACCTACGAAGAGCTCGGCGTGGCCCAGGCCGATCTCGTACAGGCGGGCTTGCTGAGAAACCCGGTGTTCTCCGGGTTCGCCCGCGTTCCGCGCGGCTCGCCGTCGCAGACCAACCTCGAGTTCGACGTCGCTCAGGAGTTCGTCGGCCTGCTGTTTCTGCCGGCGCGACGGCGCGTAGCGAGCGCCAACTTCGAGGCCAGAAAGCTCCATGTGATCGACGCCGTACTCGACCTCGCCGCGCGGGTGAAGGCCGCGTACTTCGGCTTGCAGGCATCCGAAAACGTCGCCGACGTGGTGCGCGCCAGCGCGGACGTCGCCACGGCATCGGCGGAGCTGGCCGCGAAGATGCACGAGGCGGGCAATTTCGGTGACCTCGAGCTGGCTCGCGAGCGAGCGCTCGCCACGGAGCTCGGCCTCGACGTCGAACGAAGGCGCGGCGAAGTGGAGATCGCCCGCGAGATCCTGACGCGCCTGATGGGTCTGACGGGCGACGAGGCGTCGTGGAGCGTGCCTCCGCGGCTACCCGCGATCCCGCGCGAAGAGCCGCCGCTCGACGACCTGGAGCGCGCCGCCCTCACGCGCCCGGATATCGCCGCCGTTCGGCAAGAGGCGGATACGCTCCGCGACGCGCTCGGGCTGACGCGCCTCTCCCGCTGGTTTCCCTTCGTCGAGCTCGGCATCGACAACGAGCGAGACACCCGCGGCCAGTGGGTGCACGGCCCCAACGTGTCCCTGCAGCTCCCCGTCTTCGATCGCGGCGAGGCCGGCGTGGCGCGAGCGGAGTCCGAGCTCCGGCGGAGCGAGAAGCGGCTCGTCGCGCTCGGCGTCGCGGCGCGGTCCGAGATCCGCGAGGCGCAGAGCCGCATGGCGCGCGCGCGCCGGCTGGCCGAGACGGCCAGCGGCTCGCTGATCCCCCTGCGGCAGGAGGTCGTGTCGCGCGCGCTCGAGCGCTACAACTACATGTTTGTCGGCGCCTCCGATTTGCTCGCCGCCAAGCGTGACGAGCTCGAAGCCTACCGCATCTACGTGACGAGTGTCCGGGACTACTGGGTCGCCCGCTCCGATCTGGAGCGCGCGGTCGGCTGGACGCTCAAGCATCCGCAGGGGGTCTCCGCCGAGCCGGCGCAGTCCTCGGCCCGCCCGCCGAGTCACCCTTCCCATGGAGGAAACTAACTCATGTCCACACGACGTCAGGTACTGGCATCCCTTCTCTTCGCCGGCGGTGCCGCCGCGTTCGGACGGCGTCGCGGCGAAGCCGCGGGCGAAGAGCGCTCTTCGTCTTCGACGCTCCAGGACTCGGCGATCGTCTCCGCTCGTCCCGCGGTGGTGACGCCGAACGGAGCTTCGCTTCCCTTCGTGATGAAGGACGGGGTGAAGGAGTTTCGCTTGATCGCCGAGCCGGTGGAGCGCGAGTTCGCACCCGGGATGAAGGTCAAGTGCTGGGGCTATAACGGACGAACCCCGGGCCCGACCATCGAAGCGGTCGAGGGAGACCGCGTTCGCTTTCTCGTCGCCAATCGGCTTCCCGAGTCGACGTCGATTCACTGGCACGGGATCATCCTGCCGAACGGTATGGACGGAGTCAGCGGGCTCAACCAACGCGAGATCCGGCCGGGCGAGACCTACGCCTATGAGTTCACGCTGCGCCAACACGGCACGCACATGTATCACCCGCACGCCGACGAGATGCTGCAGATGGCGGTCGGCATGATGGGGATGTTCGTCATCCACCCGCGCCAGCGCGAGGACCCTCCGGTGGACCGCGAGTTTGCCCTCATGCTCCACGCGTTCGCCGTCCATCCCGGGACCTATCGTCCCGACCCTTCGATCATGACCGAGTTCAACATGTTCACCTTCAACAGCCGAGTGTTTCCGGGTACCGAGCCGCTGGTCGTACGCGCCGGCCAGCGCGTGCGGATCCGCATCGGCAACCTCAGCATGGATGAGCATCCGATCCACATCCACGGCCACAGCTTTCGCGTCACTGGAACCGACGGCGGGCCGGTTCCGAAATCGGCCCAGTGGCCCGAGACGACGGTGCTGGTGCCGGTCGGGAGCACGCGCGACATGGAATTCGTCGCCGACAACCCGGGTGACTGGGCGCTCCACTGCCACAAGTCGCACCACGCCATGAACGCGATGGGTCATGGCATCCCCAACGTGCTAGGCGTAGACCAGTCCGCGGTGGAGAAGCGAATCGCCGAGCTACTGCCGGGCTACACGGCGATGGGCGAGTCCGGCATGGCCGAGCACTCGGCACACGCCCAGCACATGCCCGGACCGAAGAACACGCTGCCGATGATGAGGGGTCGCGGCCCGTTCGGGCCGCTCGACATGGGCGGGATGTTCACCGTGGTGAAGATCCGCGACGGCATCACGGGCTACGACGATCCCGGCTGGTACCGGCATCCGCCGGGAACGGTAGCGTGGCGCGTGCAGGGATGAGGAGGTCGAATGTCACACCGGTTGCAGGAACCGAACCGACGGACGAGGTGCGGCGCGACGTTGGCCGCGGGATTGTTGCTCATCTCGCTCGGGTCTGCGGTCTTCGCGCACGGCGAGATGAAGCACGTGCTCGGCATCGTGCGCGAGATCGGCGCGGATCATGTCGTCGTCGAGACCAAGGACGGCGCGAAGGAATCGATTACCACCGACGCGAACACCCGGTACTTCCGGGGGGACGCAGCCGCCAAGTCGGACGAGCTGAAGGTGGGTGATCGCATCGTCGTTCACGCCACGAATTCCGACCCGCCCACGGCGAAGACCATTCGCTTCTCGACCCCGAAGACCGCGAAGTAAGCTGGCAGCTTTTCAGCTCTTCAGCCGGACAACGTTGAACGCAGGGACGGGTTTCGCCAAGCCCTTCAGCGTCAGCGGGCCGACGGGCTCGGTTTCGACGAGGTCCTCCGCGTCGCTCGCCACGCGCCGCGTGACGAGAATCTGCGAGGGCTTGGCCTCGCCGCACAGACGCGCCGCCAGGTTGGTGACGGTGCCGATCGCGCCGTAGTCCCAGCGACCCTCGAAACCGATGGCGCCGATCGTCGCGTACCCCTGCGCGATGCCGATGCCGAGATCGAGCTCGTGCCCGCGCTTACGCCATCGCTCGCAGAGCGGCGTCACGCGCTCGCGCATCGCCAGCGCCATCCGCAGGGCACGCTTCGCCGGATCGGAGACCGGGGTCGGATCGTTGAAGAAGATCATCATGCCGTCGCCCGTGAAGCGCTCGAGCGTGCCCTCATGCTCGAGAATCAGTCGGCCCATCTCTGCGTGGTACTCGCGCAGCACGCTCATGACTTCTTCGGGCTCCGCGGTCTCCGCGAAGGCGGTAAAGCCACGCAGGTCGAGGAACACGACCGTGACGTCGCGGCGGTGAGTCTTCAAGGGATCGTCGGCGCCGCCGGTGACGATCAACTCGGCGAGCTGCGGCGAGAAGAAGCGCTTCAGGCGCCCGAGCTTCTCCACCATCTGATAGGTGCGAGCATTGTCGATCGCCGTTGCCGCCTGGTTCGCCACGATCGTGAGCAGAATCTCGTCGAGCTCGTCGAAGGCGTTCGCCTTCGGGCTCTCGACGGCGAGCACGCCGACCAGGCGATCCTTGACGAGCAAGGGGAGGGCGAGCTGGCTCTGCGCCTTGGCGAGGCCCGGAAGAGCCGGCACGGCGCCGCCGGGGGCGATCTCTCCCGCGGCCTCCATGCGCGCCCGGATGCCTGCGAAATAGGCGACGCTTGCGCCGACGTTGCCGACGCGCATCATCCGCTTGCGCTCCGCCACTACGCCGAGGACGCCATGACCGAGCGCGACCTCGGCTCCGACGCCGCTCGGGTCGAAGCCACTGCTCGCACAGACGCGGAGCTTGGCTTCCGCGAGATCCTGTAGCAGGACCATCGAATGCTGGAAGCCCAGTACCCGCTCCATGGCGCGCAGCACGACCGCGAGAACCTCGTCGAGGTCCAGCGTGGAAGTGATCTCCGAAGAGATCTGCTGGATGATGCGGACGTCGTTCGACTTTCGCGCGAGGTCACGGTTAAGCCGGTCGATCGTCCGCTGGTTCTCGGCGATCTGTTCCCGGAGCCCCGGATCGTTCCCGTCAGGGCTGGATTCGCTCGTCGGCATTCTTGATGACGGAGACGACTCGGTAGATGTCGGCCGATCGAAGCTTGAAGATCCCCTTCATTCCGGTCATCGACGCGATGGCTTCGATCTGCATGTCCATCGTATCGAAGACGGGGCCAGTGGTCTCCGAATGGTCGTACTCGAGCTCCAAGTCCCAGGTCTCCAAGGTTTCCGGGTGAGTGATGCAAGCCACGGCATGCGGGTTTTCTCGGACATTGCTCGTAGTCTTGTTGAAGAACTGGTGGGAAAGCGCCACGTGGTCCGGGTCGACGTAGTAGACCTGCGAGATGACACTCGCGTTCGGGATGCCGTCCCGCGAACAAGTGACGATGTGAGAAGGGATCACGCCCTGCATCGCGGGCTTGATCTCGTCAGGCAGGATTCCCATCCCCGATCTCGGCGCGCCTTTCTAGGCCATCTTGCTGCCGGCACCAGGGCCGGGGGTTTGGAGGAAAACCTCTTCGACCCTGAAGGTGATCGCCACACCCGGTCGATAGGCGGCACCGAGAAACAGGCGCTTCACCATCTCCTCGGGCCAGACTTGGCCTATCGCAGCGCAAAGCTTCGACCGGTACGCCTCCTGAAAAGCGTAGTCGTCGTCGCTGGCTGTTCTCGACGAGATGTACGAACCCTTCAGTTGATACGCCTCATGACTGGCCTGGGCGATGCCCAGCGCCACACGTCCGTTGTCTTCGAGATCGCTCACGATCCTTCTCGATCGATTCTCGTAGATGAAGAAAGTGACCGTCTGCCGGTCCTCGTGGACGATGGCGCCCCAGACGTAGGAGTGGAATGGTCGCAGGTTCGCATCTCGCGTGCCGACCTGCATGACTGACGGACCGCGGAGGATCTCGACGACTTTGTCGGGAATCATGCCAGAGGGCCCGCCGATCCGATTCGCACCTTCAGCCTCCTGGGTAGCCGCCATCCGGCTCGACTCGAGGCTCATCCCGCACGGCACCGACCGCTATCCTCTGCGGCGGAACGAAGTCAAGGTGGGGGTGGCAACCACAGCTTGAGGGTCGGGTTCGCTGCAGCGCAAGGATACTCATCATGGCCTCCGCTTCGGGTGGCGGCGGCGTTCCCAGTTGTTGTGGCAATGCCCGAAGGCTCGCAGCATCGGGGCTACGGCGCTAAAACGCCGATCCTCCAGCGCAGCCATCGTTCACGGAGGCATGATGAGATTCTACCAGGGAGAGCCATGAAGGAGAGTCTGCTGCTCGTCGCCGCATGCGTTCTCGCTCAGTGGCTGCAACCCTCCGCGCACGCGGCGGCCGTTGCCAAGGACACTGGCCAGTTGCTCGTGTCGCCTGCCGGATACCCGCTCGTACACCGCATGCCCGCAGCCGGCTTCAAACCGAGCGCGGCTTACCAGTGGCTCGACGTGCTGCTCGAAGCGTCGGGCCGCGATGCGGAGCGCAATCGCCCGCGCCCGACGATTCTGTCACGCACCATGGCATTGGTTCTGACCTCGATCTACGACGCCTGGGCGGCGTATGACGACGTCGCGATCGGCACGCGCATGGGTGACCGGCTGCGCCGGCCGACTGGCGAGCGCACCCAAGCCAACAAGGAAAAGGCGATCTCCTATGCGGCATATCGCTCGCTCCTCTTCGTCTATCCGGAGGACGCCGGCTGGATCCGCGAGCAGTTCCGCGGGAAAGGATTCGATCCCGACGACGCCTCCACCGATGCGACCACGCCGGAGGGTGTGGGCAATACGGCGGCGAGCGCCGTCATCGAGTACCGCCGCCACGATGGCGCTAACCAACTGGGAGACGAGCCGGGCGGCAACGGCGAACCGTACGCCGACTACATGGGCTACAAGCCGAAGAACACGCCTGACGACATCGTAGATCCCACCCGTTGGTTGCCGATTCCTTTCTCCGACGGCAAGGGGGGCACCGTGTCGCCCGGCTTCCTCACGCCGCATTGGGGGAAGGTGAAGCCCTTCGCGCTCGAGCGGTCCGACCAGTTCCGTCCGCCCGAGCCGCCGAAGTGGGGCTCGGAAATGCTGAACCGCGAGATCGAGGAAGCGGTTCGTGTCAACGCCAATCTCACGCTGGAGCAAAAGACGGTAGTCGAGTTCATGCGCGAGGGCCCGCATTCCACGGGCCAGTCGGGCCACTGGCTGCAGTTTGCGCAGGACGTATCGCGCCGCGACCACTACGGGCTCGACCAGGACGTGAAGCTGTTCTTCGCGGTGAGCAACGTGGTGATGGATGCGTTCATCGCTTGCTGGGAAGCCAAGCGCTACTACGACACGAGTCGCCCGTACTGGTGGGCGCGCAAGTACTACCAGGGGAAGCAGATCGATGCCTGGGCCGGACCGGGCAAGGGTGTGGTGAAGATGGCGGGCGAAAATTGGCGGCCGTACTCGCCGGACACTTTCCTCACGCCGCCGTTTCCCGGGTATACGTCGGGCCACGCGACCGCCAGTGGCGCAGCCTCGCGAACCCTCGAGCTCTTCACCGGCAGCGACCGCTACGGCGCGGTGGCAATCCAGCAGGCTGGCTACATGACCGAGCCCGATGCCACCACTGCGCAGATGCAGGCTCGGGATGGCCAGCGGGCGACCGACGTGACCGACTCCAAGGAGATGCGCCTGTTTCTGCCGACCTTTACCGCCACCGCCGAGATGGCCGCCGTTTCCAGGCTATGGGGAGGATATCACATCCGCACCGACAACGAGGAAGGCCTGATTCTCGGCCGCCGCATCGCCATGCACAGCTGGCGGAAGTATCAGGCGTACTTCGCCGGCACCGCACGGTAAGCGGCGGACCTTCACGGGCCCCAACAGCGGCGTGGCCTAGCTCGTTCGCTCCTCGTTCCGGCGGTTGAAGCGCGGCGGCAGCCTTTCCTGGAAGGCCTCGATGCCCTCCTTGGAGTCGGGGTGAGGGTCGGTGACGGCCGTCTTCGCGGCGATCTCGTCGAGCGCGCCCGCGGGAACGTCAGCTCGGATGGCAGGAAGGCCGTGCGCGAAGCCCGGAGCGCTAGCCCGCTCCGGCCCACTCGGCGACGAACGGCGTGGCCGGCCGCCGGCGCAGATCGCCGAGCGTTCCTCGCTGCGCGATGCGCCCGGCTTCGAGGACCGCGATGTCCTCGCCGAACGCCGCGGCGTCCGCCGCGTCATGGGTGACGACGATCGTTGGCAGCTTCCGCGTCGCGAGCCACGAGGGCAGAAAGTCGCGCAGCTGACGGCGCACCGAAGCATCGAGCGCGGCGAGTGGCTCGTCGAGCAGCAGCGCGCGCGGCTCGGAGGCGAGCGCGCGGGCCAGCGCGACGCGCTGGCCCTCGCCGCCGGAAAGCGATCCGGGCAGGCGCGCGGCGAGGTGCCCAACCTCGAGCTCGTCGAGGAGGGCGAGTGCCCGCTCGCGTCGCTCGGCTCTCCGGAGCCGGCGGCGGCATTCGAGGCCGAACGCGACGTTGCCGAGCGCCGTCAGGTGCGGGAACAAGCCGTAGTCCTGAGGCACGTAGCCGAGACCTCGCTCCTCGGGAACGACGTCGATGCCCGAAGCGGTGTCGAGCAGCACGTCGCCGTCGAGCTCGATACGGCCTCGCTGCGGGCGGATCGCCCCGATGAGCATGAGGAGCACCGTCGTCTTGCCCGCGCCGTTCGGGCCGACCAGTACGAGCGGACGCTCGCCGGCGTCGAACCGGACCGCGAGATCGAGCGATCCGATCCGCCTCTCCAAATTGAACGACAACCGGCTCACCGTCCCGGCTCCCGTGGCCAGCGCGGCGGCGCCGGCGGAAAGCCGAGGGCGCCCCCGCCCGCCGCCGCGCCGCGGCGCAGCACCAGCAGGAGTGCGAACGCGATGGTGACGAGGAGGAGCGAGATCGCCTGCGCCGCGCGCATGTCGGATTCAAGGGCGGTGTAGACGGCGAGCGGCAACGTCTGCGTGCGTCCCGTCAAGTTGCCGGCGAACATCAACGTGGCGCCGAATTCGCCGAGCGAGCGAGCCCAGCTCATCGCCCCGCCTGCGATCAAGCTCGGCGAGGCCGCCGGGAGCGCGACGCGGAAGAACGCCCGAAACGGCGAAGCGCCGAGGCTCCGCGCCACGATCCACAGGCTCGGATCCAGCCTGCGGAATGCTGCGGTCGCGGCGATCACGAAGAACGGGGCGGAGACGAAGACCTCCGCGAGCACGACGGCGAGGGTGGTGAACGGGATCGCGATGCCGAAGTGCGCCAGCGAAGAGCCGAGCAGCCCTTTTCGCCCGAGCGCCAGCAACAGCGCGAGACCGCCGACGGCCGGCGGGATGACTACCGGTAACTGCACCGCGGTCTCGATCCAGCGGCCGACGGCGTCTTCCCGCCGCGCCAAGAACCACGCAAGCGCCGTGCCGGGCACGACGACCAGTACGAGGCTCACGCTGGTCGTGAGCAAGCTCAGACGAAGCGCGGGCAGCACCAGCGGATCGCGCAGGCCTGCGGCGAGATCGGCGGGCCGCATGGTGACGACCAGCGCCACGAGCGGCAGCACGAGGAAAGCGAGCAGCATGGCGGCCGCCAACCCACACAATGCGTAGGCGATCGCCGCTCGCCCGCGGCGAAGCGTTCGGTCGCTCACGGAGCCTCTCGCCACACCGACGCGCTCGCAAACATGGCTCTCCATGTCTCGATTGCGAGCCAAGAATCAACGTGTCACTACTCCGCAGCATGAAGCGGCCGCTTGGCAACGACCGGTTCCTGCGCGCTTGCCGTGGGGAGCGCGTCGATGCCACCCCGGTGTGGTTCATGCGCCAGGCGGGTCGCTACATGGCCGAGTATCGCGCGGTGCGCGCCCACCACTCGCTGCTCGAGATCTGCCGGCGGCCGGACCTCGCCGCGGAAGTGACGCTGCAACCCATCGACCGACTCGGCGTCGACGCCGCGATCCTCTTCGCCGACATCCTCTTGCTGCTCGAGCCGCTCGACGTCGGCCTCGAGTTCGTCGGCGGGGACGGGCCGAGCCTGCGCCGTCCCGTGGTGAATGCTGCGGACGTGGACCGGCTGCGAGACTTCGACGTCGAGACGGACCTCGGCTACGTCGCGGAGTCGGTGCGCACGGTCGTCGAGCAGCTGAACGGCCGAGTCCCGCTGATCGGCTTCGCGGGAGGCCCGTTCACCGTTGCGAGCTATCTCGTGGAAGGCGGGCATTCGCAGACGTTCGTCGGCACCAAGCGCTTGATGTATGGCGATCCCGAAGCATGGCACCGCTTGCTCTCGCGACTCGCCCGCCTGACGGCCGACTACCTGCGCCTGCAGATCCAAGCCGGCGCCGACGCCGTGCAGCTCTTCGATAGCTGGGTCGGCGCTCTGTCGCCCGCCGACTACCGGCGCTACGTGGCGCCCCACGCTCGAGCAGTCCTCGAGCCGCTCCGCGAGCTCGGCGTGCCGGTGATCCACTTCGGGACACAGACCGCGGCGATTCTCGCCGACATGCGCCGCGCGGGGGGCACCGTGATCGGGGTCGATTGGCGGATCGATCTCGGCGAGGCATGGAGCCAGGTGGGCTACGACGTGGCGGTGCAAGGGAACCTCGACCCGGCGAAGCTGCTCGCTCCGTGGTCCGTCGTCTCGGAGTCGGCCCGCGAGATCCTCGCCAGCGTCGCCGGCCGACGCGGCCACGTTTTCAACCTCGGGCATGGCATCTTGCCCGAGACCCCGGTGGAGACGGTGGCGAGCCTCGTTTCGCTCGTGCATGAGGAGAGCTCCCGGGTCGCGTCACGAAAGGACGAGCTCGATTGACTCGCGGCGGTGCTGGCGTCATGCATGGTCGAGTGGGGTTGACGTCGCGTTCTCTGCCGCGGTTCCTCTTCACGGGCCGCGTTCTAAAAGTTCTCGCGTACCTACCGCAGTTCGTGAGGCTCTACTGGCGGCTGTTCCGCGATCGGCGCGTTTCGATCCTCGCGAAAGCCTTGCTGGTCCTGACGCTCGCCTACGTCGTGTGGCCGTTCGACGTGATTCCCGACGTGCTGCCATTCGTCGGAGAGGCCGACGACCTCGGCATCGTACTGTCTGGTCTTTGGCTGTTCGTCCGCTTGTGCCCGCCGGAAGTGGTCCTCGAACGGGTGCGGGAGATCTCCTCGGGAACGGCGCCGCGTGAATAGGAGCACGATCCTGGCGGCCGCCGCTGGCGGGCTCGCCCTCGCTGCGCTCGTGGTGATCGGCGCCGCGAGCGGCCTCATCGTCGACGCGCTGTGGTTCGGACACGTGGGCTACGGCGTGGTGTTTCGCACCATGCTCGGCGCCAAGCTGCTCGCCTTCGCCATCGGCGGGATCATCGCCTTTGCTGTCGTCGCCGCCACCGGGCTCTACGTCACCGCTCACAGCGCCGACCCCGGCGTGGTGCGTGTGGTGCTGCGGCGAGGCAATGGCGCCGAGACGCTTCCCGAGCTGATCGCGCCGTTTTCCCACCGCATCCCGTGGCGCGGCATCGTCGTCGGGGCGGCCGCGCTCTTCGGGCTGCTGTTCGGCCTCGGGCAGGCGGCGAGCTGGGAGACGTACCTTCTCTACCGCTATGGGGGCGCCTTCGGCACGAGCGAGCCGATCTTCGGTCGCGACATCGGCTTCTACGTGTTCGCACTGCCGGCGCTTCGGACGGCCCTGAACGGCGCCGTCGGCGTCGTAGTGCTGGCCAGCCTCCTCGCGGGGGTGCTCTACTGGCTGCAGGGGGCCATCGATCTGCGCCGGCCGGGGGAATCGCTGCCGCCATCGGCGATCCGGCTGCTGTCGGTGCTGCTCGGCGTCTTCCTGCTGCTCAAGGCCGCCGGCTACTGGCTCGGTCGCTACGAGCTCCTCCTCGCCCCGTACGGCGCGGTATACGGAGCCGGGTATACGGCGAGCCATGTGAAGCTGCCGCTCCAGTGGCTGATGTGTATCGCGGCGCTGGCCGGTGCCGGCCTGTCGTTCGCGAACCTCTCGATGCGCGGCTGGCGCTTGCCGCTGGCCGGCTTGGTCCTCGTCTTCGCCACCTCGCTGCTCGCGTCCGTCGTGCCGGACCTCTTCCAGCGCCTACGCGTGCGACCCGACGAGCTTCGCTTGGAGCGCCCCTATCTCGAGCACAACATCCGGCTCACACGCCTCGCTTACGGACTCGACAAGATCAAACCGCGAGCGTTTCCCGCCAAGACGCCGCTCGACGTGGCGGCGATTCAGCGCAACGAGGGGACCTTACGCAACGTGCGCCTGTGGGATCCCGGGCCGCTGCTCGACAGTTACCGCCAGCTGCAGGTGATCCGGCTCTACTACGACTTCAACGACATCGACGTCGACCGCTACGATCTGCCGGACGGCCGGCGTCAAGTGATGCTGGCCGCGCGCGAGATCGTGCCTTCGCAGCTGCCCGAGAGCGCGCGGACCTGGGTGAACCAGCGGCTGCAATTCACCCACGGCTTCGGGGCGGTGATGAGCTCGGTGACGGAATTCCAGGGCGAGGGGCTCCCGTCCTTCTTTCTTCACAGCATCCCGCCTGAGTCGCCGGTCGGAATCCGTGTCGACGAGCCGCGCATCTACTTCGGCGAGCGCACCGACGACTACGTCCTCGTCGCGGGCGCGGCCGAGGAGTTCGACTATCCCAAGGGAGACGAGAACGTCGCCAATCGGTATCAGGGGCAGGGCGGCGTGCCGCTCGGCTCTTTGCTCCGGCGATTGGTGTTCGCGTGGCACTTCGGCGACGTGAATCTGCTGATCTCGGGAAACCTCCGCGCGGAGAGCCGCATCCTGTTTCGGCGCTCGATTCGCCAGCGGCTGTCGCGGCTCGCACCGTTCTTGAAGCTCGACAACGATCCCTACCTGGTGATCGTGGGCGGCCGGCTCCACTGGACCCAGGACGCCTACACCGCGTCGTCGACGTTCCCCTACGCGGAGCCGGTGCCGCGCCTCGGCTTCAACTACGTGCGCAACCCGGTGAAGATCGTCATGGACGCCTACGACGGCACGGTGACGTTCTATGCGGCCGACGAGAAGGAACCCCTGCTGGCGGCCTACGCGCGCGCCTTCCCCGGCATGTTTCGCCCGCTCGCCGACATGCCGCAGGAGCTTCGCGGACATCTGCGCTACCCCGAGGGCCTCTTCCTGATCCAGGCCGAGATGTATCGCACATACCACATGACGAACCCGGACGTGTTCTACAACAAGGAGGACCTCTGGAGCTTCCCGAGCGAGAAGGTCGGCGCCACGCGCTCCGCGGCCGAGCCGTACTACATCATCATGCGGCTGCCGGGCGGCGAGGGCGAGGAGTTCCTGCTGATGCAGCCGATGACGCCGTCCAACCGCAACAACATGGTGGCCTGGCTCGCGGCTCGCTGCGACGAAGCACACTACGGCGAGATGATCGAGTACGCGTTTCCGAAGGACCGGGTGATCTACGGGCCGCAGCAGATCGAGGCGCGCATCGATCAGGACACGACGATCTCGCAGCAGCTCTCGCTGTGGAATCAGCTGGGATCCAAGGTGATCCGCGGCAATCTGCTGGTGATCCCGATCGAGGACGCGATCGTTTATGTCCAACCGCTCTACCTTCGTTCCGAGCAGGGGCAGATCCCCGAGCTGAAGCGGGTCATCGTCGCCTACGCCGACCGCGTCGCCATGGAGGAGACGCTCGAAGCCGCCATGGCGAAGGTCTTCAGCGGAGCGGCGCCGCTCCCGCTGCCGAGCGTCGAAGCGCCCCCGCCGGGGGAGAAGCCGGCGAGCAGCGCCGCGCTCGACCACTATCGCGCCGCGCTCGACGGCCTCCGTGCCGGCGATTGGTCGACCTTCGGGCGCGAGATGGAGGCGCTCGGTAAAGCGCTCGAGCCTTGATCCGGGCTCCGGGCTTCTGCTCAGCTCGTGCACTGCGCGAGTCGTTCGATACCGCGGCGGATCTCGGCCTCGTCGAGCGACGCATAGCCGAGCAACAAGCCGGCCCGCGGCGGCGGCCGAAGGTAGTACGGGGCGGCTGGATAGACGCCGACACCGGTCGCCGCGGCCCGCTCGATGACACCCGCCAGACGCTCGCGGCGGACGTCGCGTAGCCAGAGCACGACGTGCAGCCCGGCGTCTGCCCCGCAGACCTCCGCGCGGTCGCCGAAATGTGTCGCGATGGCTTCGAGCAGCGCGGCGCGCCGCGCCCCGACCCGCGCACGCGAGCGGCGTAGATACCGCTCGTAGTGTCCTTCGCGCATGAAGTCGGCGAGCGCCCCCTGCTCCAGCGTCGCACTTCCCGTATCGGCGAGGGCCTTGGCGGTACGGAAGGCGTCGACGAGCGGCCGGGGGAGGACGAGGTAGCCGAGGCGAAGCGCAGGGAAGAGCACTTTGGAGAACGTTCCGACGTAGAGCACGCGGCCGGTGCGATCGAGGCCCTGAAGGGATTCGATCGGCCGCCCGACGTAGCGGTACTCGCTGTCGTAGTCGTCCTCGACGACGTATGCACCGGTGCGCGTCGCCCACGCGAGGAGCGCCAGCCGGCGCGACACGCTCATCACGACGCCGAGCGGAAACTGGTGGGACGGCGTGACGTAGGCGGCGCGGAACCGCTCCTCGCGCGCGGCGAGACGGCCGACGTCGAGCCCTTCGCGGTCGACCGGGAGCGCGCGCAGCCTCGCACCGATTCCGCGAAACACTCGACGTGCTCCGGCGTAGTGCGGCTCCTCGAGCAGCACGAGGTCGCCGGCGTCGAGGAGCACCCGCGCCACGAGGTCGAGCGCCTGCTGCGAGCCGCTGACCACCACGATCTGGCTTTCGTCGCACACCAGCGCGCGCGAGCGCCGCAGGTAGTCCGCGAGCGCCGTCCGCAGCTCGGGGAGCCCCTCCGGCGGGCCGTAGTCGAGCGCACGGAACGAAGCGCGCCGGGCGCGCCGCGCGAGCAGTCGGCGCCACATCGCGTGCGGGAAATCGCCGATCGCAGGCCGGCCATAGCGAAAGTCGTAGGGCAGCGCCGCTCGCCGTGGCGCCCACGAGGGCGGATGGCCGCGCGTCGACGCGACGATGCGCCGGCCGTACGTGGACAAGCGCGCCGGGGTCGGAGCGCTCGGCTGCCGGCGCGCGCGGAGAGCGCCGTCGAGGGCAAGCGCTGCCGCCACATAGGTGCCGGAGCCGCGCCGCGGCTCGGCATATCCCTCGGCGATCAGTTGATCGTAAGCGATGACGGCGGTGATGCGCGAGACGCGCGTCTCGGCGGCGATCGCGCGGGTCGACGGCATTCGCGCGCCCGGGCGGAGAGTGCCCCCGAGGATGGCCTGTCGCAGCGCGTGGTAGAGCTGGCGATGAAGCGGCCCTTCGCCGTCGAGCGCGAGCAACATCGAAGTGGACATGGCAATTCCCCCGAAAATGGTTCATTGCCATAGACCAGGGGTCGATGCGACGGCCATCGCCGTGGAACGGAGAGCGCAGAGATGACACCGAACGTCGACGAGATCCGCGGGGCGATCCTCGAAACTCCCCTCGGCCGTCTGCTCGGCATGGAGGTCGAGTCCATCGAGCGCGACCGGGTACGGCTCCGCCTGCCGTTTCGCGCCGAGGTGACAACGGGCGGGGGCATCGTCCACGGCGGCGCGCTCTCGGCGATCGCCGATGCCGCCGCGACCGGAGCTGCGTGGTCCGGCGCCGATCTCTCCGCGAATCCCCGCGGCACGACCATCGCGCTGACGATCAACTTCCTCGCCGCGGCCCGTCGCGAGGACGTGGTGGCCGACGCGCGCGTGATCCGGCGCGGCCGGACGATCACCGTGTGCGAAGTTGCCGTCGAGGGTGCAAGAGGCAAGCGCGTGGCGAGCGCACTGGTGACCTACAAGCTCGGCTGAGCGGGCGAGCCCGGTTCAGCGGGACGCCGCAACCAGATCCCGCAAGTCTTCTCGCTCGTCGAGCCCGAGGATCCCTTCCTGCAGGCGCAGGACGGCGGCGTCGGGGAGGGCTAGGGCGGCATTGCGGCGGAATTTGTCGCAGACGTCCGCCTCGCTCATCGGATTCTCCGGGCCACCACGCTGATGCAACACTTCGGCCTCGAGGGCTTCGCCGTTGCCCTGGATGACACGCGCCGCACCGGGGAAAGCCTGCGGGAACGTCGCGAACGAGGCGACCTCGTAGCGGACCTTGCGCGCAAGCGCGAGCACGCGTTCTTCGGCGATCGCCTCGGGACTGTACGAACCGAGATCGACGCGGCCGTGGAGCAGCATCGCGGCGACCCCATAGGGCAAACTGAACTTCGCGTCGTAAGGCGTGCGCGGACGTGCCTTGGCGGCTGCCGGCTCCAGCACCAGCGACACGGCGGGCTCCGGCACCCGAACGACGATCTCCGCGATGTCGTCGGGATCGACCGTTCGTCCGGCCATCGCGCGGGCCGCGGCGTCGATCGGCGCATGAACGTAGTGACACGCGGGATACGGCTTGAAGGCGATTCGCGGGGTCTCCCAGCGCTCGCCGAGATCGGCCAGCGACGGCCCGAGATCGATCGAGCGCAGGTCGGCGAACGCGGCGAAGACACCGAAGCGGCCCTCGAGCACCGTGGCTGGACCGGTGCCGCCGTGCGCGGCGACGCTCGCCGCGAGGAGGCCGGCTTGGGCCGCCGCTCCCGCGTGCAACGGCTTGGTCTCCGAGCCGTCGGCGAGATACTCGAAGATACCGCTCGCCAGGCTGCCGGCGATGCCGAGCGCTTGAGCCATCGCCGCGGGCGCGAGACCGCGCAAACGCGCCGTCGCCGCGGCGGCGCCGAACACGCCGCAGACCGAAGTGGGGTGGAAGCCGCGTCGATGAAACGCCGCGGGCGCCGCCATGCCGATGCGAATCGTGATCTCGTTGCCGGCGATCAGTGCGAGGAGCAGCTCGGCGCCGCGCGCACCGCTCGCCTGCGCGGCCGCCAGGGCGGCCGGGGCCGTCACCGCGCTCACGTGGCAGACGGCGTCGCTGTGCGTGTCGTCGAAGTCGAGGCCGTGACAGAGCATGCCGTTGGCGAACGCGGCAGGTCCTGCGGGTAGCCGCTCTTCGAGGCCGATGACCCAGGCCTCGGGTCGCCCGCCGCCTTCCCGCGCGGCCTCGCGCCCGGCCGTGGCGATGCCGAGCGCGTGCGCCGCGAGCCCGCAGCCGATGGCATCGAGGAAGTGGAGCTTCGCGGCTGAGACGACGTGCGCGGGAACCTCGTCGAGCGTGAGCTCGGCCGCCCAGTCGGCAAAGCGCTTCGCGGCAGTCATCGCCGAGCAAGCTAGCGCCTTCGCGGCCACGCTTCCACGTCGAGTCGTCTTCTCTTGCACGGCGCGAGCCGGTAGCCTGGAGTCGCCGCCGGATTGGCCATGCGCGTCAGCGAACTTCCGTATTCTGCTCGCATCGGGGAGGCGCCCCAGCCCGCGGTCGTCGATCGCGTGCTGCGCCTGCGAGCCGGCGCGATCTCGCTCGGCGCCGCCGTGCTGATCTTCGTGGCCAAGTTCGTCGGCTACCAGCTCACCGGATCCACCGCGATCCTCTCCGACGCCCTCGAGTCGATCGTCAACATCATCGCTGCGCTGTTCACGCTGGCGAGCCTGGCGATCGCGAGCCGCCCGGCCGACCCGAGCCATCCGTACGGCCACGGCAAGGTCGAGTTCTTGTCGAGCGGGTTCGAGGGCGGGCTGATCGCCTTCGCAGCTCTGTTGATCGTCTACCAGGCAGGACATGCGCTGTGGTTCGGCGGCCGGCTCGAGGCGATCGAGGTCGGGCTCGTGCTCGTGATCGGCGCCGGAATGGCCAACGCCCTGCTCGGTTACTTTCTGGTGCGCACCGGACGGCGCATGCATTCGCCCGCGATCGAAGCCGACGGCCAGCACGTACTCACGGACTTCTGGACGAGCGCCGGCGTAGTGGTCGGGCTCGGGCTGGTGCGGACGACCGGATGGCAGCCGTTCGACCCGCTGGTTGCGATCGCGATCGGCTGCAACCTGGCCGTCGTCGGCGTGCGCCTCTTGCGCCGCGGTCGGCGGGCTGCTCGACGAGTCCGATCCGGGCCTGCTCGCCAAGCTCGCCTCGGTCATCCAAGCGGTGCGCACCCCCGGCGTGATCGCCATCCACCGGCTGCGTGCGATCCGCTCGGGCGGCGTGGTCCACGTCGACGCGCACGTCGTCGTGCCGCGCTTCTGGTCGGTGTCCGAGGCGCACGATTTCGCCGACGACTTCGAGATCCGTCTCGTGCGCGGAGTGGATCAAGAGGCCGAGTGCATCTTTCACCTCGATCCTTGCCGCTCGGCGTACTGCCGGGGCTGTCGGGTGGATCCCTGCCCGGTGCGAGCGCACGCCTTCGTCGACGACCGCGACTGGTCGCTCGAAACGCTCACCGGCGAGGCGCTGGAAGACTGATTCTTGACAGGGCGAGGCTCGAAAGGGAATTGCAGTCCCCATGACGCGCGATACGTCGCGAGGAGAGCCGTATGACCGAACGGATTCGTGAGATTCTCGGCTGGTACGCGAGCGACAATCCCGGCACGCGCGCCAACCTGGCGCGGCTCCTGAGCCACGGAACGCTCGGCGGAACCGGCAAGCTGGTGATCCTGCCGGTCGACCAGGGCTTCGAGCATGGCCCGGGGCGGAGCTTCGCGGCGAATCCCCCGGGATACGATCCGAATTACCACTTCCAGCTGGCACTCGACGCGGGATGCAACGCGTACGCGGCGCCGCTCGGCTTCATCGAGGGCGGAGTCGCGCAATATCTCGGCGAGGTGCCGCTCATCCTGAAGCTCAACAGCCACGACGTGCTCTACGACGAGAAGGACCCGTGCTCGTCGGTGACCGGCAGCGTCAAGGAAGCGCTGCGGCTCGGCTGCGCGGCCGTCGGCTTCACGATCTATCCCGG
>JBEVNX010000128.1:0-5376 GCA_040507895.1 Binatia bacterium | reverse complement strand
CATGGGTCGGCCTAGCGATCATGCTCGCCCTCATGATCGACGCGGTGGTGGACCCGGTCATCGGACATCTATCCGACCATCTTCACGCGCGCTGGGGCCGGCGTCATCCCTTCATGTATGCGTCCACGCTACCGGTCGCGATCGTCTACTGGCTCCTGTGGAATCCGCCCGCGCACATGGCCCCGGCGGCGCTACTCGTCTTCTTCCTGCTCGTTTCCGTGATCGTGCGGCTCGCGATCTCGACCTACGAGATTCCCAGCGCCTCGCTGGTGCCCGAGCTGACCCAACATTACGACGAGCGCACCTCGCTCATCAGCTATCGCTACTTCTTCGGCTGGTGGGGCGGCCTCGGCATGACCGTGCTCGCCTATGCCGTGTTCCTGCAGCCCGACGCCCTCCACCCGGTCGGCGTGCTGAACCCGGAGGGATACCGCCACTATGGTATCGTCGCGGCGGTCGTCATGCTGCTCGCGATGCTCGCTTCGGCGATCGGAACCCATCGCTTCATTCCGAACCTGCGGCAACCCGCCGCCAAGCCGTTCGGCTTCCGCGGCATCTTCCGCGAGCTCGGCGAGACGCTTTCGAACCGCTCCTTCCTCGCGCTCTTCAGCGCAGGAGTGTTCGCCTCCATGGCCGCCGGCCTGCAGGCGGCGCTGCAGATCTACATCAACACCTACTTCTGGGAGCTCTCGTCGAGTCAGATTTCCGTGCTCGTCTTGATCTCGTTCGCATCGGCGGTGATGGCGTTCGTCGCTGCGCCGATCCTGTCCCGTCGGTTCGGCAAGAAGTGCGCGGCGATCGGCGTGTCGCTCGCCGGGGTCGCCATCGGTCCCCTGCCGATCCTGCTCCGCCTCCTGCACCTGTTCCCCGCAAACGCATCGACGAAGTTGATGCCGACATTGCTCGTCTTCAATCTCGTCACGACCATGCTGGTGATCATGTCAGGCATTCTCAGCTCCTCGATGAGCGCAGACATCGTCGAGGACAGCGAGCTTTCGACGGGTCGCCGCTCCGAAGGCGTCTTCGTGGCCGCGAACGAGTTCGTGCAAAAGGCGGTCTCTGGCATCGGAATCTTCGCCTCCACGCTGCTGCTCGCCTTCATCGGCTTCCCCAGCGATGCGCAACCCGGCGCCGTCGATCCTCTCGTGGTGCGAAAGCTCGGGCTGGTGTACGCGCCGGCGCTCATCGTGCTCTATCTCGTCGCGATAGGCTTCCTCGCGACCTACAGCATCAGTCGAGAGCGCCATTTGTCCAACCTCGAGAAGCTCACCGAGAAGGCTGGCACCTGAAGATGCGCCTGAGATCGGATGCGCCATGTCTCGAGGCCGAACTACAGCGTCGCGAAGAAGTAGGTGAACGGCGCCGGATCGATCATGGCCGGCGATCGAATCCTTCGCGGCTTTCGAGCAGCTCGCGCAGCATTCTCTCCAACTCGCCGATCGACTTCTCGGTGTAACCGCTGGCGACCATACGGACGACGCCGCTCGCATCGATGAGATAGAGCGCGGGCATCGCCGGCGCCCCGAATCGTGAGAGCAGCTCCGCGCTCGGGTCGCGGACAAGCGTCAGCGTGGGGCTCGGGAGATGCGACTCCAAGAACGACGATGCTTTCCCGAAGTCCCGGTCCACGTTGACGGCCAGGAACTCGACGACCGCGCCCCGATACCGCCGCGCAACCGCGTCGAGCGCCGGCAACGCCGCCGCGCAGGTCGCGCACCACGACGCCCAGAACTCCACGCAGACCGCCTTGCCGCGCAGATCGCCGAGGCGGACCGTCTGTCCGTCCCAATTCGCGAGCGCGAAATCGGGAGCGCTGTCGCCGACATCGAGCGGCCAGCTCTCGCGCGGCAGGAGGGCGATGACGAGCAACGAAACGAGCAGCGCGCGCCGCATCAAAAACGCCATACCGCACCGCCGCGGATCCGGTAATCGGCAACGATCTGGAGCGAAGTGTTGTTCTGGATGACGGGGAGATCCCCCGCGATGTCCACCGCGAGCGAAGTCCCCCAGCTGAACACGAGGCCCGGGCCGACGAAGAGCGTGGTGGCCGCCGTGTCGTCGAGCTTCACTCCATCGAGCTCGTCGTTGCCCTTGGTTTGTCCCGACAAGACCGCCATCAGCCCCAACGTCTTGTCATGGCCGAGCCAGGCGTACACGCCTGGACCGCCGGACCACGTGAGGCCGTTGGCGTAGGCATAGTCGAAATCGCCCTCCGTCGTGGGCGTGTACTGAACGGTCGCGCTCAGGAAAGCTCGCCGCCAGCTCGCAAAGAGCCGCCCGCCGACGATCCCGTCGAAGGAGCCGGAGCCGAGCGCGAGATCGTGTCCATGGATGCCGCTCTCGACGTGCTCGTGTTCCGCTTCGGCGTGCTCGTGCTTCGCCACGGTTTGCTCGTGTTCCCCTTCTTCGTGCTCGTGCTCTTCCTCGCCGCCCTCGTCGCCGCCGGTCGAATGATGCCCCTCCTCGAGCTCTTCACTGAGCCGATCCGAATTGCCGGTCGGAAACTTCACCCCTCCGAACAGCGAGAAGCGAACCACGCTCGCCTCGTCGACGTGACTCCAAACGTTTACCAGAGCCGTCAGCGCCAGGTCGCCGATCCCCGTCTCGTCGCCGCTGACCACGCCATCGTCCTCGAGGCGGCGGTAGTAGCGGGCGATGATCGGAAGATTGAGCTGGAAGTGGAGCCGCGGGATTGGCGCATAGGAGAAAAGAAGCTGCGTGACGGAGCTTTCCAGGTGCTCGTTCGCCGGTTTGGCTACCTCTTTCCCGTCGAGCTTGAGAGTGCCGAAGTGCGTAAACTGCTCGGCTACGCCGAGCGAAAAGCCGGTCCGGCTCTCGCTCATCTCCGTGGAAACGTAAACGGCGCAGATGTCGCATGCGAGCGCAGGGGCGGAAAGCCCGCAGATCAAGATACCCACGGCCGTGCAGAGCCGGCCGATCGAATTCGAGTACGTTTCGCGACGCATGGCCTCCTCCGAAAGGAAACACTCCTGCCCCGAACGGACGGCCCCGGAAGACCGGCCGTGCGGGAGCAGATCGATGAACTCGACCTTAGGAGAGGGGTGGAGAAGAACCGATTGGCGGCGGCGGGTCCGGTGGATCCACGTTCCGCGCGTGGCTCTGAGGAGTCACGGCGCGGAAGGCCGCGGACCCGAGGAGGATACGGTGCGC
Organism: Binatia bacterium; assembly: GCA_040507895.1. GTDB lineage: Bacteria > Desulfobacterota > Binatia > JACPRU01 > JACPRU01 > JBEVNX01. Next base: position 2,205 of record JBEVNX010000128.1, on the reverse strand, counting down.
TGACACCTCTATCGGGACGCAGGGATCGCTCGAGACCCTCGCGGCGTCGGCCTTGTGCCCGCATCCGCAGAACGCCGCGGAGAGCCCGTGTCCTTTGCGGCAGCACTCGCGACGAGCGGTCGAGTGACCACTCGCGTCCCGCCCATTCTCGTGGCATCGGAGCTGAGACGCCCGGTGCATCGCGCACGGCCGCGACCCCGCCTGAACGGAGCGCAGTCCGGGGAGGGCGAAAAGAAGGAAGGCGAGCGTCGCGGCATGGAGTCGCACTCGAGCCCTGCTGCGGCGCACGGCGGTGCCCATCGGGGCGTCCCTTCTAGTCGTCTGAAGCGGGAAATCAAGCGGCTGGCCGGCTGTCATCTTCCGTTCACGATTGCGCAAACCCGAAGATCGGGCTACGCGCATGCCGCCCGCCTCGGCGACCGCCGAAGTGGGAACGGATTCTCGAGCCATCGGAGGCCGTCATGGACCGAGCAAGCTTCACGCAGTCCTTCTCTCTGCCCATCGGAAGAGGCGGCGCCTACCCGCCGCCGCCGTACACGTACCGCGGAGTCGAGGACGTCTTCGTGGCCTACGAGGCCTCCCGGGCGGGCGTAGCGGAGCTGCTCCCCCCGGGCGTCAGAGCGGCCGACACGCCCCCGAAGTGCATCGCCTGGGCTCGATGGGTGCCGTTCTCGACGTTCGGCCCCTATCACGAATCGTACGTGATGATCCGCGCCTCGTTCGAGGGACAGATCTACCTCTATCAACCCTTCATCTTCACGGACAACGAGATCCCGCTCGTCGCGGGCCGCGAGATCTGGGGCTACGCGAAGAAGCTCGCCGTCATGGAGCGTTCATGGGGCGGGGCGGGATCGCCCTTCGGTGAGCAGCTCGTGTTCACCGTCGAGCGTCCGCGCGGACAGCGGATCATGACCGTGTCGATGGCCTGCGACCAGTTGTGCGACCCAGCGAGCCTCGAAGACCTGCCCGTGCTCTCGACCCGCGTCATCCCGAACGCCGAGAGCGAGCGGCGGCCTTCGGTCGCAGAGCTCGTGCGGCTCGACGTGACGGCGCCGATCCATCGTAGCGCGGACGGGACGCCGAAGCTCTGGACCGGCCGTGCGTCGGTCACCATGGACGCGCGGTCGGAGGTCGACCCCTGGTATCTGCTGACGCCGACGCGCGTCCTGCAAGGCTGGTTCGGCGTCTTCGACTTCGATCTGCACCACGGCAAGGTCGTGCACAACTACCTCGCGGACGACGACCTGTGGGCAGGCGATCGACCGGCCCGCATCTCGAAGGAGGTACGCTCGGCCCGGAGGAAATAGCTCGGGTCGCAAGAAAAACACGGGAGCGGTCGGGGGAGCTCATCGGCCGATCCGACCGATATCGAACGGGGAATTGCGCGCCTGCGCCGACCGTGCCAATGCTTTCGGCATGGCAGACTATGACCTTCTATTGAAGGATGGCATCGTCGTCGACGGTACCCGGTCGCAGCGCTATCGCGCAGACGTTGCCATCCGCGACGGCAAGATCGCGACCATCGGCCGCGTTCGCGCTTCCGACGCGAAGCGCGTCCTCAACGCCAGCGGTCTGGTCGTCGCGCCGGGCTTCATCGACCTCCATACGCACTACGATGCCCAGCTCTTCTGGGATCCCTATCTCACGCTCTCCGGTTGGCACGGCGTCACCTCGGTGGTGATCGGCAACTGTGGCTTCGGTTTCGCCCCCGTGCGCCCGGAGATGCGCGAGCGTGCCATGCTCGGCATGACGCGCGTCGAGGCGATCCCATACGAATCGATGCGGCTCGGTCTGCCGTGGGACTGGGTCACGTACCCGGAGTTCCTCGACAGCGTCGAGCGCACGCCGAAGGCGGTGAACGTGTTGCCGTACGTTCCGCTGGCGCCTCTCCTCGTCTGGGTGATGGGCTTCGATCGCGCCAAGGCGGGCGAGATGCCGACCGCCGCGGAGCACGCCGAGCTCCGCCGCCTACTCCACGAGTCGATGGACGCGGGCGGCTGCGGCTGGTCGGCGCAGCGCCTACACCCGGACGGCGGAAGCGCCGCGCAGCGTGACTACGACGGCGGCCCGATGGTCACCGACGTCATGCACGACGAGACGGCGCTCGAGCTCGCCAAGGTCCTCGCCGAGCGGAACGAAGGCTTCATGCAGCTGACGATCGCCACCGGCAGCGGCAGCCACGACTTCCATCACGCGGAACAGCTC
>JBEVNX010000065.1:0-7005 GCA_040507895.1 Binatia bacterium | reverse complement strand
TCCCGGGAGCAATTTCCCCGAGGTGCAATTTCGGTAACGGAGCGGACTAAAAGCGGATCGTGAGTGCGAGGAGGGGGACTTGAACCCCCACGGGTGTTACCCCACTAGCCCCTCAAACTAGCGCGTCTGCCGTTCCGCCATCCTCGCGTGCTTCGATCATCCTATTGGGTCGCCGGCGCCTGCGGAGCATCGGCTTGCGGCGCCGCTGGAGCCGGCTCGGCGGGAGCTGGCTTGTCCCCGCTCGCCGCTTTCGGGGCCTCCGGCGCAGGCGCATTCAGTGGCGGAGGCTCCGGAAGCGCTTGGTCGAAGACAGTCCTCTGCGTGCGAGCGATCGAGCTGTAGGCCAAAAACAGAGACGTCAGGAAGAAGACGATGGCCGTGCCCGTTGTCAGCTTGGTGAGGAAGTTGCCGGCGCCGCTCGCGCCGAAGAGCGTCGAGCCGCCGCCGCCGCCAAACACGGCACCCATTTCCGCGCCTTTGCCCGTCTGCAGGAGGACGACGAGGATCAAGAATACGCAAGCGATCAGGTGCAGCACTGTGATGACGGTGACCACGGTGGGGTTCCTAGCGGCGGAACTCGACGATGCGCGCGAAAGTCTCGACTTCGAGACTGGCGCCGCCTACGAGCGCGCCGTCGATGTCGGGCTCTGCCATCAACGAGTCGATGTTGTCCGGTTTGACGCTTCCTCCGTAGAGAATTCGCAATCCCTGTGCCTCACTACGACCGACAGCTTCGGCGACCACCTCTCTCACCTCCGCGTGAATCTCCTCCGCCTGCGCCGGAGTCGCCGTGCGGCCCGTGCCGATCGCCCACACGGGCTCGTAGGCGATGCAAACATTCCGTATAGCAGCGGCACCAAGGTCCAGCAACGCGGCTCGCGCTTGACCCCGCACCACGTCCTGTGCGTAACCCCCGTCCCGCTCCTCGAGGGTCTCGCCGATGCAGACGATCGTCCGCAGGCCCGCGGCGAGCGCGGCATGCGCCCGCCGGTTTACGCCGCCGTCGGTTTCGCCGAAGAGCTGGCGACGTTCGGAGTGGCCGACGATCACCCACCGGCAACCGGCTTCGATCAGCATGGGAGCGGAGATCTCGCCCGTGAATGCTCCCTTCGCTTCCCAGTGTACGTTCTGGGCCGCCACCTCGATGGCCGAGCCTCGTAGGGCCTCAGCGGCCGCGGCCAGCGACGTGAATGGAGGCGCGATGACGACCTGCCGGTCGTGCGCCGGCGCTCCGAGCCGCTCGCGCAGGTGGGCCGCCAGCGCGCGCGCCTGATCGGCCGTGCCGTGCATCTTCCAGTTCCCCGCGATGACCGCGGTGCGGCTCACCACTCAAGCCTCGAGCGCCGCGAGACCGGGAAGCTTTCGCCCCTCGAGAAACTCGAGCGCGGCTCCGCCTCCCGTCGAGATGTGCGAGATCTCCTCGGCATGCCCCGACTGCACGACCGCAGCCGCCGAGTCCCCACCCCCGACGACGCTGAACGCCCCGCTGCGCCCGATCTCCGTGGCGATCGCGACCGTGCCGCGATCGAAGGGTTCGGTCTCGAAGACGCCGAGGGGACCGTTCCAGAAGATCGTCTTGGCGTGAACGATCTTGTCGGCGAAGCGGCGAGTCGTAACGGGTCCGATGTCCGCGCCCTTCCAGCCGGCGGGAACGCCCGGCGCGGTGATCTGCGAGGGCGCTCCCGAAACGATCTCTTGTACGGCCACGTGGTCGCTCGGCAGCAGCAACGCGAGGCCGCGCTTCGCCGCGAGGTCGAGGATCCCGCGAGCGAGCCCGATCTCGTCCTCCGCGACCAGGCTGTCGCCGACCCCGACGCCTTGCGCGCGCAGGAACGTGTACGCCATCGCGCCGCCGATCAGCAGCGCGTCGATGCGATCCACGAGGCGGCGCACCAGGCCGATCTTGTCAGTAACCTTGGCGCCCCCCAGGACGACGACGAAGGGGCGGGCTGGCTCGCCGAGGAGCGGCGAGAGATTCTCGACCTCACGCCGCATGAGCGGGCCGATCGCTCGCACCGCGACGAACGGCACCATGCCGACGGTGGAGGCGTGGGCTCGATGGGCTGTGCCGAACGCGTCGTTCACGTAGACGTCGGCGAGCGCCGCGAGCTGGCGCGCGAAGCGCTCTTCGTTCGCCTCCTCGCCGGCGTGAAAGCGCAGGTTCTCGAGCAACAATACCTCGCGAGGTCCGAGCGCTCGGCTCTGGGCGAGCGTTCTCTCTCCGACACAGTCCTCGGCGAGAAGGACGTTCAGGTGCAGGACCTCGCCGAGGTACTCCGCGACGGGACGAAGCGTCAGCGCCTGAACGCGCGTTCCTTTCGGGCGGCCGAGATGCGAAGCGACGATCGGGTGACCGCCGTTGGCGATCACCCACTGGATCGCCGGTAACGCTTCGTCGACGCGCATGGTGTCGGTGATCTCGCCGTCGCGAAGCGGGACGTTCAGGTCGGCACGGATGAAGACACGCTTGCCCGTGAGCGGGACTTCTTCGAGCCTGCGCAGCGCCATGCCGGGGCAGCCTATCGGAGAGAGGCGCCGATCAGGGAAGCGACGTCCCGCATGCGATTCGAGAAGCCCCATTCGTTGTCGTACCACGCGAAGACCTTGATCAGCGTTCCGCCCATCACCTTGGTGAGCGTCGCGTCGAAGATCGACGAGTGACCGTTGCCGTTGAAATCGCGCGAGACTAGGGGCTCGTCGCAGTACTGGAGCACCCCCCGCAGCGGACCCTCCGCGGCCGCCTTGATCGCCGCGTTAACCTTGCGATCTGTCGTGGACGTTTCCACGGTGGCGGTGAGGTCGATGATCGACACGTTGGGGAGCGGTACGCGAATCGCCATGCCGTCGAGCTTGCCGTCGAGCTCCGGGAGCACCAGGCCGATCGCCTTGGCGGCGCCCGTCGAAGTGGGAATCATCGACAGCGCCGCGGCGCGCGCGCGTCGTAGATCCTCGTGCGGGAGATCAAGAATTCGCTGGTCGTTGGTGTAGGCGTGAACGGTCGTCATCAAGCCTTGGCGGATCTTGAACGAGTCGTGCAGGACCTTCGCGACCGGCGCGAGGCAGTTCGTCGTGCACGAGGCGCAGGAGATGACGTGGTGCTTCGCGGGATCGTACGCAGCATGGTTCACGCCGTAGCAAATCGTCACATCCGCGTTCTTCGCCGGAGCGGAGATCACGACCTTCTTCGCGCCACCCTTGAGGTGGACCCCCGCCTCGTCGCGACTGGTGAAGCGGCCGCTGCACTCGAGGACCAGATCGACGCCGAGCTCCTTCCATGGAAGCTTGCCGGGGTCGCGTTCGGCAAGCACGCGGATGCGCTTGCTGGCCACGCGGATGTCGCTGCCGTCGACGACGACTTTCTCGGCCAACGTGCCATGCACCGAATCGTACTTCAGCAGATGCGCGAGCGTGGGCGCATCGGTGATGTCGTTGACGGCCACGAAGTCGAGGTCGGAGCCGGAAGCAAGACACACACGAAGCACGTTTCGCCCGATGCGCCCGAAGCCGTTGATTCCGATGCGAACGCTCATGGTAGTCTCGAAGGAAATCGGGTGTGGCGGCGGATCTCCGAAGGTGAAAACTGGCCGCCGTATTCCACGTCCCAATGGGGCCGTCAAGGCAAGAAGCCGCGCCCAATGCGGGTTTGCGCTGCGCGCGTTGACTCGCTGGGGGCCTTGTACTACCCGGAATTCGCGCATGTCGCCGACCATCGGACAGCAGCAGAGTCTCGTGAGCATCGTGTTCGGCGCCAGCCCCATGGTCCAGCTCGTGTTGCTGCTGCTGCTCGCCTTCTCGGTGGGCAGCCTCGGCGTCATCCTCTTCAAGTTTCGCCAACTGCGCGCCGCGCGACGGCAGAGCGAGCGGTTTCTCGAAATCTTCTGGGAGGCCAAGAATCTCGCCGCCATTCACAACGCGAGCGTCGAGCTCAAGCAGAGCCCGGTCGCGCACGTCTTTCGTTCGGGATACCAGGAGCTGCAGCGTTTCACCCGGCCGAAGAAGTCAGGCACCTGGGGCGACGACGCCGCCGCGGAGACCACCGACCTCGGCGGCATCGAAAATGTCGAGCGCGCGATGCGCCGAGCCACGACGCAGGAGGTCACGCGGCTCGAGAAGGCGCTCACGTTTCTAGCCACCACGGCTTCGACGGCGCCGTTCGTCGGCCTGTTCGGGACGGTGTGGGGAGTGATGACGGCGTTTCGCGGCCTCACGACGGCGCAAACCTCGAGTATCCAGGCCGTTGCTCCGGGGATTGCGGAAGCGCTGGTGGCCACCGCGGTCGGGCTCGCCGCCGCGATTCCAGCCGTCGTGGCGTTCAACCACTTCGCCCGCGAGATCCGCGTGTTGACGGCGGACATGGAAAATTTTTCCGCGGAGTTCTTGAACATCGCGGAGCGCCACTTCATCTAAGAACCGGTCGGCGGCCATGGCCTTCGAGACGCGATCGCAGAACTCCTCGATCTCGCAGATCAACGTCGTGCCGCTGGTCGACGTGATGCTGGTGTTGCTGGTGATCTTCATGGTGACCGCGCCGATCCTGCAGCAAGGCGTGTCGATCGAGCTGCCGCAGGCCAAGGCCGGAGCGCTCTCCGGCGAGGAAGACCAGCTCGTCGTCACGGTCGACAAGAAGGGCACGATCTTTCTCAACGACAACGTGATCGCCCTCGCCGACCTCTCGGCGAAGCTCGAAGCCGTCACGCGGTTGAAGCCCGACAAGCAGGTGTTCCTGCGGGCGGACCGCAGCGTGTCCTATGGCGAAGTGGTGCAGGTCATGGCGGCGGTGAAGGGTGCCGGCGTGCAGAGCCTCGGCATGATCACGGAGCTGCCCACCGAGAAGAAATGAGCGACGCTTGGCCGGCGAGGCGCGGTGCCGAGCCTGCGCTGTCGTGGATGGTCGTCTTCTCGGCGCTTCTTCACGCCGCCGCCGGTGTGGCGGTGGTGCTCATGCCGCGCCAATGGTTGATGCGCTCGCCGGCGCCGGTGGTCGCGTATACGGTCAAGATCGTCGATCCGAGCGCGCTCGGCGGCCGGTTACCCCAGGGCCCCGTTCGGGCCGAGCCTGAGACGGGCGTTGTCAATCCGACACGCCGCGAGGAGCCGAAGCCCGAGGTCAAGCCGGAGCAGCCGAAGCCCGAGGTGAAGGTGGAGCAGCCGAAGCCCGAGGAGAAGGTGGTCAAGCTGCCAGACGCCCCGAAGAAGCCGGAGCCCAAGCCTGAAGCGAAAAAGGCGCCGGCGGCGCCCAAGCCCTCGAAGGCGGAGCTCGCCAAGATCGCGCGCGACAAGGAGATCCAACAGGCGATCAAGAGACTGGGGGAAAAGGGAACGAGCAAGCAGGCGGCGGGGCTCGGCGGTCACGAGGAAGGGAAGGGCGCGGCGCTCGGCATCGGCGGAGACGGCGGTGGTGGTGGCGTCCTCATGGGCCTCGACTTCATCATCTACAAGAATCAGGTGGAGGCGCTCATCAAGAAGAACTGGACTTGGGTCGGCGCCAGCCCCGATCTGACGATCCGCGTGGGCTTTCGCATCGGCGACGACGGCGAGATCGCCGACTTGCGAGTGATCGACCGATCTGGCGACTCGAGCTTCGACGATTCCGTGCTGCGCGCGGTGCGGATCTCGAGCCCGCTGCCGGCGCCACCGGAGAAGTATCGCCAGGTTTTCGCGAACTACGTCCTCGAGTTCGTGTCGGGGGAGCTCGCCGCGGGCGGCTGAGACGTGGCCGGGATCGAAGTGTTCGAACGACGCGCACGTGAAACGGGAGGTGGAATCTTGGCGAGGTGCTCCTGGATTGTGATGATGACGGTGGCCCTGGGACTTCTACGGGGCGAAGCGGCGGCGCAAGTCACGGGGCGCATCGTCGGACCCGGTGCCACCCGGCTCGAGATCGCGGTGTCGCCCCTCGCCGATGGGGGCGGCGGCAAGGAGGTCGGCGAGCACTTCGCGGAGGTTCTGTCGCGCAACCTCACGCTCTCGGGATATTTCCGTGTGCTCGACCCGAAGGCCTACCTCGAAGGCCCGACGCCGGTCGATGGCTCTCAGATCAACTTCGCGAACTGGACGGTGATCGGCGCCAAGGCGCTCGTCAAGGGAAGCGTCTCGCAGTCCGGCGGTTCGCTGGCGCTGGAGGCGCGGCTCTACGATGTCGTTCAGCACACGCAGATCGGTGGCGAGCGCTACACGGGAAGCCCCGATCTGCTGGAGCGGATGGCGCGGCGCTTCGCGGACCAGATCATGGAGTATCTCACGGGCGAAGCGGGACCGTTCGATTCGCGAATCGCCTTCGCCTCGCGTCGAGGCGGGCGCGCCAAGGAGATCCTCGTCATGTCGGTCGACGGCTACGACGTCACGACCGTCACCAACAACCGGACCATCAACCTCGCTCCGTCCTGGAGCCCCAACGCCGGCTCCATCCTGTTCACCTCCTTCATGGACGGAAACGCCAGCCTCTACCGGGCGGACATCGGAGGACGCTCCGTGCAGAAGCTTTCGAGCTCTCGCGGGTTGAACCTCGGCGGGCGCTGGTCGCCGGATGGGCGCTCGATCGCGATCAGTCTCGAGCGATCCGGCAACTCCGACATTTTCATTCTGGACGACACGGGCCGGGTGCAGCGCCAGCTCACCAACGGCGCCGAGATCGACGTCTCCCCGACGTGGTCGCCCGACGGCCGCCAGATCGCTTTCGTCTCTTCCCGCACCGGCATGCCGCAGATCTACGTGATGGGCGCTGACGGCTCGTCGCCGCGCCGCGTGACGTTCCAAGGAGGCTACAACACCTCGCCTTGTTGGTCGCCGAAGGGGGATCTCATCGGCTACGTCAGTCGCGAGCGAGGCTTCAACGTCTTCACGCTCAATCTGAAGACGAACCAGGTGCGTCAGATCACCTCGGGCGGCAACAACGAGGATCCGTCGTTCTCTCCCGACGGGCGCTATCTCGTCTTCAGCTCGACGCGCGTCGGAAAGCCAGCGCTCTTCCTCGCCGACAGCACGGGCGAGCATCAGGTTCAATTG
>JBEVNX010000061.1:0-17147 GCA_040507895.1 Binatia bacterium | reverse complement strand
CCTTCGGCGAGGCGGCGGGCTGTAGCTCCGCGAGCTCGCGAAACGACGCCTCGACATCCAGCACGAAATCGTGAAGGTCCGGAATGAGGTCCCACTCCGCCGTGAAGCCCCAGCAGAGCTTCCCCGCGTAGCTGAACAGCACCACGCCGAGACAGAGGTTGTCCGTCAGCGGTACCAGGCCGTAGTTGTCGAGCAAGCGCGCGCCGAGCAGGTAGAGCGGCACCTGCGGTCCGGGGACGTTGGTGACGACGAGGTTGAACGGCAGGCGGCGTGTGGTGAGCTGCGCGGCAAGCGACAGCAAGGTCGACGGTGTCCACTCGCCGACCGCGCTCAGCACTTCGGCGCCGAGCGCCTGCTTCGATTCCTTGAGCGCGGCCGTGGTCTCGCGGATCTTCGCGAGCCGTCGGCGCGGATCGCGCTCGCCGAGCGGCATCGGCACCATCCACGCCGACACGCGATTGCCGAAGCTGCCCCGCTCGGCTTCGCTGCGCACGCTCACCGGCGCCATCACTCGGAAGTCGAGATCCTCGACCTGGACCCGCCGCCGCGACAAGAACAGACGCACCGCGCCGGCGACCGTGGCGAGCACGACGTCGTTCAGCGTGCCGCCGAGGCGATTCTTGACTTGCTTGACCGCCTCGAGATCCATCGCCAACCAGTCGAAGCGACGATGCGGGCCGATCGGCTGGTTGAGGGGAGTCGTCGACGGGCTTCGCAGTCCACTGCCGAGCGTGTCGCGCACGGCGCGCAGCCGCGCGCGGAGATCGGAGCGGGGATCGTTCGCTTGGCGCACCAACGCTTGCGCATTTCGGCCGAGCTCGAATGGCAGCGTCGCGTATCGATAGACGGCGTCGCGCAAGAGCTCGGTCCCCGTCGGCGCCGGTCGCGGGAACCAGTCGGCCGGCGGCTCGTACTCCTCGACGGGATTGGGTTGCAGCAGCACGTTCAGCAAGTCCACGCTGGACATGCCGTCCACCATGCAATGGTGGATCTTCGAGATCATCGCGAAGCGCTCGGCGTTCTCGAGCCCTTCGACGACCCAGATCTCCCACAGGGGCTTGGAGCGATCGAGGTGCTGGCTCATGATCCGAGCCGCCAGCCGCTTCAGCTGGCGCTCATCCCCCGGACGCGGCAGCGCGGTGTGGCGCACGTGGTAGTGGATGTTGAAATGGTCGTCGTCGATCCACACGGGGTGGTTTTCGATCGGAACGTAAGCGAGCCGCTGTCGATAACGGGGGATGAGGTGCAGGCGCGATGTCACGTAGGCGCGGATTCGGTCGATGTCGATGCCCCCTTCGGGAGCGCGTAGCGATCCGGCTTCGTACGTGGCCGTGCCGGCCACGTGCATCGGGCTCGTCGGGCCTTCGAGGAGGAGGAACGAATTGTCGAGGAAGCTCAAGCGATCGTAGGCGTAGGTCGTCACGTCCGGGGCTCCTTTTCGAGAACCTCTGTTTGGGTGTCAGCGCCGCACTTCGCTTACCCGCGGCAAGACCTTGGTGTAGAAGAGCTCGATCGTCTTCTTCAATCGGTCGTTCGACAGAAATCCGTTGTAGAGCCAGGCAAAGATCCAGGCCGCGGGCAGGCGCGCCAAGAGCCTTTCGAGCTGCCGCGTGACCGTGTCCACCGTGCCGACCAGCACCAGCCCTTCCTCGAACACCTCGGGCATCGCGCCGGTCTGCGGATCGAGGAGGCCTTTGAAGAAGCCGAACGGCTCGAACCAGTTGTTGCCGACGAAGACCGCAGAGTTCTCCCACAGCGCCTTGGCCTCGGCATCGGAATCCGCGATGATGACGTCGCGGAGCACTCCCATACCGTCGCCGAGCGGGCGCCCGGAGACCTCGGCGTAGAGTCGAAATAGCTCGACCTCCATCGTCGGGTGCAGGAGCGGCAGAACGGCCGTGACCCCTTCTTGTGCGCACCAGCGGATGCTCCGCTCCGAGGAGGCAAAGGGCTGAAACAGCGGCGGGTACGGCTTCTGGAGCGGCTTCGGGATGACGCCGATCGAGGTCACCACGCCGTTGGTGATTCCCTTGCCGTAGAGCGCCGTGCCGGGCAGGTCCCAGGGCGTCGGGCCGGGAGGAATCTTCCAGTAGCGGCCGTCGTAAGAGACCATTTCCTCCGTCCAGCAGCGCTTGATGATCTCGAAGCTCTCTTCGAACGCGGCGCGGTTGGCGGCGTCGATCTCGTCGTGCTGGTGGGGCAGTGCGCCGTGGATGCCGTGATTCTGCCATGACGTCGACCCAGCGACGCTGGTATCCCCGGGCGAATCCCGCATTGGCGCGGCCCCCGCTCATGTGGTCGAGCATGGCGATGTCCTCGGCCACCCGGATCGGGTTGTTCGCCGGCAGCACGATGCCGAGCTGGCCGACGCGAATGCGCTTGGTCTGCATGGCGATGAACAGGTCGAGCAGCACCGGGTTGTTGGAGACCTCGAAGCCTTCGATGTGGAAGTGATGCTCGGTGAAGCTCACGGAGTCGTAGCCGAGTTCGTCCCCGAGCCGGGCCTGCTCGCCGATTTCGCCGAGCATCCGCTGGTAGAGCTCGGCGCGCGTGCCGGCCATCCGCCTCTCGATGTCCGGCCGTGAGCCGGTCGAGGGCAAGTAGAACATCGAAACCTTCATCGAGCCTCCGTGCTGCGGTCGGAATCTTGCGCCGGGGACTTCGTCGTTAGCGCCAGGGTACGTGCGCCTCGATCGCTCGTTCCCAGTTTCGCCCGTCGAAGCGCTGCGGTCGGATCTGGTCGAGATCCACCCCCTCGAGGCAGCGCACGTTGACGTCGATCTTGTCGGGATCCGAACGCGGCACGTAGTAGGAATGGATGCCGCAGTGACGGCAGAAGTGATGCTGCGCCACGGCGGTGTTGAATCGGTAGGTGGTGAGATCGGCGGTGCCGCTCAGGAGCTCGAAGCTCTCGGGCGGCACGATGAGATGAAGGAACCCCTTCTTCGTGCAGATCGAGCAATTGCACTCGCTCACGCGGTCGAGGCTCGCGGTCACGCGAAAGCGCACGCGCCCGCAATGGCAGCTGCCGTCGTAGGTCTTCATGAGCCGAGCCGGTGCAGCACGGCGACGTCGTCGAGCAGGGAGTCCGCGGAGACGATGGGTTGCGCCATGGATGCCCTCCAGCGAAGCTCGGACTCTAGTCGAGGCGATACCCAATGGAAATGCCCGCCAGGGGCACCGTTCCGCCGACCGCGAATTTGTAAACCGCGGCACCTTCCTCTATGGAGACTCCTCGCGGAGGGCCCGATGACCAAGCCATGCTCCCCGATGTCGTTGCTGATCATGGTCGCCATCGCCGCTTGGACGGCGGTTGCTCGAGCAGACGGCCTGAGCCCCGAAGAGACCGTCAAACGCTATCTCTCGGCTCTTCAAGAACAGCAGTTCGACAAGGCGTATGATCTGGTCTCGAAGGCGATGAAGATGGACCGCAGGACGGGCCAGGTGAAAACGAAGGAAGTCTGGGCGAAGGAGTCGCAGTACCTCTTCTCGTTCTCCGAGTTTAAAATCTTCGACTTCAAGGTGATGCCGGGGAAGATCGAGGGCGAGAAGGCGATCGTGCCGAACATCCTCTCCTCGCAGGACAAATACCTAAACCAGCTCGGCGTCGAGGAGTACGAGCTCTACACGCTCCTCAAGGAAGGGGGCGCTTGGAAGGTCGATCAGCAGCAGGAAGTGGTGGAGCAGAGCGAGATCGCCCAGTGGTTCCCCAAGAAATCCGCCAACCCTTGAGGAGGCGGCTAAGTGCCCGAATTTCTTGACACTCGAAATGTGGGTTTGTTAGTGGGGCGTCACTCGTTCGACCGGCCGGCGCATCGTCTCCCAGCCTCGAGGAGAACCAACATGCATTCACGGACGGCAGCGTTCGCTCTCGGGCTCTGCGGCGTGCTCGCAGCGTGCCATTCCGAGACGGCCAACGTTCCGCTCACGAATCAGAAGATCTACTTCTCGGACAAGTTCTACGACGTGAAGTCGCTTTCGCCGACTCGTGCGCTGATCGTCGGCTACGGCGGCAAGATCCTCGAGACGAACGATGGCGGCGCGACATTCAATCGGATCGATAGCGGCACCGATCTCGCTCTCTACAAGCTCTTCGTGGTCGGCAACCAGGTGTGGACGACGGGTCAGGAGGGCTTGATTCTTCACTCCACCGACGCCGGCAAGACTTGGCAGAGGCAGCAGAGTGGCACCAAGGTCTATCTCTTCTCGATCTTCTTCACGAATGAAAGCCACGGCTTCGCGGTCGGCGACAGGTCGACGCTCACCGAGACCACGGACGGCGGCAAGACCTGGCAAGCCCGCAAGGTGGAGCTCCCCAGCGAGGGCGGCTCGGATGCTGACGCCGAGCTGGCGCTCGCCATCCAGGACCCGATCTTCTACGACATCCGATTCGCGAACGAGAAGACCGGTTGGATCGCCGGTGAGTTCGGCCAGCTCCTCAAGACCAACGACGGTGGCCAGACCTGGACTCCGCAGCAGAAGACGCTGATGACGCCGGAGTCGGGCATCGTCGATTCGATGGATCTGCCGACGTTCTTCGGCGAGTTCACGCTGAGCGACCAGGAGGCCCTCGCGGCCGGGCTCGACGGTCGCATCGCTCGAACCCGAGACGGCGGCGCCACCTGGCGATTCGAGCCGATGCAGCTCGCCTTCCCGCTCCTCGATCCACTCTATCAGCCCTACGTCACAGCCGACGGCAACGCTTGGGTGGTCGGAGCGGCGGGGGAAGTGGTGCGGCTCGCGCCGGGGGAGACGCAGTGGACCCGGGCCAATCTCGGCATGCAGGTCTATACGTGGCTGCGCTCGGTGGATTTCGCCGATGCGCAAAACGGGTGGTTGGTCGGCGGATTCGGCACGATCCTCCGCACCAGCGACGGCGGCAAGACGTGGAAGCTCTGTCTCGGTTGAGTCGGACGTTCGGCTTCACTCCAGCTGGTCGACGAACCTGACCCCGAGACCGTTCGAGAGGCGGACGGCGCCAGCCCTCTTGGGCGGCCAGGCGGCGATCGCCGCCGGGGATGCTTCCGGTCATCCTTTTTGTTAGGGCATCGCACCCGATGCAGGTGGTGCTTCTCGCCGGAGGGCTGGGTGGAGCGCGGCTCGCGCCTGCTCTCGCGCGGGTTCTCGGGCGCGGGCGCCTCACCGTGGTGGCCAACGTCGGCGACGACCTCGAATGGATGGGGCTGCGGGTGTGCCCGGATCTGGATTCGATCCTCTACGCGCTGGCGGGAGCGTGGGACCGAGATCGAGGATGGGGCCGGCGCGGCGAGACGTTTCGCGTGCGCGAAGGGCTCGCGGCGCTCGGCGCTCCGGCCTGGTTCGGCGTCGGCGACGCCGATCTTTCGCTGCACCTCGTGCGCACGCGCCTCCTCGGCTCGGGTGCGAGTCTCACCGCGGTGACCCGTCGGCTCTCGCGCTCGATCGGCGTGCGCGGCGCCACCGTCGTGCCGGCGAGCGATGCATGGGCGCGGACGCGGTTCTCGACCCGCGACGGGCGTCGGCTAGGCTTTCAGGAGTGGTACGTGCGGGAGCGCGCGCGCCCACGGCTCCGCCGCACGCTGCTGTCGCACGGCGCGCCCTCGGCGGCGGCGGTCGCGGCGGTCCATCGGGCCGACGCGGTCGTGCTCGGTCCCAGCAATCCGGTCACGAGCATCGGTGCGATCCTGGCGCTACGCGGATTTGCGGCCGCGGTGCGGGGGGTGGGGCTGCGGGTCGCCATCTCGCCGGTGGTCACCCGCCGGGCGGCGTCGAGTCCGACCGTTGCGCATCATGCTCGCGCGCGCCGCCGCGTCCTCGAGGCCACGGGGGAGCGCGACCGCGCCGCCGCGATCGCCGCGCGCTATGCCGATCTCGTCGATTGGTTCGTTCTCGACGAGGCGGACGAAGCGGAAGCCCGCGCCATCCGCCGTCTCGGGCTCAGAGTCGAGCTGGCCGATTTGCTCGACGAGGAGCGTCTCGCCGAGACGCTCCTCGCCTTGCTACGACGAGCGAAGCAATAGATCAGCCGCCGAAAACGTGCACCGACATCGCGGCCGCGTCACGGCCCAGGAAGCCTCCGCCGTTCTCGGTCATGCCGATGCGCGCTCCCTTGACCTGTCTCTCTCCTGCCCGGCCGCGGAGGTGATCGCAGATCTCCACGATCTGCGCGATGCCGGTCGCGCCGATCGGATGACCCTTGGCGAGTAGACCGCCGCTCGGATTGACGACGTGCTTGCCGCCGAGGCGTGTCTCGCCGGTGCGGAAGTAGGCGGGCCCGCCGCCGCGTTCGCAGAATCCGATGTCCTCGTACACCATCAGCTCGGCTGGTGCCGCAGCGTCGTGTATCTCGATCACGTCCATTTCCTTGGGTCCGACGCCGGCGACTTCGTAGGCGCGCTTGGCGGCGCGCTCGGCAGCGCCGGGCTCCTCCGGCTTGCGGTCACGGCCAGAGACCATCACCGACGCTCGCACGGGAACCGCCTGTCGGACGCCGAGCTTGCGGGCGATTTTGTCCGAGCAGAGGACCGCAGCCGCGGCACCGTCGCCGATCGGCGAGCACATCATCAGCGTGAGGGGCGGGGAGATCTCGCGTGAGGCGAGCACCTCTTCGCGAGTACAACGGTTGCGATACTGCGCCTTGGGATTGAGCGCGCCGTGCTCATGGCTCTTGACCGCGACGTCGGCGAAGTCTTCCGCGGTCGCGCCGCTCTGCCGCATGTACTCGCGGGTCATCGACGCGTAGATGTCCATGAAGAAGGATCGGTTCTGTCCCGCCTTCTCGTCCGCCGGCTTGTCGGCGCCCTCCGCCGTATCGGCCATCTTCTTCTTGAGGTCCTGCAGCGACTCGAGGTCGACCGCGGTGCCGATGGCGCGGAACGCCTTGGTCTTGTCCTCGTGGAAGAGCTTTTCGGCGCCGATGGCGAGCGCGATGTCGTATTGCCCGGAGGTAACGGCCATCCAAGCCAGGTGGAACGCGGATGCGGCGGAAGCGCACGCGTTCTCGACGTTGAAGATCGGGATGCCGAGCAAACCGGTGTGCCGTAGCGCGGCCTGTCCGCGGATCATCTCTTGGCCGGTGATGAGTCCCGAGACCGCGTTGGCGAAGTAGGCCGTCTGTACGTCCTTCGGCTCCAGGCCGGCGTCCTTGAGCGCTTCGGTCACCGCTTCCTCAGAAAGCGAGCGCACGCCCCGATCCAAGTACTTTCCAAAGCGCGTCATTCCCGTCCCCGCGACGACGACGTTGTCAGCCATGGTATTCTCCTTTGCCCCCTCGTCTGGCGGAAGTTATCTCTTGACCTGATATCCGGCCTTCTCGCGGTCCCACGCGGTCGCGGTGATGCCGCGCTCGCGGAGCACCCCGTACTGCACCCGCTGCGTACCCGTCTTGGGGATCTCGTCCACGAAGTCAACGTAGCGCGGGACGGCATAGTGCGCCATCCTCCCTTGGCAGAAATCCAGCAAGTCCGTGGGAACCAGCTGCTCGCCCGGCCGCGCCACGACGGCGACCATGACTTCGTCTTCGCCGAGCTCGGAAGGAACCGCGTACGCCGCGGATTCGAGCACGGCGGGATGGTCGTTCAACACCGACTCGATCTCCCAAGCGGAAATGTTCTCGCCGCGTCGGCGCATCGAGGCCTTCTTGCGCCCTCGGAAGTAGTAGAAGCCTTCCGTGTCGTACTCCGCGAGATCGCCGGAGTGAAACCACCCGCCGCGGTAGGCCTCGGAAGTCGCTTCGGGAAGCTTGTAGTAGAGAGTCAGCGGCCCCATGGGGTGGCGGAACACGAGCTCACCGACCTTGCCGGCCGGCAACGGCTTCTCGTCGTCGTCGACGACGCGGAAGTCGACGCCGCCGATCGGCTTGCCCATCGAGCCCACCTTGCCGACGTCGTTGAGCAGGAAGCCCGGCGAGTCGACCATGCCGTAGAACTCCACGAGCCGGACATCGAAGCGCTGCTCGAACTCGCGCCAGACGTTTCCGGGGCACGCGGCGGAGAGCACGACGCGCACGGGATTGTCCCGGTCGTTCGGCTTCGGGGGCTGCTTCATGAGGATGGAGATCATCCCTCCCAGCGTGTTGAACTCCACCGCGTCGTATTTGCGGCAATCGTCCCAGAAGCGGGAGGCGCTGAACTTCTCGGCGATAGCGAGCTTGGCGCCGAGCGAGATCGAGCCGATCGCGGAGAGGAGGAGAGCGTTGCCGTGGAACAGCGGCAGCGCCGTGTACATGGTCTCGCTCGGCTTGACCCCGATCGCTCCGAACACCGTCTGCAGCGGGGCCATGTCGTAGCCGGTCGCGACCACGCCTTTCGGCGGGCCCGTGGTGCCCGAGGTGTACATCATTCCGACCGCCGCGGATGGAGTGGCGACCTCGATCTGCGGCTCTCGATCAGGCTGGTCGAAGAACTTCTCCAACGTGAGATCCACGCCGCCGCCCGCCGGGCCGTCGACGACGACGGTGGCGCGCAGTGTCGGCACCTTGTCCTTGACCGACATCACCGCGTCCCGCAGCCCATTCTCGAAGACCACCGCCACCGAGTCCGAATTCGCGAGGATGTGCTGCAGCGTGGCGCCGCGCTGCGAGGTGTTGATCGGCACCGAGTGGGCGCCGATGAAGTTGATGGCGAAGTGGACCCAAAGGAACTCCGGGCGGTTTCCCATCATGATCGCCACCCGCTCCCCCGGTTTCACGCCGAGGGCGACGAAGCCGTTGGCCGCTCGCTGCGTGTGCGAGAGCACCTCGCCGTACGTGTAGCCGCCGTCCTTCCACTTGAGCCATACGTCGCCGGGATGGGTGGCGGCGTGATGGCGGATCGCCTGTTCGAGACCACTCTGCTCTCGAGCCAAGGGCCTACTCCTTCTCGATTCTGCTCAGTCGACCACGCACGACTGCGCGAGGTCGGAGAGTTGGTGCCAGCGCACGATGTTGCGGGCTTCGGCGATCAGCCCGGCGGTCAGCCCGACGAACACCAGCTCGCGAGCGGGATCGGCCCAAGCCATGATGCTCGAGGCCCCGGCATGCCCGAAGGTGCCCGGCGAGGCCAGCGAGCCGAAGAAGCTCGGGAAGATTCCCGTGCCGCGGATCCACCAGCCGAGGCCGCGGTTCGCCGGGATGCGCGGCCAGCCGTTCATCACGCGCAGCAACTCGAGGAGCCGATCCTCGTGATCGCCGGTGTGGATCGTGGTGGCGAGCTGCACCATCGCGGGCGATAGCAGACGCACGCCGTCGAGCTCGCCGCCGTTCAACCACAGCTGATAGAAGCGCGCGAGGTCGAAGATCGTCGAGCGCGACCCGCCGCCGGGAATGGCGGCCGCCTGGGCTTCCGGCAAGTCGAACTCCTCGAGCATCGAGAACGGGAAAGGGATGCTCTCGGCGTCGAGCGCCTTCAGCGCGACGAGTCGCTCGCGCATGTCCGGGCGCACTCCCATGTGGGAGTCCTTCATCTTGAGCGGGCGGTACACCTCGTCGGCGCAGATCTCGGCGAAGCTCCGCTGGGCGCCGTCGAGGCGCCGCACGATCTCGGCCATGATCCAGTGCGCCGTCAGCGCGTGGTAGTGGAGGGCAGTGCCGGGCTCGAACTCGAGAGGCTGCGCGCAGATCCGGGCGATCGTGCCGTCCCAGTCGCCCCACTGTTGGATCGGCCAGTCGGGCGGAAGGTTGGGAAAGCCGCCCATGTGCGTGAGCAAGTGGGCGATCGTCACCGCGCCCTTACCGGCGGCGCCGAACTCGGGGACGTAGTCGGCAACCTTGTCGATGAGGCGCAGATCGCCGCGTTCGACGCGCATGAGAAGCAGGGTCGATGTGATCGGCTTGCTCGTCGAGAAGATGCAGTAGATGTCGTCCGGTTTGGCACGCCGGCGGCCTTCCGTGTCGACTGTCCCCACCGCCCGGGCAGCGGCAATCTTGCCGCGGCGAGCGATCAGGAAGCTTCCTCCGCGCAGCCACTTCTGTTCGATCAGCCGTTCGACGACGCGAAAGAACTGTTCGAGCCGGTCGGGATCGATGCCGACGTCACGCGCTCTGGCACTCTCCATGGCGAGCCTCAAACGTAGAAGGTCTTGGCGATCTGCTCGTTGTAGAAGCCGATTCGTTCCGGCGGGAGCGCCACGTACGGCGAGCACAGCGTGAAGGAGTCGGCGACTTCGGCGATGCGATCGATTCGTCGCCGCACTTCATCGGGCCGGCCGATGATGGAGAATTTCTCGACCATCTTGTCCGTGCAGGCGCGCATCATCGTGGATTCGTCGTGCGCCCGTGAAGCCTCGGCGATGGCCCGGGCCTCTTTGCCGAAGCCGTTGGCGGCAAAGTACTTCTCGTACTGGGAGTGAAGCGCGTAGAAGATCACCGTGCGCCGGGTCTCGGCGATGGCCTGCTTGCGGTCTTCGCTCGGCGCCACGTAGAGCCAGACGTTCAAATCGAAGTCCGAGCGCTTGCGGCCGGCCTTGTCGAGGCCCTTCTTCAAGTTCGGAGCGATGCGCTCGAGGATCCATTGCTCGCTCGAGATCGGATGCGGCGCCAAACCGTCGCCGATCTCGCCGGCAAGACGCATGGCCGTTTCGTAGAGCGCCGAGAGGTAGATCGGGATGCGCCCCCGCGCCGGAGGGGCGAGACTGCGGAAGCGGTCGAGGTCGAGCGTGTAGTACTCGCCGCTCCACTTTCCGAGCTCACCGGTGTGCCCCTTCTCGATGAGCATGCGAACGACGGTGATCGCCTCACGCAGATGAGCGATCGGCTTGCCGTAATGGACCCCGAACCACTGCTCGTTCCACCACCGCACGGAAGGTCCGAGGCCGAGAACCATGCGGCCGCCGCTGATGGTGTCGACGTCGAGCGCGGCCGCCGCGGTCTCGAGCGGGCTGCGTGTGAAGGCGAGCGCGACGCCGCTGCCGAGCTTCAGGCGGCTCGACGCCATGGCGGCGGCGCCGAGCGTGACGAACGGAGGACCCCAGAGCTGGATCGCCCACACTCCCTCGAGGCCCATCGCCTCGCACTGCTTCGCGACGCCTGCGAGCGCCGGTGCCGGCAGCGGCGGCAGGACTCCCCAGTAGCGGCGCCTGTTCGCCATGGCGGCTCCTTCAGGCCTGGATGAGAACTCCGTTGTGGATCATGAAGGACAGCACCGCCGAGCCCTGGCGTTGACCCTCCGGACCGGGCTGCTGCGCTCGGAACTGCTTGATCTTGTCAGCGTAGTGGGTGCGCCACTTCACCGACAGGACTCGCTCGCCGTCCGATTTGCGAATGCGAAACAGCTTGCCGAGAATCGTGTCGGGATCCTCGCCGACGAAGGCGCAGAACTTCTCGAGCGCCTCCGTCATGCTCGGATCCTCCTTGAGCGGCTCACCGCCCCAGTGATTGCGCAGGCCCTCGTCCCAGGACTTGACCGAAGCGTACTCACCGATCGGCTTGTCGAGCGCCATGCAGCTACATCGGCAGGTTCAGACGTCGCGCCAGGTCGCGGACCTCCTTGCGGCGCTCGCCATTGTCCGGCCGCGCTGGGGTCGTGAACAGCTTCGACTCTTCGAGCTCCTTCACCACCTTGGGATCGCGCGGGAACGCGTTGCCATAGCGGTTGAGGAAGTATTGCTCCTCGAACGGAGGACGCGGCCGCTGCCCGCCCGCCTCGCGCGACTCCAGCGGGTAGCCGACGTTTATGGAGTAGAAGGGGATCCACTCGTCGGGAACCTTCGTGTATTTCTTCACCACGTCTTGGACGAATGCGGTCAAGCACGCGCCGAGCCCGAGCTCGAACGCCATCAGCAGCCCCTGACACGCGGCGATGCCGCAATCGAAAGCGAGCGCCACGGGATAGACCGGGGTTTCGGTGAGCGGCTTCAAGATCTGCGGGTAGACGGTCTCGTCGACGAACTTGTGGCTCCATCCGTGCGTCGGATTGAGCGCGCCGTAGTCGAAGAGCTGCTTCAGCCGCGCTCCCTTGTATTTGTTGACGACGCCGGGGTCGCCGTACAGGTAGATGTGGACTGGGGCGAGGGCGATCACGTTGGCCTGCACGGGGTTCTTCATCTTCTCGAGATCGTCGGGCGCGATGTCGGCGCGCCGCACGACCACCGCCTTCAGCCAGTGCGCGTTCACCGCGCAGGAAGCGATGCGGCAGGCCTCGAGGATCTTCTGGAGCTTCTCCGGCTCGACCTGCCTGTCGGGGTCGAAGTAGCGGATCGATCTACGGATGCCCAGCACCTGTTGGAATTCCATGGACTCGTTCCTCCTCGTGGCGCTTAGAAGATTCGGGCTGGATAGTTCAAAGTCACGAGCGAATCCATTGCGCAACCCGCGAGATCGCACAATCTTTTGAACTAGGGGTGTGCGGTCGCCCTGTGGCCGGCGTCTGGCGCTGCAAACCTCGCTAGAGCCGTTGACACCGCGACGATCCGTTGACTATGCAGGGCGCTGCGACGGCGAAACATGTCGCCCCGCGGCGTTGTGGCGCTTCGGTAGCGCCCAAGGAGGAGGTCGCCATGACCGACAAAGACCGACTGAAGCATGCATTCGAGCAAACGCCGAGCTTGTTTCAACTGTGCACGACGATCCGCAGCCGCCGCGTGGGCCACGGGTACCGGATCGACTCGGGAACGGAGTACAAGCACCCGGCGACGGGCCGCCTGGTCAAGCAACAAAAGGGCCCGATGCAGTTCGTCTCCAAGAAGAAGCCAACGCCGCTCAGCAAGCTCGAGGAGGCGCTGATTGCCTGGGCCGCCTGCGGGCCGAACGGCCTCGTGGCATGGGACATTTCCCTCGATGGCGGCTTTCACGAGCTCACCTGGATCGCGGGCCGCACCACGCCGCACCCCGGCAACTCGCTGGCGACTGACCTCCTGATCATCAACGACGAAGGCGCGTTCATCTACAAGCCGACCACCAAGCGCGAAAAGCCGATCGAGATCGAGGGGGAGAAGGACTACGACAAGGTCCTGCGGTGGTACGAGGAGTGCACGACGCAGATCCTCGATCAGCGCCCCGACATCGACAACGCGATGCGCGCGCAGGGCGCTCCGAACGCCACGCTCATGGGCCCCTACCAGGTCAACATGAACAGCCCAGGGACCACGTGGTTCATACCCCTCACCGATGCCGGGTACCTCAATTCGGCGCTGATCAACTTCATGGACTGCTGGCACATGTACTTCGTCGACGAGTGGAATGGCGGCCGGCCGGCGGGCTGCGAGAAGTGGATCGGTGAAGGAAAGCTCGAGCTCGCATCGACGATCGCCGCCTCGGAGCAGCTGATCTTCCAGGTCGAGAGCTACCCGACCGGGATGCAGATCCAGAACATCCGCCTCGCCTCGGAGGCGATGGGACTCGGCAACTGGGTGTACTGCGGATTCAATCCCGAGATCCTGTTCGGGGCGATGCCGGAGATCAGCCGCGGTCTCGGTTTTCACGTCGAAGCGCCGAACCCGAAGGCGCCGATCTCCACCGGCCAGATCAAGGTGTTCGGCATCAAGGACGTCAAGGAAGCGACCTACGTGCCGTCGCCTCGCTGGAAATCCGCCGAACAGCTCGTCAACTTCTGGTACGACGAGAAGTACGGCAAGGAAGGCGTGATGAACGACGCGCCGACCGGCTATCTGCGCGCGGTCGGCTCACCCTGGAAGGACGCAACCCGCGACGCGATCCTAAAGGATCCGCGCACGAGGCCGGCGCCCTGGGTGAAGGAAGCGCTCACGTCGTACATCGACTACTGCGTGAAGAACTTCGGCCAATGGCCGGTGACGTACAACCCGATGCAGGCACACTTCGGAGCGGTGATTCACAACGTCGACGAAGAGTTCTACGACACGTATTACAAGACGGGGTACATCACCGACCGTATCCGTAACCGGTCGAAGATCTGGCACGACTAGGCGAGTCGGCGCCGCGAGCGCGACGAGTCGGCTGGGTCCGACTCGTCGCCGTCCACGGAGCCGACCCGTCGCAGTCGCGGTGCCGACTCGGCCGTGTCGACCATCTTCTGGCTCCAGCTCCTGCGGGTCGTTCACATCTACGCGGCGATCATGTTGGTGGGGTCGATCGTCTTCAACACGGCGATCTTGAACCCCGCGTTGAAACGCATTCCGCCGGCGCACTCGACGGTGGTCAGCCAAAAGATCGGCATGGGGCTGATGGTCGTGGGGACCACGGCCATCGTCTTGCTCGGGCTCACGGGATTCACGCGCCTCTGGTTGATGGGGCAGCTGGCGAACTTTTTCACTGCCGACTTCATCACCGGGCCCTACGGGCGCTGGATCGTGCTGATGGCTGCGTCGTGGTTCGTGCTGCTCATCACCGGCGCGCTCTCCGGCTACTGGTACCAGGTCATCCTCACCAAGAAGCTGCCGTATTCGGCCGGGCTACGCGATCTCGAAGAAAAGCGCGCTGCGCAGGAGTGGGTCACGCTCTGGCAGGATCGCTTCTACTACTGGAACGTCGTCGCCGCGCTGCTCGCCACCCTGGGCGGCGCGATGGCCAAGTTCTGATCCACCGCTAGGTGCGGCTGCCCGACCTTCGCGATTTTCCCTTCTATCGTCCGCGTCTCGGGCGAGGGGCGCCGGAACCATGGGCGCTGGAAGAGCTCGAAGATCACGCGGCGCGGCACGACGATCCGTTCGGTGGGCGGCTGCGTGCCGGCGTCCGTCCACCGGTGGCGCTGCAGATCGAGATGACGAGCGAGCCTCCCGTGTGGTCAGGTCTTCAGCCCCGGGAGCTGAGCGCATGGGCGAGAGTCTTATCCCGCTTGTGGGAGCGCTTCGGGCTCGAGGCCGGTCAAACGATCGCGTTCTTCGACTACGGATCGAACCCGTGCGTGCTGCTTTCCTCCTCGATCTACGTGTCCCACTTGAAGCGCGGTGCCGCGACAGGCCTCGGGGCGAACGTGATCTGCAACGACGGCGTGGCGAGCATGACGGGTCGTTTCTTGGGGATTCTCGAAACCGTGCGTCCGTCCGCGCTGGTGGTGAGGCGCGATCTCGTAGCCCCACTCGCCGATGCGATCGCGACGCAGGGCCGGCGCGGAGAGGGCGCGCTACGCTGGGCGGCCGTCGCGGAGGTCGAAGGAGCGCCGGCGTCGCGGGAGGCCCACAGACTCAGCGATTCGCTCGGGGTACCGGTGCGGCGGCTGTTGCGTGCTGACGCCGCGTTTCTCATCAGCGGGGATTGCGCCGCTTGCGGCTTCTTCCACCTCGATCGCGGCTACCACGTCGAGAAGCTTCCGGAGGGTCAGGTGGCGGTCACCACGCGCTTCGCGGCCGAATGCCCGGCCGTGCGGTATCGGCTTGGGGCTGGCGAAATCGTCGCGCCGGGATGTCGGAGCGAGCCGGCCGCGTGGAGGCTCGCGTGGAGCTGACCCGGCGCGTGGCGGAACCCTTCGATCGACTGGACTTGCTCTCCCCGGCGGCGCTCCGCCGCTGGTGGACGGCGCGCGTACGGCGGGTGCTCGAGATCGCGGTCGCGGAGCTACCCTTCTATCGCGATCGCTTCAGCGCCGCCGGCTTCGACGTGGCGAGCTTCCGGACGCTCACCGACCTCGCCCGGCTCCCGACGTTTCGCAAGAAGGACATGCTGGCCTGGCAGAGCGAGCGCGGCAGCCATCGCCTCGGCATCGAGCGAAGCGTCGATCCGCGCGCCGGCGAGACGCTGACGGTGAGCTCGGGGACGATCGGTACGACGTTTCTCACCATCAACGCGCGCTGGCGCCGGGTGCAGGGAAAGTCCTCGGCGCGCGCGCACTGGTGGGCGGGCTTCCGCCCCGGCTCTGCGTTCGTGATTTCGGCGCCCGCCTGGCACGCGTACGCGGCCATCCAGCCCTTTCTCGCCGAGTTCTTCGAAGCGCAATGCATCGTGGTCTCGGGCACCTACCTGCCGCGCTATGCCGATCGCATCGTCGATGCGCTGCGACGCTTCCGGCCGCGCTACGTGGCGATGTTCCTACCGATGGTGTTCCCGATTTTGACGGCCGCTCGGCGCCTTGGCGTGGAGCCGCGGGCCCTGTTCGACGGCGTCGAGGTGCTGCTCGTCACGGGCGCGCCGATCACCGCGGGAATGGGGGCGCACCTACGCGAGCTGACGGGCGTGGCGCGAATCTCCGAAGCCGCCGGCGCGACGGAAGGCGTGCTGGCCATGTCCTGCACCGAGAGCCGCGGGCTCCACGTCTCACCGGACACGTGTTACGTCGAGGCGCTCGATCGCGAGACGCGACTGCCGGTCGCGCCGCGCAGCCGCGGTACGATGGTACACTGCTTCTTGATCCCCGAGGGCTCGGTGTACCTCCGCTACGACAGCGAGGACGTGGTCACCATCGACGACGATCCGTGTCCTTGCGGCCTTCCGTCGCCGAGAATTAAGATCGTCGGGCGCTGGGAGAACAGCTTCCGGTTCGGTGCGCAGACGCTGGTGCCGTACGACGTGCAGCTGGCGCTCGAGGAGGGAGTCCCGGAGACTGTGGGTATGCCGTTCATCATCTCGCGAGAGGGACTCGACGCGGGCAAGCTGCGGCTTCTTGTGTCCGAGCCCGCGCGCGACGCACCGGCCCTCGCCGAACGGTTGAGAGCTTGCCTCGAGGGGCGCTTCGGTGTCGCGAGCGATATCGCCTGGGTGCGCGAGCTCCCCGTCGCGGTGAAGGGCGTGGCGCCAGTCCTCTCTGAGAGGCAGGTCGGCTGACATGGGCAAGGGCGCGCTCGGAGCGCTGGCCGCATACTGGCCGGAGGATACCGCTCGCTACGCGCACGTGCCGCTCAAGCGGGTGGGAGACATCACGCTGCACGCCGCGGCGGCGAGCGTCGGGGACCGGGTGGCTCTCGTCACGGTCGAGGGCCCGGTGTCCTACGCGGAGGTCTCCGCGGCGGTCAAGAAGCTCGCGGCCGCGCTGCGAGGCAGGCTCCCCAAGGGATCGCGCGTCGCGCTCGCGCTCGACGATCCCCGCGAGCTCCTCTGCGTCCTCTTCGCGTGCTGGGAGACGGAGATGCTCGCCTTCGCAGCCGCGGGCGCGATTGCGCCGGAGGTGGTGGCGCTCTTCGGCGCCGACCTCGTGGTCGGCGGCGAAGGCGAGAAGGCGATCTCCTTCGCTTCCCTCGCCGCCGAGGAGGGAAGCGACAAGACGGATCGGCCGGACTTCAAGAAGCCTCTTCTCGCGCTCGCCAAACCGGACCGTAGCGGCGAAGTGCTGCACACGCACAAGACG
>JBEVNX010000218.1:0-26000 GCA_040507895.1 Binatia bacterium | reverse complement strand
ACCACTAAATGCGCCGGGCGGGGCAGTTTGGGACGGCCGCGCGGGGCGAACTCGCGCTCGAGAACGACCAGGCCGTCGCGATGCGTCCGCCGGCTGCGCTCGCGGGGTTCGTCGTCGGCGCGCGCAGCCAGGGCGGCGAGTTGAGCGAGCGCATTGACGTTGAAGGGCTGGCGGATGCGCTCGAGCGCCGCAACCAGCTCCGCGGGGCCGATTCCGTAGCCGATGCGCAGGCCCGCCAGGCCGTAGATCTTCGAGAAGGTCCGCAGCGTGACCAGCAAGCGGTCGGGCTTCAGGTATTGGAGCGTGCTCGGGTAGTCGGGGTCGACGACGTATTCCGCATAAGCGTCGTCGGCGACCACGACAACGTCCTTCGGGAGACGCTCGAGAAGCCGCTCGAATGCGGCGCGCCCATAGATCGTGCCCGTGGGATTGTTGGGGTTGCCGAGGAAGACGAGCCGGGTCGACTTGCGGACCGCGGCCGCGATGGCGTCGAGGTCGTGCGCGAAGTCGCGCAGCGGCACGGCGCGCGGGATCCCCGCGGCCGCTTGCACGACAGAGGCGTAGACGACGAAGGCCTGTTCCGACATCACGGCGTCCTCGCCGGGACGGAGAAAGGTACGAGCAACGAGCTCGAGGATCTCGTTCGACCCGTTGCCGAGCGCGATCTGGTCAGCGCCCACGCCGAGCTTCGCCGCTAGCTTCTGCTTCAGGTAAAACCCACCGCCGTCCGGGTAGCGGTGCACTTCCGCGAGCGCGCCGCGCATTGCCTCGATGGCGCGCGGCGACGGCCCCAGCGGATTCTCGTTCGAGGCGAGCTTGATCGAGTCCCGGATTCCGTACTCGCGCTCGACCTCCTCGACCGGCTTGCCGGGCTGGTACGGCACCAGCGAGATGAGCCACGGCGGGATCAGATGCTGTAGGTTCATCGCCATACCGGATAGCTGCCGAGCACCTTGAGCATCTGGCAAAGCGGGTCGAGCTTGCCGAGCGCGCGCGTCACGCGCCTTTCTTTGCGGTGCCCAAGCAAGTCGATAAAGAAGACGTATTCCCAGGGCCGCCCCTTCAGCGGGCGGGACTCGATGCGCGTCAGATTGATTCTGTTTTCGGCGAAAGGCTCCAACATGCGGTGGAGGATCCCGACCTCGTCGCGGATCGAAAACACCACCGAGGTCTTGTCATCGCCCGAGGGCTCGGGGGAATCCTCGCCGGCGATCACCACGAAGCGCGTAGCGTTGAAGGAGACGTCTTGAATGTCTTCGGCGATCGTCTCGAGCCCGTAAACGTCCGCGGCCAGCGCGCTAGCGATGGCGGCCCCCTTCATATCGCGCGCCGCTTCGTCG
Organism: Binatia bacterium; assembly: GCA_040507895.1. Taxonomy (GTDB): domain Bacteria; phylum Desulfobacterota; class Binatia; order JACPRU01; family JACPRU01; genus JBEVNX01. The sequence goes on along the minus strand of JBEVNX010000218.1, from coordinate 24,660 downwards.
GCCGCGCGCGCGGTGCTCGCGGTCTCGTGCAGCGTCGCCCGCGGATGATGTGTCGCAATCCAGCGTCGGCACTGCGCCAAGCCCTGGGGGTGCGAGTAAATGCGACGCACGATGTCCGGGTCGCCCGTCCTCGAGAGCAGGCAATGATTGACGTCGAGACAGATCTCCGCGGCGATCTTCACGGTCGACTCGAGAAACCGGTCGAGCGTGTGCGTGACCGTGCCATCGGTCGAGTTCTCGATCGGCACGACGCCGAACTCCGCCTCTCCACGCTCGACCTCTTCGAAGACCTGCGGTATCGAGTCGACGGGAACGAAGGTCACGGCCGCGCCGAATTGCTCGCGTGCCGCCATGTGCGTGTAGGTCGCCTCGGGGCCGAGGTAGGCGACGCGGATTCCACGCTCGAGCGAGCGGCATGCGGAGATCACCTCGCGGAAAACCGCCCGGACGACCGCGGCCGGCAGGTCACCGCGCTTTCGGCTCAAACGGTCGAAGATCTTCTTCTCGCGGGCTGGAACGTAGACGCCGCGTCCGTCCACCGCCTTGGCGCGACCGATCGCGCGCGCTGCCGCAGCGCGGCGCGCGAGCAGCCGCAGCATCGCATCGTCGATGCGATCGATCTGCCGGCGCAAGCGGTCGATGGGATTGGCGGACATCGTCGCTGAACCTTGGGCCGAAGAGGGATTGCGTAACGTAAGCGGGGTGGCACTGCAAGGTTGTCGAGCGGCTGGTCGTGACACGCAAAATGAATGACGGGCGACGCGGTGCTGTCCTCATCAGCTTCCAGTCCGGCGGTTTTGCGTGCGGTGGGCGGTCGAGGGGGCCTCCGGCGGTGCACCGTCCGCTTTCGTCTCCCGCGCCGGCGAAGGAGGCGCCGCGGCCTCACCTGGCGCGCCCCAAGTCGGCTCGGACCCCTCCACCGCCCACCGCATCAGGCGCCCTGGTCGAATCGCCGACGAGCGTCGTTCGCACTACGCCGCGGCGAACTGGCCCATGCGGCGGAACTTTTCGTAGCGGAGCTCCCGGAGCCGATTGGCGGGTGCGGCGCAGAGCTCGGTGAGGTGACGATCGAGCGCGGCGCGCAACGTTTGCATCGCTTCGCGAGGATGGCGGTGGGCAGCGCCGAGCGGCTCGGGGACGATCTCGTCGATGACGCCGAGCGCGAGAAGATCCTTGGCGGTCAGGCGCAGCGCATCCGCGGCCCGAGCCACCGACTCGGCGGTCTTCTGCCGATAGAGGATCGAGGCACATCCCTCCGGCGTGATCACCGAATAGCATGCGTACTCGAACATCAAGATCCGATCGCCGATGCCGAGAGCCAAGGCGCCGCCGCTTCCCCCCTCGCCGATCACGCACACCACGACGGGAACCCGCAGCGCGGCCATCGCGCGGAGGTTCCGAGCGATCGCCTCCGCTTGACCGCGCTCCTCCGCATCCGGACCCGGAAACGCCCCTTGCGTATCGATCATGCTGACGATCGGCCGACGGAAGCGCTCGGCGAGTCGAAACAGGCGCAGCGCCTTGCGATATCCTTCGGGCTTCGGCATGCCGAAGTTCCTCCGCAGCTTCTCCTGCGTCGTGCGCCCCCGCTGGTGGCCGACGAGCATCACGGGACGATCCTGGAACCACCCGAATCCACCGACGATGGAAGGATCATCGGCGAACCCGCGGTCGCCGTGGAGCTCGATGAACTCGTCGAAAATCTGGCCGGCGTAGTCCAAGGTTTGCGGCCGATCGGGGTGACGCGACAGCTGCACTCGATACCACGAGCTCAGGTCTCCGTAGAGCTGCGCCTCGAGGTCTCGCCCGCGTGCCTCGAGTTCGGCGATCTCCGCGGCGGGTGACTTGCGCGCGCGCGCCTCTTCGATCTGCCGGTCGAGCTCTTCGAGAGGGCGCTCGAAGTCGAGGTAGGTCGACTGCATGAGCGGCGGAATGATCGACCAAGCGCGGACGCTTTACAATGCCGCCGCGCGGGCCGCGAGGAAGCGCTGCACGGCGTCGGCGATGCGCTCCAGACCTTGTTGCGGGTCGTACCAGGCGGCCTCTGGCTCGGCGCGAAACCACGTGCGCTGCCGTTTCGCGAAGCGCTCCGTGCTGCGCACCAGATCCTCGAGCGCCTCCTCCTCGCTACACTCCCCGCCGAGCACCCGACCGGCTTCCCGATAGCCGATGCTCTTCATCGCCGGCAGATCAGGACCATAGCCACGGGCCCAGAGCGACCGCACCTCCTCCAACAGTCCACGGGCGAACAGCTCGACCGACCGCGAACGGATGCGCTCCTTCAGCGGCTGCGCGCCGGGGTCCACCACCAGGTAGAGGAGCTCGCCGAGCCGGTCCCCGAAACCGTGCTGCCGCTGCTGCGCCGACATCGGTTCGCCCGTGGTGAGCGTCACCTCGAGGGCTCGCAGCAGCCGAACCCGGTCGTTCGGGTGCACGCGCGCGAAGAGCGATGGATCCAGGCGGCGGTTCCAGCGAGCGAGCGTGCCGGGACTATGCTCCTCGAGGAGCGCGAGCGCCGCTCGCAGCGCCGCCACCGCGCGCGGTGCGGCGAAGAGCCCGCGTGAGAGGGCGCGGAGGTAGAGACCCGTGCCCCCGACGACGATCGGCAGCCGGCCGCGCGACGCGATCTCCGCCACCACCGGGCGAGCGAGATCGCGGTAGCGGGCAGCATCGAAGCGCTCGTCGGGATCCGCGACGTCGAACAGGTGATGCGGTACTCGCCGTCGGTCCTCGAGCGACGGCTTTGCCGTGCCGATGTCCATGTAGCGATACACCTGGCGTGAGTCGGCATTGACGATTTCGCCGCCGAAGCGCTCAGCGAGGGCGAGCGCGAGCGCGCTTTTGCCGGATGCGGTCGGCCCGGCGACCACCAGCCAACGCAAGGCCGCCTACCGCCCGAAGCGTCTTTCGAGCTCGGCGCGCGTCATGCGCCGCGCCACGGGCCGGCCGTGCGGGCAGTTGGAATTGCTCTCGATCTCGTCCATCGCGGTCAGCAGCGCGCGCATCTCGGTCTCGCCGAGCTTCTGTCCGACCCGAACGACCGAGTGGCAGGCGATGGTGGCCAGGAGCGCATCGCTGCGTGCTTCCAGCGCGTGAGAGCGCTCGACTTCGGCCAGATCCGCAGTCAACGCGCGCAGCAAAGGCGCGATCGACGTGGCGGGGAACAGCGCCGGTACGGTCCGCACGAGGAGGGTGCGGTCTCCGAACGGCTCGACTTCCAGGCCGCAAGCGGCGAGCTCATCGGCCGCGCCGGTGAGCAGCTCGGCCTCTCCGGCTGCGACCTCGACCGGCTGCGGTATCAGCATCGCTTGCCTCTCGACTCGGCCTCGCTGCCGTGCGGCGCGCAATCGCTCGAAGGCGACTCGCTCGTGGGCGGCATGCTGGTCGATCAACCACAGCTCGCCTTCTCCTTCGCACACGAGGTAGCCGTCGAAAACCTGTCCGACGACGCGAAGAGACGAAAACGGTCCCGGAGCCTCGAGCGGCAACGGCATGCTCCGCCCCACAGCGGGGGCCGGAAGCAGGCGAAGCGCGCGGGCGGCAGGAGCCGCCGAGCGATCGGGGGCGATCGACGCTGGCGAATAGACCGGCTCGCCCTCGCCCACTCGCGCGGCCTCGGTCGAAGCCGCGCGAGTCCGCAACGCGTCGCGCACGGCCCGTCCGATCGCCTCGTGCACGGCTTGGCCGTTGCGGAAGCGCACTTCGAGCTTCATCGGGTGCACGTTGACGTCGACCTCTTCGGGTGGGACGCCGAGCAGCAGCACGGCTGCCGGATAGCGCCCCCGGGGCACCAGAGTCGCGTACGCCGCCATCAGCGCGTGTTGCAGCAGGCGGTCGCGCACCAGCCGGCCGTTGATGAAGAAGAGGATGCTCCGGGGACTGGCGAGCGCGACGTGTGGATGCGAGACGAAGCCCGAGACGCGTACCGGAGCCTCGAGCTCCACCTCGCGCATCTCCTCTTCGATCTCCGCCCCGAGCACCCGCCGGATGCGCTCGCGCCGGCCGGCGGGCGGAAACGTCACCGCCGCGCGCGCGTCCTGGCGGAGTTCGAAGCCGATCTCGGGCCGAGCGAGCGCGAAGCGCCCGACGAGCTGAGCGACGTGACTCGCTTCAGTCGGCGGAGCTTTCAGAAACTTGCGGCGCGCGGGCGTGCCGTTGAAGAGGTCGCGCACCTCGATGCGGCAGCCGGCGGGCGCGCCGGCATCCTCGACGACGACTGGTTTCCCTGCGCGCAGCAGCACGTGGGTTCCGACGTCTGCTTCTCGCTGGCAGGTCCAGAGCTCGACGTCCGCCACGGCGGCGATCGAGGGAAGCGCCTCGCCTCGGAAGCCGAGGGTCGAGATGCCGCAGAGATCTCGATCGTCGCGAATCTTGCTCGTCGCGTGCGGCTGAAACGCGACGACGGCATCCTCCCGCGCGATGCCCTCGCCGTCGTCGGTGACGGCGATCCGAGCGCGGCCCCCCTGCGCGATCTCGACGACGATGCGCTGCGCCCCCGCGTCGAGAGAGTTCTCGATCAGCTCCTTGACCACCGACGCGGGACGCTCGATCACCTCGCCCGCCGCGATCTTGCGGGCGACGGAATCGGGCAGCACGCGAATCTTCGACACGGTCGAGCTAGCTCCGAGCTCCGGCGATCACCGAAGAAGCGCTTCGCTCCGAGGCCCGGGGCCGACGCCACAGCGCGACTCCGCGGATCCTATAGAACGTACTTGGGATTCTTCTTCTGCATCCAAGCGTCCACCTCGGCTCTCTTCTCCTCGTACCCGTGCCGGCCGGCCATCCCGTACGTCAGTCGCTTCCCCTCCTCGATCCCCGGTTGGTTGAATGCATCGACCCGATAAAGCCCCGCCATCAGTACGGTCATCACCTCGAGCAGATACAGCACCTGCCCGACGGTGAATGCATTGACCCGCGGCACGTGGATCGTAGTCGCCATGCGCCCGCGCGCGGCCAGCGCGATCTCGGTAGCCCGCTGTTCAAGGTTTAAGAGCTCGCCGAGCGTGTGCCCGCCGAGGTAGCCGACGCTCTCGAGGTCTCCGTAGCCCTGTGGAATCTCCAGACGCGTCCCGTGGTCCTCGACGCGCACGAAGGTGATGATCTTGTCGTTGGGACCTTCGACAAAGAGCTGCAGAAACGAGTGTTGATCGCTCGCCCCGACGGCGCAGAGCGGCGTCAAGCCGTTGTGCACGACTCGACCGTCGAGATCGAGCTCCTTGCCCAGGCTCTCCGCCAAGAGCTGCGCGGACCAACCCGCGAGACCGGAGAGCGCATCGGAATACGGCATCATCACGTGAACGGACTTCTGCCGAGCGACGTGCGCCAGATAGTGGACGGCCCCGAGCAGATACGCGGGATTCTCGAACAGCGACGGCGCGGAGCATCGCTCGTCCATCGCGGCCGCGCCAGCGAGCAGCTCGTTGACGTCGATCCCCGCGACCGCCGCCGGGAACAAGCCGACCGCGCTCAGCACCGAGTAGAGTCCGCTCACGCCCGAGGGGATCGCGAGGGCGCGAAAGCCTTCGTCGTTAACGATCTGGCGCAGAGCTCCGGCGTCCGCGTCGGTCGTCATGACCACGCGCCGGCTGTAGTCCACGGCGCCGAGCACCTTGAGCAGGCGATCGCGAACGATCAAGTACTGGCCCATCGTCTCCGCCGTCTCGCCGGACTTCGAAATCACGTTGAACGTCGTACGGTGCGGATCGACCTCGTCGAGGATGGCGCCGAAGCCGCGCGGATCGACGTTGTCGGCGACGATCAGACGGGCGCCGCGGTCTGCGGAACCGGGGTGGCTGCCGTGAAACGGCGAACAAAGCGCGGGATAGAGAGCGCGGGTGCCGAGCGCCGAACCGCCGATGCCGAGCACCACGAGCGTGTCGCTTTCGCTCTGCACCTCGCGCGCCAGCTCGAGAATCCCCTGCACCTCGCGCTTCTCGTACGGCAGGTCGCGAAAGCGCATGGCCTTGCCCTTGCGCTTGGCGTCCATCGCCGCGTGCGCGCCGGCCACGTGCTGCTCCAGAGCCGCGAGCTCGTTCGGCCGCAGGCCCCCCTCGCCGACGAGTGAATCGAGCGCGCCGTTGACGTCGACCCGCACGGCCATCTCCGTGCGCCAGCGCTTCCTGCGATAGTCGGCCATCGGCGGGAGCGAAGTGTATCAGCACCCCGATCGAGTTCGAATAGGCGTGCTCGGCGCGGGAATGCGGCCGCTTCAGCGTGTGGCTCGGCCGGTGTACAGTCGCATTCGTGGGTAGGGTCCTCGACCGGAACGCGCTACGGGCTGCCCTCGTGGAGGAGCGTCGCGCGGGCCGGACGATCGTCTTCACAAACGGTTGCTTCGATCTTCTCCATCTCGGCCACGTGCGATCGCTTCGCGAGGCCCGACGCCACGGCGACCGCTTGGTCGTCGGGTTGAACAGCGATGCCTCGGTCCGTCGGCTCGGCAAAGGGTCCGACCGCCCCGTCCTCCCGGAAGACGATCGAGCCGAGATGCTCGCAGCGCTCGATATGGTGGACTACGTCTCGATCTTCGACGAGGACACGCCGCTCGAGCTGATTCGCGCGACGGAGCCGGACGTGCTCGCCAAGGGCGGCGACTGGAGCGAGAGCGCAATCGTCGGCGCCGATTTCGTACGCGCCCGGGGCGGCCGCGTCGAACGCTTACCGTATCATCGCGACCTGTCGACGACCGAAATCTTGCGGCGAATTCGCGGGGTGTGAATGGGAGCCGCTGCAGGCCGATGCGGATCGCCGCAAGCGCCATGAACGGCCACGTAAATTGACCTCGGCACCTGAAACCGCTACAGGATCGGAGTTCTGTTGCACGAAAGGACGACGATGGCGCGAAGCTGCGAAGTTTGCGGGAAGCACCGCTCGGTGGGTAACAACGTGAGCCACGCCAACAATCGCACCAAGCGGACCTGGCAAGCGAACCTCCAAACGGTGCGCGCGAAGGTACGCGGCGGCGTGCGCCGGCTGCTCATCTGCACGCGCTGCCTGCGCAGCGGAAAGATCGAGAAGGCCGCTTAGCTACCGGTGCCGGGCGATTGCCTCGATCTCCACTCGGGCGCCTCGCGGTAGCGCAGCGACGCCGACGGTTGCGCGCGCCGGATACGGCGGGCGAACGAACTCCGCATAGATCTCGTTGACCGCAGTGAACTCGGCGAGATCCACGAGGTAGACGGTCGTCTTCACCACCTCGCCGAAGCCGAGGCCCGCCTCGCGAAGCACGTGCCCGAGATTGTCGAGCGCCCGGCGGGCTTCTTCGCGAACCCCGCCCGCCACCAGTTCCCCGGTCCGGCCATCGAGGCCGATCTGTCCCGAGTACGGACCGATCGGCGCGGGCGCGGCGCCCTGCGAACGGCCTTCGGCGCACACGCCCGCGCGCTCACGCGGCGACCCTGCTGACCCGCAACACGCCGCGGAGCTTCCCGATGTTGCGCATCACGTGGTTCAGAGCGTCGGCGCTTGTGACCATGAGGTGAAAGCTCGACACGGCCTGTTCCTGCCCGTCGGTGCGCACCTCGGCGCGCGCGATGTTGATGCCGCTCGAGCTGATGACCTTCGAGATCGACGCGAGCATGCCGGGCTGGTCCACGGACACGACCTCGACCTTCACCGGCCGCGGGGCAACCGCCTCGCCGGCCCACACCACGTCGACGCTACGCGCCGGGTCGCTCTCGAGAACGCGCGCGCAGGTTGCAGAATGCACGGTCACGCCGCGCCCACGCGTGATGAACCCGGCGATCCTCTCGCCCGGTAGCGGATTGCAGCAGCGACCGAAGCGGACGAGTACGTCCTCGACGCCGCTCACCTGAACACCGCCGTCGGGGCCTCTCCGGCCGGGTGCCTGCTGGCGTGCGACCAGCCGGAAGAGCTTCTTCAGAGCTCCTTCGGGCTTCGTCGACGGCTGCTCCTGCAGCTCCCCGGGAGGCAGCAGCTTCGACAAGACTTGGTGCGGTGTGATGCGGCCGTATCCGACCGCGGCGAGTAGACCCTCCTCATCCTTCAAGGAGAGCTCCTCGAGCACGGTCTCGAGTCGACCCTCCTTGCGAAGCTTGCCGAGCTCGAGCTTGTACCGGCCGAGGTCACGCTCGAGGATCTCGCGCCCGAGATCCACGCTGCGCGTGCGCTGCTGTGCCTTGATCCAAGCGCGGATCTTCGCGCTCGCGCGCGGCGACTTGACGATCTTTAGCCAGTCCTTCGACGGCGTCTGCTGGGGAGTGGTGATGATCTCGATCGTGTCGCCGCTCGCGAGCCGGTAGCGCAGCGGCACGAGCTTGCCGTTGACGCGCGCGCCCGTGCAGTGGTTGCCGACCTCGGAGTGGATTCGGTAGGCGAAGTCGATCACCGTCGCACCCTCGGGAAAGTTCAAGATGTCGCCCTTCGGGGTGAAGCAGTAGACATCGTCCGAAAACAGGTCGCCTTTGACGGACTGCAAGAATTCCTGCGGATCTTGCAGATTCTGTTGCGACTCCACGAGCTGCTTGAGCCAAGCGAAGCGCTGCGAATCCTCCAGCCGCACACCGCCGCTTCCTTTGTACATCCAGTGCGCGGCGATGCCCTGCTCCGCCACCCGGTGCATCTCGTGGTTGCGGATTTGCACCTCGATGCGCTCGCCGTAGGGCCCGATCGCCGTGGTGTGAAGGCTCTGGTAGAGGTTCGCCTTGGGGAGCGCGATGTAGTCCTTGAAGCGCCCGGGCACCGGTTTCCAGTTGGCGTGGACGATGCCGAGCGCCTCGTAGCACTCGCGCACGCTGTCGACCAGCACGCGGAACGCCACCAGGTCGTAGATCTGGTCGTACATCAGATTCTGCTGCTGCATCTTCTGGTAGATCGAGTAGAAGTGCTTCGGGCGACCGGTGACCTGCGCCTCGATGCCCGCCTCCTCGAGCTTCTTGGTGAGAACGGTGTTGACTTCCTTGATGTAGCGCTCCCGCTCCTCCTTCTTCTTCGCCACCCAGCGCTTGAGCTGGTAGTAAACCTCCGGGTGGAGAAAGCGCAGCGCATTGTCCTCGAGCTCGGTCTTCACCCAGTAGATGCCGAGCCGATGTGCGAGGGGCGCATAGATGTCGAGCGTCTCCTGCGCGATCTCCTGTTGCTTCTCCGGCGGAACGTGGCCGAGCGTGCGCATGTTGTGCGTGCGGTCAGCGAGCTTCACGAGGATGACGCGGATGTCGCGCGCCATCGCCAGGATCATCTTGCGGAAGTTCTCGGCCTGCTTCTCTTCGCGGGTGGTGAAGTTGATCTGGCTGATCTTGGTGACGCCGTCGACGAGCGAAGCGACTTCGGGGCCGAAGATCTGCTCGACCTGCTGAAGGCTCGTCAGCGTGTCTTCGACGGTGTCGTGCAACAGACCGGTGGCGATCGACGGCACGTCGAGCTTCAGCTCCGCGATGATTCCCGCCACCTCCAGGGGATGGGTCAGGTAGGGCTCTCCAGACAATCGCTTCTGTCCACGATGGACGTCAGCCGAGAACTCGTAGGCCCGGCTGATCACAGACGTGTCCGCGACCGGATTGTAGGCCTGCACACGACCGATGAGATCCTGGAGCGTCATGTCGGCCGCCTAGTCTAGCCACCAGGACTGACGAGAGCCAGGACGGGCTAGTGGCCGTAGCGACGGAACCGCAGTGGGCGAGCCTCGGGCACTCCGCTTCCGTTCTAGCCCTTCCCCGGTCACGAGCCCCGAAGCCGCGAAACGCGCACGCGCTCGGCCGCGACGATGGACGCCAACGACCCCACGGTCTCGTCCACATCGTGATTGACGAGGTAGTAGTCGTAGCTCCGGTACTCCTCCATCTCGGCGCGCGCGCGCTCGAGGCGACGGCGAATGACCTCGTCTGGGTCGGTCCCCCGCGCCCGTAGGCGTCGCTCGAGCTCCACCTCGGAGGGCGGCAAGACGAAGACGGCCACGGCCTCGTCTGCATAGCGCGCCTTCATCTGACGAGCGCCCTGCACGTCGATGTCGAGGAGCATGTCGCGTCCCTCGGCGAGGGCGCTCTCGATCGGCGCGCGCGGGGTGCCATAGAGGAAGCCGTGCACTTCCGCCGATTCGGCAAACGCGCCGCGGGCGCGCCGTCCCTCGAACTCCGCGCGATCGAGGAACGTGTAGTCCCGCCCGTCAACTTCGCCGGCTCGAGGGGCTCGCGTGGTGCACGATATGGACATTTCGAGGCCGGCGATCCCGCGAAGCGCGCGGCCGGAAATCGTGGTCTTGCCGGCTCCGGAAGGAGCCGAGACGATGAAGAGGATGCCGCGGCGGCGAAGGTCGCTCAGGTCCAAGGCGCCGACCTCGTTCGCGCTGGCGGCGGTATCGAAGATACGCCCACACGACCCGCCGATGAGCCGCCCCACGGCGGCTCCATGCACGCGTGGCGGGATGAGCGGCGAGCGCCCGTGCAGCACCAAGACGGCATCGCACTGCGCCCGCCAGCTCCATCCGCCGCAATGGTCGAGATCGGCACCATGCCACTCACTCGATGTTCTGCACCTGCTCGCGAATCTTCTCCACCTCTCCCTTCGCTTCGACCGCGAGCTGCGTCAGGCGAAGATCGCTCGATTTCGAGGCGACCGTGTTCACCTCCCGCTGCACCTCCTGCAGCAAGAAGTCGATGCGCTTGCCAACCGCGTCGTCGCGACCGAGCAAATCGCGGAGTCCCCCGAGATGGCTGCGCAGACGGACGATCTCCTCCGTGACGTCGCCGCGCTCGACCTGGAACGCCGCTTCTTGGACGATGCGGTTCTCGTCCACCTTGCCCTCGATCATTTCCCGCATGCGCTCCTCGATTCGGCGACGGGCGCCGTCGCGGCTCGCCGCCGCACGCTCGGCCATGCCGTCGGCGAGCGTCTCGAGCGCGGCGATGCGCTCGTGGATGTCGTCCGCGAGATGCGTTCCCTCGCGCACGCGCGCGCGGTCGAGCTCGGTGAGCGCTCTCGACAGCGCGCGCAGCAGCACGGAATGCTCGCTTCGCAGTACCGTCGAGTTCTCCCGAGGGCGATAGAGATCGGCGATCCCCTTGAGCAGGGAGACGTCGATCTCGCCGGAGAGCCGGAGCTTGCGCTTGAGCCGCCGCCACTGGTCCACGTACGCCCGCGCCAGATCTTCATCGATCTCGACCCGCACGCGTTCGTTGCCGGCCGCCGAGCGGCCCACATAGACCTCGACCCGGCCGCGGCCCACGCGGTCCTGCACGGCCTTGCGCACCTCGCCCTCCCAGGCCGCGTACTCCTTCGGCAGCGACAGCTTGAGATCCAAAAAGCGCTGGTTGACGCTCTTCACCTCCACCGAGAGGAATCCGCGGGATCGAGCGCCGAGCGGCGCGGTCGCCGCTCCGAATCCCGTCATGCTCTTCACGCTGGGTCCATGCGGGCGAGATCGGCGAGAAGCTCGTCGGCCGACGCGGTGGCGGTTCCGAGCTTGCCGACGACGATGCCCGCCGCTCGATTGGCGAGCACCGCCGCATCCTCGAAGCTCGCCCCGGCGGCCAGCGCGAGCGCGGCGCTCGCCAGCACCGTATCTCCCGCCCCGGTCACGTCGAACACCTCGCGCGCGGCCGTCGGGAAGTGCTCCATCGAGCCACCGCGGCGGAAGAGCGTCATGCCTCCCTCGCCCCGCGACATCAACACCGCTTCGCAGCGCCAGCGTTCGAGCAGCGTTTGGCCCGCTCGGGCCAGCGAGCGATCGTCGACGATGTCGACGCCCGACGCCAGGGCGGCCGCCTCGAAGTTCGGCTTCACCAGCGTCGCGCCCGCGTAGTTGGCGAAGTTCTGCTTCTTGGGGTCGATGAAAAGCATCGGTTTGGAACGGCAACGCTCGCCGAGCTCGCTCAGCAAGGCGGGCGTGACCACACCTTTGTTGTAGTCGGAAACGACGACGCCATCGACCGAGTCGAGCCGTCGCAGCGCGCGCGCCGCCACGGTGCGCGCGAGGGATGCATCGAGCGCGCCGGACTCGCGATCGAGGCGGACCACTTGCTGCTGATGGGCGAGAATGCGGATCTTGCGGATCGTCGCGAATCCGGCGGAGCGCACGACGTCTCCGACGCCGACGCCGATCGAGCCGAGCTCGCGCATCAATCGGCGTCCGTACGTATCCCCGCCGACGACGCCCACGATCGAAGCCTCGCCCCCTAGCGCGCGCACGTTCGCCGCGACGTTCGCCGCGCCGCCCAGGTGTGCGCTCTCTCCGGTGACCTGCACGACCGGCACCGGCGCCTCCGGCGAGATCCGGCTCACGCGTCCCCAGATGAACTGATCGAGCATGAGGTCGCCGACGATGAGCAAGCGCGTACGCGGAAAGCGCCGCACGACCCCCGCCAGGCGCCGCGCAGGGCTTCCGCGCGGCGTCACCGCGTCCGCTCCCGGCTCTCGAGCAGGCGCTTCGAGCACGCCCAGGGGGCCCCGCTCACCCGCGCAGCAGGCGCCACAGCTGACCTTTGATCTTCCTGTCCCGCAAACGCTGCAGCATCTCGATGTTCGTGCGGATGCCTTTCCCCGGCACGATCCAGTTCGAGTGGCCCGCGGCGTGCCGCTCGATGCGGTCGATCAGGTCGGCCTGAAGCGATTCGGAGACGTAGAACTTCGGGTGAAGGAGGTTGTCGTCGGCGTCGATCTGACCGTCGCGCCGCGCGATCTCGACCATGCCGGTTCCCGGAAGGATTCGTATGCCGGTGAACGCGATGACCGCGGTCGGGCGCAGCTCGTCCATCAGCGTGAGCGTCTGGTCGATAGTCTGCGGCGTCTCGCCGGGGCCGCCGAAGATCAGGCTATGAGCGAACTTGATCCCGTGCTCGTGACAGAGCCGGCTCGCACGGCGGAGATCTTCCGTGTCGAATTCCTTGTGAAGGTTGGCGATCATCGTGGCGGCCCCGGAATCGGTGCCGAACTCGACTCCCTTGCAGCCGGACGCGGCCAACTTCCGCACCAGCTCTTCGTCCACGAAGCGCGGGTTCAGGTATCCCGACCATTCGATGTCGAGCTTTCGGCGAGCGATCTCTTCGCAAACCCGCTTGGCGTGAGGCAACGGAAAGTTGAAGATGTTGTCGACGAAGAAGATGTGACGGACGTGGAAACGCGCGCGCAACGACTCGATCTCGTCGACCACCCGCTCCGCGCTCCGCATGCGGACCTTCGTCCCCTCGATGAGCGGATAGCTGCAGAAGACGCAATCGAAGCAGCAGCCGCGCTTGGTCTGAACGTTCATGCAGCCGCCGCGCTCGTAGTAGCTCGGGACGTCGAAGAGGTCCCGATCGGGAAAGGGCGCGGCATCGAGCTCCTTGATACGCAGCTTGGACGACACCAGCAGCCCCCCGTTCACGCGCTGACAGGCGAACGAGGTGTTGCCGCGCACCTCTCCCCCGCTCTCGATCTCGCCGAGCAGCCAGGGAAACGCGTCCTCGCCCTCACCGACCACCCCGTAGTCGGCATGGAGCTCCTCCAAGATCGTGGATGGCATCACCGTGAAGCCCGCGCCGCCGAGCACCACGGGAGCACGGGTCGTCTCGCGCACCCAGGACACGAGCGAGCGATAGTCGTCGATGTAGGAGCTATTGTCCGGATAGGCGGAGTTGTCGAGGTTACGGAGCGAGATCGCGACGACGTCGGGCGAGAGATCGCGGATCGCGCCGTCCACGAGCGCGCGGGCATCGCCGGCGAAGCAGAGATCGACGGCCTCGACCTCGTGGCCCGCATGGCGCGCCGCGGCGCCGACGCACGCTGCGCCGATCGGGTACACGGGGTCTGGGATCTTCTCGGTGTTGGCCGAGATCAGCAAGGCGCGCATTTTGCAGCCCGAACGTAGCGAAAAAAGCCCGACCTTCACAACCGGGGCAGGGGTCAAAACGGCTGTCCGACGCCGAAGAGCACTTGCGCATTGCTGCCTCGATCGGCGCGCGTGGCCACGTCGAGGTAGAAAGTGGTCGGGAAGAATCCCATGAAGTCGTAGAACAAATTGAGGCCGCCGCCGACGCCGACCGCGAAGCTGGACGGATCGTAGAGGCGGCGCGAGCCGACCCGGCCGGCGTCGACGAACGCCTTCGCCTGCAGCCGGCGTGCGATCAGCACCTCGGCCAAGTTCCAATCGAGGCACCAGGGCAGCATGTGGCGGATCTCGGCGCGCACCAGAAAGATCCCGTTGCCGAGCTCATCCTCCGCGCCGATGCCGCGAATCGAGCGGAAGCCGCCGAGGCTGAAGAGGCCCTGATTGGGGATCGGCCCGCTGCCCGTCGCGGCCGTATAGCCGTTCAGCAACTGCCCCGCGAGCACCGTGTCCTGGCGCAGCGCCCGCGTGACGGTAACGCTCCCGCCGCCTTGCACGAAGCCGAAATCGCCACCGAGCGCGCGATCGTAGCCGTCGAAGAAGAGCCGTACGTGATGCGAGCTCGAGGGGTTCTCGAACCAGAAGGCGTCGTACGAATTGAAGCGCAGACCGAAGCCGCCGAGGTTGCCGTGGGTGCGTACCCCGGGTGCCTGCTTGTTCTCGAAGGACGAATCGAGATCCACGAACGTGTAGTAGGCGAAGAGGTTTTGGCGGTAGAGATTGGCGTCGATCGGAGTCCCGCCGTGCCACTGGGCCCCCGCGTCGAAGCCGGTCCCGCGGCTCGTGTAGAAGCCGGCGAGCGCCAGATCCTTCCGATAGTCGTAGCGGCGCCGGCCCACGACCAGCGTCGAGACGCCGAACTCCGTCGACGAGACCTCGACGTCGGCGCTGTCGAGCAGCAGCTGGAATCGAGGCGGCGCTCGGTTGTCGTCGAGCCGGGTCTCGATCGCACGCCGTTCAGGATCCAGTGTCACCGCTCGCACCGGCGCGGCCGCCATCAGCGTCCGCTCCGTGCGTTCCCCGTCGAGCTTGACGAAGGCGACCTCCTCCGCGCTTTCGTTCTCGATTCCCACCTCGACCGCGTCGGGACGAAGTTCCGCGCTCTGGCGATCGATTCGAAAGCTCGCGCCGGGCGCGCCGCCGGGGTTCAGCCGCACGTCCTCGAGCGCGTAGTTGAGTGGCGCGTAGGACTGAAGCCAGGCGTCGAGTAGCGGGATCGCCCCGCGCTCCTCGAGCAGCTGGCGCATCGGCCTGCCGTCCCGGCCGTGGCGCCCGAGCAGCGCGGCGAATTCGTCGTGGCCGAGGAAGGAGTCGAGCTTGCCAAACACCAAGCGGCCCGGCGGGCGGCGCTCGCAGAGCGCGCCCGGACGAATGTTCAGCGGATCTTCGGAGGCGGCGGTCGGGTAGAATGGCCGCACCAGCGGAATACGCGGCGCGGTGTCGAAGCGATCGACGATCGCGAACACGTTGAAAAGCCGGACCCAATCCTTGACTTCTCGCCCCGAGCGGAAACGGGCGCGATACAGCTCGTCCGCCCGGCGCCAGGCGAGGCCTTCCGCGACCCAACCCGCGTCGGCTGGAAGCTCGCGGGCCGCTGCGATCGCCCGTTCCTCCTCGAGAAAGACCGCGTAGGCGAGCTCGCGCTGGTGGAGCGGTCGCAGTATCGGAAAGATCTCGAACAAGCGGTCCGAGACCAGCACCATCCCCGTCGCTTGCGCCGAGGGGTACCAGCGGAGCGGCAACCGCACGATCGTCAGGTCGTTCGATGCCTTCGACTCGGTGAGAATCGCCGCGAGCGTATCCAGGAGCGCGTCGGCCGCCGGCTCGTTCGGCGAGATCCGCTGAACGACGTCTCTGCTCGGCGCGGAATAGACGTGAGCCACACGGTTGCCGACGCGGAGCGACTGTTCGCCGAACGGCTCGCCGGAGAGGATCAGCGACACGTGCTCGTCCGTGGCCTCCTCGACCGGCGCCCCGCCGTCGAAGCGCTTGCCGTCCAGAAGCAGGTGACTCTCCGTCGGAATCGTCAAGCTGACCCGCGCGTGTGCGCGGCTTGGACATCGGCTCTTTGCATCGACGGGCTGCGGATACCAGCCATCGGCGGCGATCAGCAGCTCGCCACTCGACCCCAGCGTGTCCAACAGGTTCGGTAGGCGCGTGCGGAAGTGGATCGCGACCCGGGCCTCCTCGCCGACGCCGAGCTCGCGACCGAGATCGATCGTCGCTATCGTCGCCTCGGGCATCGCGGCGAGGTCTTCATATCGCCAGTCGAGCCCCTTCCCGCTCTCGTCTACCGAAACGATGTCGGTCCTTCCCGCGTGATAGGAACCGCCGGCGACGAGGAAGTGGCGCGCGAGCTCATCCATCCCGTCGATGGAGCGAAACCGATTGGCGAAGAGCAAAACCTCGATCGACGAAGCGGGCTCGGGGCCGGGGTTTCGCCAGCGAATCTCGGCGGTCCCATCGATTTCCGGCGCTGTGAATGCGAGCCGCGCTCGGATCGTCAGCTCCACCGGCTCGGCCGCGGCCGCCTCGCGCATCGAGATCAGGGAAAGTCCGACCGTCACGACGGCGGCAAACCGGAGGACGCGGGCGGTCAACGGCGACTACACACCAGAGGCCCGTCTGCAAATCAACCCGCGCCTACACCGCTTCGAGAGCTTCCGGTGAAGGCCGTTGCTCCCGAGGGCGAAGCCTGGTCTGAATTGGGTCGTGAGTCTGTCGAGTGCAGTCCCGGACTGGATGGTGTGCCGCCCGGGTCGAGCGCCGGTGCTTCTGGTCGCACCGCACGGCGGACGGCGAGCGAAGGCAAGCGCACTCGACCTCGACGACCCGCGCAAGGTCAACGACCTGCACACCGCCGAGATCACCCTCGAGCTGGCGGAGCGGCTCGGCGCGCCGGCGATCGTCAACGCGGCCGAGGATCGCAACCGCCTCGATCTCAACCGCGTGAGCGACGTGCGCGAGCGCGCGCCTTGGCTGCTCGATCTCTTGCTCGAAGGGATGCGCCGGCAGATCGCCGAATCCGGGGAGGCGGTGATCCTGTTCCTGCACGGCTGGAATGCCATCCAGCCCTACTGCGACGTGGGAATCGGTGCGCGCCTGGTGGCCGGCGCGCTCGTGCCGGTGAGGCAGGGCGTGCCGACGATCCCGCCCCGGTTCCTCCCCCGCCTGGCTCGATTCGCCGAGGCCTGTCGCGCCGGCGGCATCGAGGTCACGATTGGCGACCGCTATCCCGCCGCCGGCCGCCACAACCTGATGCAGATCTTCACGAGCCGATTCGCCGACGATCGCGATCCGCGAATCGCCGAGCTGGCATCGCTCGGCGCCGGCGGGCGGATCGCCGCGGTGCAGCTCGAGCTCGCGGTGCCGCTGCGCTGGCCGGGCCCGCTGCGCGCTCGGTTTCTGCGCGCGGTGGACGCTTTCGCCGAGCGGGTGGAGGTCGACGGCCCGCTTCCCAGGCGGTGGGTCACGGCGCATGGCGAATCGCGGTCCGACCCGGATTCGCTCGCCGTCGAGTTCCACGACGGCACCGCCGGCATCGGCGGGTTCGCAGCGACCGAGCGGCTGTCCAGCGGACGGCGGCAAGGGCGATTCCTCGTCTGCATTGGCGCCCATCGGCTGGGTCTTTTCACCGGCGAGCATTCCGCGCCGGGGGAGGAGCGTGGCGAAACCCTGCGCTGCTGCGGGCTGGAATGGACTCGCGCCGGGTCCGAGGAGCTGCGACTCCGCTTCGACGGGCCCTGTCTCACGTTTCCACGAACCGACCCCTTCCTCGATCTGGAGACCGGCCTCGCCGAAGCGGAGCTATCGCATCTCGAGGCGACGCTCGTGTGGAGACCGCGTGCAGCCGGCGCGCGTCTCGGCCACGTCGAGGGCGAGATCCTTTGCGATGGCCCACGCGTCGCGATCTCGGCGCCCGCAGCCCTTCGCCTTGGCGCGCCGTCCGAGCCGCGCCCCTGGCGCGAGCGCGCCGCGCTCAACGTGCCGCTCGGCTCCGAGACCTTCCTCTCCGTCGTCTCGCGCCGCGCCGGCGAAGATCAAGTGGAGGGAGAGATCGTTCACGCCGGCCGCGTGGACCCGCTCCTCTCGGGCCTGGTCTCGGTTCGCAACCGGGCGGATGGGCTCCTCCCCGAGACGTGGAGGATTGAGGTCGCGAGTCGATCGGGCGCGTTGCGTGTTCTTGGTCAAGTGACTTACGCGGTTCCAGTCGTCCGTCCGATTCCCGACGGGAAGCTCTTCACGGTGTTCGGCCTCGCCCGCTTCACCGCCGACGGTCGGGTAGGCTTCGGCACCTTCGAGCAGAGCCGCCGCATTCCCGGTCGGAAAGGGGCCCGACGATGATCGCACGGAGCGCACGGTGGGCGGCGTTGACGCTCGGCCTGGCGGTGAGGTTCGCCTTGGCGGCCAACGACCTGCCCCTGACGATCGACGTCGAGAACTCGAAGGGCCTGAAAGCCGAGGACTCCGTCATGTTCGAGGGCAAGCCGATCGGCCGGGTCGACAACGTGGGGTTCGGCGACCGCGACACCGTGGAGATCCGCGTGACGATCGACGCGACCGAGCGCGGCCGCATCCACGAGTCGGGCGCGTTCGTGGTCAACGACCCTGTAGCGGGGCAGCGGCCCAACGTCGAATACTTCGTGATCGATGCGAGGAGCCCGCTCGCCGAGCCGAACTCGCGGTTCCAGGGCGTGCGCTCGGTAGCCGAGGTCTGGCTGCGCCGCGGCCGCATCAGCGCCGATGAGCTGTCGCGTGCGATGTCGCAGGGTGTCGAGCAATTCCGGCGCAACCTCGAGGAGCTGCGGCGCTCCCCGGAGTGGGCGAAGTTCAAGGATCAGGTTGCGCGGCTCTCCGCGCAGTTGACGGTGACCGGCACCGAGCTCACGCGCCTGCTGAGCGAGCAGCTTCCCAAGCTGCAGAAGGAGCTCGACGACCTCTACGCCGAGTATCAGAAGCAGTTGGAGAAGGCCCAGCGCGAGCGCAGCCCGGCGCCGCAGCCCTGAGGCGGGCGAAACTTCCATCCTCCCACCGTAGCGCGGCGTCACGGGCGCGGCAGTTTCTTCCCAGCCCCGTCCGTCGATGGTACGTTTCGCCGAAGCGATGACCGATCGCGCATACAGCTCCGACGCCTTCAACCGCCTGCCCTTTCGCGAGCAGCTCGATGCACTCTACGGGATCTCCGCGCGGGAGCGGTGCGACCTCGTCCTGTCGGCGCCCAACGCTCAGCGCTTGGTGCGATCGTTCGCAGCCGAGAGCCTGTTCCAAACCTTGAAGGAAGTCGGCCTCGAGGACGGCGCCGACCTTCTCGCTCTCGCGTCCGGAAACCAAGTTTGTGCGCTTCTCGACCTCGACTGCTGGAAGAAGGACCGTCTGGAGATCGCCACGGTGCTCGACTGGCTCGAGGCGCTCGTCCAGGCCGGCGGGCGCGCGCTCGGCGAGCTGCTGAACGCCATCGACCGCGATCTCCTCGTGCTGCTGCTCAAGCGGTTCGTCCGCGTCCACCGGCGAGACGACCCCGAGGAGCCCGAGGACGACGTCGAGGGCCCCGAGATCTTCGAGCTCGACGAACACTACCAGATCGTCTTTCACCGCTGGGACGCGCGCTCCTCGCTCGTGCGGAGCCTCATCGAAGCGCTCTACGAGCGCGACTACAGCTACTTCATCACGGTCATGGAAGAGACGTGGTGGGGCGTGGAAAGCGACCTCGAGGAAGGCGCGTTCCGATTGCGCAACGCCCGCCTCCAGGACCGGGGATTCCCCGACTACTACGAGGCGCAGGAGGTCTACCGTCCGCTGCGCGGCGCGGATCTGGCGCCGCGTAGCGAGCCGCTCGGCCGCGAGGCAACCGACCAGGACTGGGAGCTGCCGCAGGACCGAGCCCTGGTGCTGCCGGAGGGCGGGGCGTCGTTTTTTTCGCAGCTCCTACACGCCGGATTCTCCGGAGAGGCCGCCACCGCGCTCCGTCACGAGCTCGCGCATCTCGTGAACCGCGTGCTGGTAGCTGACGGCGCCGACTTCGCCGATCGCGACCAGATTGCCGAGAAGATCCGCGTGGCCCACGACACCGTGAATCTGGCGCTCGAGACGCTGTCGGGCGCCGACACGCAGGAAGCGATCCGCATCCTCGAGCGCCACTACGTACAGCACCTCTTCCGCGTCGGCTGGAGCATCCTGCTCGATTACCGCAAATCGGCGAAGCGTGCGGTCGAGGCGCTCGGCTTGCCGGCGACGGCCGAGGGTCTCTCGTTCCTCGACACGCCCTACCGGGAGGCGCTCGGCGGCATGCTGCGCATGAAGCCGGCCTTCTTCGAGGGCCTCGAGCGGCCCGGCGAGATCCGCTACCGGGCGTTCGCCACGACGAGAGATCTCGACCACGTTCGCGCGATCGTCGACGACGTCGCTTCGCTCGGCGACGCATGCAGGCGCCTCCTCGGCCAAGCGCCGGGTGAGCTCGCCGCGCTGCGCCCGCGCGAGGCGGACGATTTCCGCCTCAGTGCGGTGCTGCTGACCGCGTTCGCTCACTTCGCGCTCGGCCGCGCTCCAACCCTCGAGCCGATCGCGGCGAGCGAGCTCGGCGAGCTCCGCCTCGCCACGCTCGACCCGACGTCGGGCGGCCTGAGGGTCGACGTTCGCGATCGGTTCCTCGGTACGATCCCCGGAGCCAAAGGGTTTCTCGAGTTCAGCTTGAGTCGCTTCGAGGAAGAGTTCCTGGCGCTGGCTCCGGATCGGCCCATCGACCCGAGGTTCGTCACCTGTCTCATGATTCGCCTACAGCGAAACGGAATGCGCTCGCATCCCTCTCCGGCGTGAGCTCCGGACCGGAGCTCTGCCCCCACGCTCCGAGGTGCGGTCCCTGCCCCCTGCGCGGGGTTCCCTACCGCCAACAGCTCGCCCGCAAGCGCGAGCTCGTGCAAGCGGCGCTCGATCGAGCGCCGGCGCTGGGCGGCTTGGTGGCGGAAGACATCGTCGGATCGCGCGACCTCTTCGGCTACCGGCACATCGCCAAGCTCGCGGTGCGCGCGCGGCGCGACGGCTCGCTCCAGGCCGGGGTCTACGCGCCCGGGACGCATCGGCTGGTCGACGCCGAGCGCTGCGCGGCGCAGCACCCCGCGCTTTCCGAGGTACTCAGCGCGGTGCTCGAGGAAGCGAGCCGCCTCCGCATCCGCGCCTACGACGAGCGAACCCACGAAGGCGAGCTTCGCTATCTGGTGGCGCGCTACGGCGCATGGCGCCGGCGTGTGCTCTTGGTGCTCGTCACGACCAGCCGCGAGACCGACCGGGTGCGCGAGCTCTCCCGCCGCGTCGCCCGGCGCTGCCGGCTGCTCGGCGGGGTGGTGCACAACTACAACCCCGAGCGCGGCAACGTCATCCTCGGACGAGCGTTCGCGACCTTGCGCCCCCCCGCGACGCTGGTCGAGCGCATCGGCGAGCTCGAGCTTCAGGCCAGCCCGGGGGCGTTTCTTCAGGTGAACCCGTGGATCGCCCGGCGCATCTACGAGACCGCGCTCGAATGGGCGGCCCCCGCAAGCGATGATCACGCCCTCGATCTCTACTGCGGCGTCGGGCCGTTGTCGCTCACGCTCGCGACACGCGCCAAGTTCGTGGTCGGCATCGAAGACTCGCCGAGCGCGCTCGCCGACGCGCGGGCCAATCAGCGACGCAATCGGCTCTACAACGCCCGCTTCGAGCTGGCGGACGCCGCGGACGCAACCGCGCGGCTGCGAGCCACCCTCGGCGCAGTCGACGTCGTCACGCTCAACCCGACGCGCAAGGGAGCCTCCACTGCAGTGCTCGAAGCCGTCGCCGGGCTTCGCCCGCGCCGCATCGTCTACGTGTCCTGCGAGCCGCGGACCCTGGCGCGCGACCTCGAACGCCTCGCGGTGGGCGGCTACCGGACTTTGCGGGTCCGGCCGTTCGACATGCTGCCGCAGACCGAGCATGTCGAGACGGTATCGCTGCTCACCCGCGACGACGCGATACAGCGCCTCGGCTGAGAGCCCAGCATGACCCGCCACCGCATCCACGTCGCGCAGGGCCGCGCCGAGCGCGTCGACCGCCTGCTCGCCGCGTCGATCGCGGGCGTCTCACGTCGAGGGATCCAGCAGATGCTCTCCCAGCGGTTGGTGCGCATCGACGGCCGCGCCGCGCGCAAGGGCGAGATGATCTACGGCGAGCGGATCCTCGAGGTGGAGGTGCTCGCGCCACTCGCCGCGGCGATCGTCGCCGAGGCCGAGCCCGCGGTTCCGCTGTTGGTCGAGGACCCGAGCTGGGTCGCCCTCGACAAGCCGGCTCGACGGCCGAGCCACGCGCTGCGAGCCAGCGACCGGGGCACGATCGCCAACTTCATCGCCGCGCGCTTTCCGGAGTGCATCTCGGTCGGCGACTCGCCGCTCGAGGCCGGTCTAGTGCATCGCCTCGACACCGGCACCTCGGGTGTGATCGTCGCCGCGCGGAGCCGCGAAACCTGGCTCGCGCTTCGCCGACAGTTCCGCGAGGGAACGATCGAGAAGCGCTACTTCGCGGTGGTGAGCGGCGCGCTCGCCGGGCCAGGCGTGATCGACCGGCCGATCGCGCCGCATCCTCGCAGCCGGCGTAAGGTGCAGGTGCTCGGGGAGGGTGATCGCAATCCGGGCGCCCGGACCGCGATCACCCGGTATAGTCCGCTCGCCGCTCGCCGCGGAATGACGCTGCTCGAGGTCGAGATTCCGACCGGTCGCATGCACCAGATCCGGGCTCATCTCGCGGCGATCGGCCATCCGGTGATCGGCGACGTCGTCTACGGCGAGCAGGCGATCGCCGAAGGCCGGCACCTCCTGCACGCGGCGCGGCTCGGTTTCGACCATCCGCGAGACAGCCGACGCGTGATCGTCGAGAGCCCCCCGCCCGCCGACTTCGTTCGCGCGCTGCGCCGCCTCGGGCTTCGCCTTCCGTCCGACTGACTGGCGGAGCGAACCCCTCGACGCTCTCGCCCCTTCGTGGCGGGTTCGAGAGACAGCTCGTCAGTCAATCATGTCGCTATTGAACGTGTAGCTTCGAACCGTCCCGTCCATGTTGAACGCCGAGCCACTGCTGGCCTTCCGCCTGCGTCGTCACGCCCTCGTCGATTCTCGGCACCGGCGCGCCCGAGAATTTCCCTGCCCCCCGTGAAGCAACCGGTCGCCACCAACGGCACGCCGCCGGGCCGCCCCTGGCCTCGGCCCCCGACCTCGTCATCCGAACTTCTTCGTCTCGCCCGGCACTCTGACCGTGCATCCGGTTGCGCAGGTCGCGCATCCAGCCCCCCCGCCTTCCCCGGAATCGACCACGTAGCCGAGGGCCTCGAGGTCCCCGACGTCGATCCAGCGAAGCTCTCCCGTCAACCGCTCGTCGCAGTGAAGACACCGGCGAACGCCGCCGGCGTCCGGTCCGTCGTCGTCGGGGTAGGTGAGCACTTCGCGGCGGCACTCGGGGCAACGGCCGAGCGCGAAGTCGCCCGCCTCGAGGAAGACGCCGGCGGTCGCGCTCATCGGGGCGCCTCGGCGGACGCGGGCTCGCGGGGCGCTCCGAGTCCCATGGCGGCGATCTCTCGCTTCACGCGTTCGACATGCGTGGCTTCCCAATAGAGGTGACCGCAGCGCGGGCAACGACGAAAGCTCCGCTGCGTATCGAACACGAACGCCGGCACGCGGCCGGCGACCTCGTCGCGCGCTACGACGGCGAGCTCGGTGTTGCAATCCACACAACGGCGGAAGAGCTCTGCGGCGGCGTCGATTCCGAACGCTTCCACCACTTGTCGGAGTTGCGCGCGAAAGCCGTCGTCCTCGATCAGCAGAAGGGGTGGAGCCTCACGGCGCTTCGCCAAACGGCGGTCGCGGGTGAGGATCGTGCGGCCGTCCCGGCGCGCCGCGGCCAACAAGCCGACCCCGGAGAAGTTCGCGCCGTAGAGGACGTCACACCCGAGGATGCGCAGCCAGCGGGCGAGGCGGCCGAGCGTCTTGTCGGCTACGAAGCGTGGAAGCATCTTCGAGTTCACGGGGAGGCACGTACGCGCGAGCACGCGCTCCAGCCCCAGGGTAGTGGAACGCCGCACGCCCTTCAACGGCGCGTGAGCGATCGCTCGCCTACTTCCGGCCGCCGAACAAGCGCCCGAGCGGGTCGTAGAAATGGTCTACCACCCGCTCCTTCAGCGGAATGATCGCGTTGTCGGTGATCGTGATGCTCTCGGGGCAGACCTTGGTGCAGCACTTGGTGATGTTGCAATAGCCGACGCCCTGCGCCTGTCGCAACTCATCGAGACGGTTCTCGGTGTCGAGCGGATGCATCTCGAGGGCCGCCGTGTACACGAAGAAGCGCGGGCCGATGAATTGCTCGTGGAGATGATGGTCCCGCAGCACGTGGCACACGTCCTGGCAGAGGAAGCACTCGATGCACTTGCGAAACTCCTGCACGCGCTCGATGTCTCGCTGCGCGATCCTCCAAGTCCCGTCGGGGGCGTCGGCGGGACGCGGCTTGAAGGGCTTGATTCCCTTCTTGACGAGAAAGTTCCACGAAACGTCGGTCACCAGATCCTTCAAGCGCGGAAACGCGTGCATCGGCTCCACGGTGACCGGCTCTTCGAGCGGCAGGTCGGAGAGGCGCGCCATGCACATGAGCTTCGGCATGCCGTTGATCTCCGCCGAGCACGAGCCGCACTTCCCGGCTTTGCAATTCCAGCGCACGGCGAGATCGTTGGCCTGCTCCGCCTGAATCTGGTGGATCGCGTCGAGCACGACCATGCCTTCGGAGACCTCGGTTGCGTAGTCCCGGAAGCCGCCTCCCGATCGATCGCCGCGCCACACGCGGAACGTCGCCTTGGCCATCTA
>JBEVNX010000215.1:0-9699 GCA_040507895.1 Binatia bacterium | reverse complement strand
CGCGACAATAAACTGCTCCCGCTTTGGCTGATTTCACCGGCAAGCGCGGGCTCGTGCTCGGGGTCGCCAACCGGCGCTCGATCGCGTGGGCGATCGCGCAGAAGCTCGCCGAGGGAGGCGCCTCCCTCGCGTTCACCTACCAGGGCGAGCGCATCGAGAAGGGCGTGCGCGAGCTGGCGGAATCGGTGTCCAGCCCGCTTGTCACCGAGTGCGACGTCCGCTCCGACGGGGAAATGGAGCGGGTATTCGCCGAGGTGGGGGAGGCGTTCGGCGGGCAGCTCGACTTTCTCGTCCACTCGGTGGCCTTTGCCGACGCGCGCGATCTCGAAGGCCGTTTCACGGACACGCCGCGCGACCGTTTCTGGCTCGCCCTCGACGTGTCGGCGTATTCGCTCGTCGCCGCCTCGCGCCTCGCCGAGCCGCTCATGGAGGCGGCGGGCGGCGGCTCGATCCTCACCATGACCTACCTCGGCGGAGAGCGCGCCGTGCCCCATTACAACGTCATGGGCGTGGCCAAGGCGGCCCTCGACGCGTCCGTCCGTTACCTCGCCTGGGATCTCGGGCAGAAGAACATCCGGGTCAACGCGGTCTCGGCCGGCCCGGTCCGGACGCTGGCCGCGCGCTCGATCGCAGGGTTTCCGACGATGGAAGCGATCGTGGAGGAGCGCGCGCCACTGCACCGCCCGATCGACTCGGACGACGTCGGCGCGGCCGCGGCCTTCCTCCTCTCGGACGAGGCGGACAACATCACCGGCACGACGCTCTACGTCGATTCCGGCTACCACGCCATGGGCATGTAGCGCTGCAAACCTCCTTCCGGGGGCTTGACGCTAAAGAAACGGGCCCCGGAAGACGATGTTTGTGCGCATGAGTGCCTATCGGCCGGTCGGCCACCGGTCCCCCCATGCCTCGACACGCTGGATCGACCGCTGGGTCGCGGCCTGCAGTGAGCTGGCCGAGCTCGAGCGGTCCAATCCGATGACCGACGCCGTGATCGACGAAATCGACGGACGGATGATCAGGATCGGAGACAAATGGCTCGCCGATTTCGCGTCTTGTAACTATCTCGGGCTCGATCTCGACCGCGAGATCCTCGACGCCGTTCCGGCGTATCTCGAGAAGTGGGGCACGCATCCCAGCTGGTCGCGGATGCTCGGCAGCCCCGTCCTCTACGAGGAGATCGAGAAGCGTCTCATTACCCTCTTGGGCTGCGAGGACGCGCTCGTTCTTCCGACGATCACGCTCATCCACCTTTCGGTGATCCCTGTGCTGGCGGGGGACGGGACGATCTTCGTGGACAACCGAGCGCACAAGACGATCTACGACGGTTGCCAGTTCGCTTCGGCCCGCGGAGCCACCGTCAAGCGGTTCCGGTTCGAGGACCCCGACGATCTCGACCAGCTTCTCCGGGCCGACCGTTCGACGACGCGTCTCGTCTGCATGGACGGAGTGAACAGCATGACCGGAAACGCGCCCGACATCCGTGAGTTCGCTCGCGTCGCACGTCGATACGACGCGATCCTCTACGTCGACGACGCGCACGGGTTCGGCGTCATCGGAGAGCGGTCGGACGACGAGCCCAGCCCGTACGGAGTCCGGGGCAACAGCGTCGTGCGGCATTACGGCGAGTCCTACGACGGCGTTGTCCTCGTGTCGGGCTTCTCGAAGTCCTATTCGTCGCTTGCCGCGTTCATCGCCTGTCCGACCCAGCTCAAAGAGCTTCTGAAGACGGCGGCGCCGCCGTATCTCTACTCGGGCCCGTCACCGACGGCCTCACTCGCCACCGTGCTCGCCGGATTCGATGTCAACGAGTCCCGCGGCGAGCAGATCCGCTCCGATCTCTGGCGAAAGACCGCCCATGTCCTCGAGTGCCTCGACCAATTGGGGATCCACACGCCCAACCGGTCGGGCTTTCCCATCATCGAAGTTCCGCTTGCACGCCACGAAGACATCGACGCAGCAGGCCGCTTTCTGTTCGAGAGCGGGATCTACGTGACCCTCGCTGCGTATCCGCTCGTCCCCAAGACCGAGGTCGGTTTTCGGATCCAGGTGACTGCCGCGAACTCGCAGGCGGAGATCGAGCAGCTCGTCGACGTCATCGGCAAGCTCGCCGCCGCGTTCGACCTCCGTCCCGCGCAGCCGAACGAGTACGCGGCATGAAGCACTTTCGCTCGGTGAACTGGCGCAAGCGCCTCTGGATCGCCTACCTCGGCCTGGGCGCCGTGCTGACCGCGGCCTACATGTGGTTCCCGCCGCTCCAGGGCAACGGACCGCTGATCAACCTCCTCGGGCTCTCGTCCTCGATCGCAATCGCAGTCGGCATCTATCTGCACCGGCCGAGGGCGCGCGCGGCTTGGTTCCTCTTCATCATCGGCCAGTTCCTGTTTTTCGCCGGCGACCTCTACACGTACAGCTATCCGAAGGTATTCGGCGCCGATGTCGAATTCCCGTCGCTCGGCGACGCGATCTACCTGACGGTCTATCCGGCCCTCGTCGGCGGCCTGCTGATCCTCGTCAAGCGGCGAAACCCGAGAGGCGACCGCGCCGGGATGATCGACTCACTGATCCTCACCGTCGGCATCGGTCTCATCTCGTGGGTCTTCCTCGTCGCACCGAACATCCACCTCTCCGGCCTCACCGCGTTCGAGAAGGCGGTCTCGGCCGCCTACCCACTGGGAGACATCTTGCTCCTGGCGGCGGCGATCCGGCTCGCTGTGGATCAGGGCAAGCGCGCCCCGGCCTTCTACCTGCTCATCGGGAGCATCGTCTCGCTCCTCGCAGTGGACTCCGCCTACACCTATGCGCTCCTCACCGACGCGTACAACCACCAGCTCAGCTACGACTTCGGATGGATCGTCTACTACCTCCTCTGGGGAGCGGCGGCGCTGCACCCGTCCATGCGGACACTCGAGGAGCCGGCCCTGGAGGATCGGACGCGCCTCACGCCGCTGAGGCTGGGCCTTCTCGCGGGCGCGTGTCTGATCGCGCCGGGAATCCGTGCCTGGCAGGCCTGGGGCGATACCGACTTGCTCGTCCTGATCTTCGCGTCGGCGATCCTCTTCCTCCTCGTGGTCTTGCGAATGGCGGGACTTGTCCGTCAGGAAGCGCGCGCCGCCGCCCGCGAGCTCGCCCTTCGAGCGGCGGGGGTCGACCTGGTCGCCGCGGCGGGCCGGGACCAGGTCAACCGCGCCGCGGTCTCTGCCGTCCACACGCTCGTCGAAGGAGAGGTGAGTGCTCGCCTCGTCCTGTATCAGCCGGAAGGTGCGTTCATTGTCGCGGCAACGGAGTCCGACGAGGGCTGGGCGCTCACCAAGGATGCGAACCGCTGGCTACTCGAGTCGGTGTCGGCGCCCACGCAGCGCTGGAGCTCGAGCGTTCCCGCCGAGGTTCTCGATGGTTTGCGGGCGACCGGGAGCGCAGTCGCCCTGTTCTTGCCGCTCTCGGTGCGCGACGAGATGCGCGGTGTTCTCTTCCTCTCTGCACGGACCCCGATCGCACGCGAGCTCGTCGACTCACTCGAGTCCTTGAGCAGCCAGGTGTCGCTCGCCCTCGAAGGAGCGACGCTCGCTGAGGATCTCCACCGACGCCAAAGCGAGGCCCGATTCCGTTCGCTTGTGGCGCATTCCAGCGACTTGATCACCGTGCTGGATGCCCACGGGGAGGTCACGTACCAGAGCCCATCGGTCGAGCGCGTGCTCGGCTATCGGCCACATGAGATGGAAGGGACACAGTTCGCCCGAATCCTCGCGCCGACCGACCGTCCCCGGCTAACGCAGATTCTGTCGGGTGTGGGGGACGCGTATGCGGGCGGAGGTGCCGAGACCCACGTGATCGAATGTAGCCTCCGTCACCGGGACGGGACCTGGCTTCAGTTCGAGGTACAGCACACCGACCTCCTCCAGGACGAGCACGTGCGCGGCATCGTCCTGAACAGCCGCGACGTCAGCGAGCGCAAGGCGTTCGAGGAGCAGCTCGCCCATCAGGCATTCCACGATCCGGTCACGAATCTCGCGAACCGCGCGCTCTTTGCCGACCGCGTGCAGCACTCGATCATGCGCTCGCTCCGGGGCGGCCCGTCGATCGGGGTCATGTTCATCGACCTCGACGATTTCAAGACGGTGAATGACAGCCTAGGTCACGCGGCCGGCGACACCGTTCTCCAGGAAGTGGGGCGACGTCTCGAGATCGCCGTGCGCCCGGCAGACACCGTCGCGCGCTTCGGCGGAGACGAATTCGCCATCCTCCTGGACGGCATCAACGACTCCGCGGACGCTGCCGACGTTGCCGCGCGCGTCCTCGCCGGGCTCGAGGCCCCATACGAGGTGGATGCGAAGCAGGTGTATCCAAGAGCGAGCGTCGGTATCTGCCTGGCCGGCAACGACTTCGGGACCCCAGACGCCGAGGAGCTCCTCCGCAACGCGGACGTCGCGATGTACATGGCGAAGCGGGACAGCAAGGGGAGCTACCGTGTGTTCGAGCCGACGATGCACGAGCAGGTCGTCGAGCGGCTCGAGCTGCAGGCTCAGCTCCAGCGGGCTCTGGAGTTCGAGCAGCTCGAGATCTACTACCAGCCGGTGGTCAACCTTTCGACGCGCACCGACTACGGCGTCGAGGCCTTGCTGCGGTGGATGCACCCGGAGCGCGGGATGATTCCGCCGCTCAGCTTCATCCCGCTCGCCGAGGAGACAGGCCTGATCATCCCGATCGGCCGCTGGGTCCTCGAGCAGGCTTGCCGCCAGGCCGCCGACCTGCACCGGCGGTCGAGCAATGAGCGCCTCCTGACGGTGAGCGTCAACCTTTCGGTCAAGCAATTGCAGTCGGAAACGATCGTCGACGACGTGCGCAATGCGCTCGTCTCGAGCGACCTCCCGCCGTCCTCCCTCGTCCTCGAGATCACCGAGAGCGTGATGATGGCCGACACGGATCTCGCGGTCGCCCGGCTACACGAGCTGAAGGAGCTAGGGATCCTGCTCGCCATGGACGACTTCGGGACCGGTTACTCGTCCCTCTCGTATTTGAGCCGGTTCCCGGTCGACATCCTCAAGATGGACCGAGCATTCCTGACGAAGGAGCACGAGGACTCTGGTCTCGCGGGAGCCATCATCGCGATGGGGAACAGTCTCAACCTCGAGGTCGTCGCTGAGGGGATCGAATTCCCGGAGCAGATCGGCTCGCTTCGAGATCTCGGGTGCGAGCTCGGCCAGGGTTTCTTCTTTGCGAAGCCGATGAGCCGCGACGACCTGTTCGAGTACCTGGACACCGGTCTCGACGAGGTCGCAGGCAGTGCAGCATAGCCACGAGTCGCTCGACCGCCCCGGCGGCTTCTCGCGCATCAATCTGCTCGCGCCGCTGAGGCATCGGGACTTCCGCATCCTCTGGGCGGGGATGACGATTTCGCTCCTGGGTGACGGCATCTTCCTCGTCGCGATGGCCTGGGAGGCATACGCGTTGTGGAACGCACCGGCTGCACTCTCGATCCTCGGCATCGGGATGACCCTCCCCACGATCGCGTTCCTGCTGCCGGCCGGGATGCTCAGCGACCGCGTCGACCGTCGCCTCGTCATGCTCTGGGCGGACTTCGGGCGGGCGGTCGTCATCGGGGTGCTCGCCGTTCTCTCGTTGACCGGTGCTCTCACCTTCTGGCAACTGGTGATCGTTGTCGCGGTCTATGGCGTAGGAACCGCGTTCTTCATTCCGGCCTTCGAGGCGGTGGTGCCTGACATCGTTCCCTCGCAAGACCTTCCGGCGGCGAACTCCCTCGACCAGTTCGTGCGTCCGATCGCGCTTCGCCTTGTCGGGCCCGCAATCGGCGGGGCCATGGTCGCCGGGCTCGGCTCCGGAACGGCGTTTGCGCTCGACTCCGCGTCGTTCGCCGCGTCGACGGTCGCGGTGTGGATGATCCGGCCGCCTCTCCGCGGTGCCGGCGGGGAGTCGGAGTCGCCCGTGGCGGCGATGAAGGCCGGGCTTCGCTTCGTGGCCCGCCGCGTGTGGCTCTGGGGCACGCTGCTCTCGGCTGCGATTGCCTACCTCTGCTTCCTCGGCCCTGCCGAGGTCCTTCTTCCTTACGTGGTCAAGAACGACCTCGGTGCTTCGGCGCGTGACCTCGGCCTCGTCTTCGCGGCGGGCGGCATCGGCGCCATTGGCGGTGCGCTGTTCATGGGGCAGTGGGGTCATCCGCGCCGCGACGTCACGATCATGTATGCGACCTGGACGGTTGCGACCCTTGCGGTCGCCGGCTACGGCCTTGCGACCTCCTCGTGGCAGCTGATGGTCGCGTGCCTTGTCTTCAACGCGCTCGAGACCGCTGGCACGATCATCTGGGCGACGATCAAGCAGCGCCACGTCCCGGCCTCCATGCTTGGCCGCGTTTCGAGCCTTGACTGGCTGATCTCGATCGGGCTCTTGCCGCTTTCCTTTGCGCTCACCGCTCCGGTGGCGGAAGCCATCGGCGCCCGGGCGACGCTCGTCGGCGCTGCGGCTATCGGTGCAGTGGCCACGTTGGGCGCGCTTTTCATCCCGGGAATGCGCTCCATCGAAGGTGTCGCCTCACGGCCGCTCGGCCAGGTGCCCGATGCCCCGTCGGAGCTTCTGCGTCCGCCGGCGCTCGTCGACCTCTAGCCATCAACCTGCGCGAGCGCCTCCGCGACTTCGGCGTTGACGCGCTTCCTACGAGTGAACGGTGAGATTGACCCCCGGTCTCGAAGCGTCGATGACGACGGGGTGCCAGCCCTCACTCTCGAACGTGAAGCTGCGCGTGTCCGCTTCGCCGTTGACTTCGACGACGTACTGCACCGACCAGTCGACCGATGACACTTCGACGTGCATCGGCTGGTCGCTGGTGAACGTGAACGTGAACGGCCCGCGCCCGTAGACCCAAAGCGGCGCCTGGAGCTCGTTCATCCTCCCGTCTCGCCACCCCTGGCAGAAGACGGGCTCGGTGCGTGAAGGCTCGGCAAAGGGTGGCGGGGCCGACGACAAGCCCCGCTCGAACAGCGTGACAGCGCCGCCCTCTGCCGTCGGAGCCCAGCCGGCCGCTTCCAGCCCGCGCCAGGCGAACCAGGCCGATCGGTCGCCCGCCTGGTCGTAGACGCCTCGGTGGAGGAGGACGTTTCGCACGCCGAGCCGGTCGAGGGCCGCCTCGTCGCCGGGTTCCCAGACTCCGCACCCGATGCGGTTGTGCGCGAAGGCGAAGGAATAGGCGCTTCGCGGCCCAAGTGTGTTGTAGCCCTGCGGCCGCTCGCGCGGCGCCTGGAGCTCGTAGTAGTCGTAGACGCTCCCGTAGTGGATTCCCGGGTCGAAGAGCGGGAGTGCGAGGGCCCGGCCCGGCCTCAGGGCGGCATACGCGGCGTTGTCGGGGTCGGCCGCGGTCGCGGAGACCGGCTGCGCGCCGAGGTCGAGGGCGACGAGCACGAGCAGCCCCGCCGCGACGACAGCACCGCGCCTACCTGCACGCCGGGCGAGCTCCGCCGCGGCGAACGCGAGGAGCGCGGCGAGTGCGAGGTCGGCGATCGGCATGAAGCGCTCGGGCACCCGCGGGAAGCGGAGCGGCGGGAGCGCATGCCAGAGGACCGAGTAGGTGGGGAGGTTCGTACCGAGCGCGAGGAGGATCGGCAGGAGCGCGCCGAGCGCAAGCAGCACGGCCAGCCAGCGCCGTCCCCGCCAGAGAACGACCACTCCGACCACCGCGAGGACGGGCGTCAGCCAGCCGAAATAGACGAACTCCTCGCTCCCTGGCCGGTGCCAGCGGTTGAAGAGGTCTATCCACTCAGCCTGGAACTTGCGCACGTCGGAGAGCGAGCGGCCCTGGTTCTCGGCCGACCCGGCGATCAGCGTGTAGCGGACGACGAGACCGACCGCAGCGGCGGCGAGCGCGCCGCCCAATGTCCAGAACAGTGCGACCCGCCCGCGGCGGACGAGCGCGTAGGCGAGCACGAACGGGATCGCGCCGAGCGCGAGGTGGAGCTGGCCTGAGAGCGCGATCGAGGCGAGCGCCGCGGCGGTCAGGGCTCCCCAGCCGTGCGCCCGCCGCCGCGTGCCCGCGACGCGGGCACGCTCGATCCCGAGCAGGGCGAGCGGGATGAAGAGCGAAGCCCAGCCGAGCAGGTGGCCCGAGGCGCTCTGGTCGAGCCGGTAGGGCGCGACCGCGAACGCGAGCCCGCCGATCGCCGCGGCCCAGGGGCCCAGGTCCATGGCGCGCAGCCAGAGATAAGTGACGAGGCCGGCTGCCACGATCGTCCCGAGGAGAAGGAGGTTCCACGCGACGACCGGTCCGAAGAGAGCGCCGAGCGGCCAGTAGAGGAGGCCGAACGGCCAGCCGGCGAGCACGGTCTGCGGCTCGGCGAGCGGCTGAAAGCTGTAGGGGTCCTCCCAGGGCGCGGCGCCGTTCGCCAGCTGGTGCCCCACGAGCCACAGGCGGTACACGGCCTGGAGGTGATCGCCGGCCGGCGGCTCGCCGTCGCCGTCGCCGCCGCTCGCCATGAACGCGCTTCCGAACGAGCCGATCGCAGGCCAGGTCGCGGCGACGGCAGCGGCCGTATAGAGCAGCGTTACGAGAGTGAGCGGGCGGCGGCCAGCAGCTCGTCGAAGTCGGGCACCTCTCCCGTCTCGTACCTCCATGACCCGCGGATGATGCCCTGTCCGTCGACGAGAAAGGCGCTCCGCTCGGCGACTCCGTCCATCCCGCGGTACTCGTGCCCCACGCCGAACGCGCCGACGACCTCGCCGTTCCAGTCCGAGAGGAGCGCGGTTCGGAGGTCGAGTGCCTGCGCCCAGGCGACGTGGGACCACGGGCTGTCGCGGGAGATCCCGAAGATCTTCACGCCCGCCTCTTCAAACTCGTGACCCCTGTCACGCAGGAGCAGGAACTCGTCCGTTCAGGTGCTCGACCAGTCGAAGAGGTAGAAGAGGAGGATGTAGGGAGAGCCCTCGGCCAGCTCGCCGAGCTGGGCTTCGTCGCGGGGAGTCAGCCAGACGCGGGCGGCTGGGACCGCCTCTCCGACTCCGATCATCCGGTCGTCACGGCGGCCGCTTCGGTTGCGTCCGCGATCTCGCTCGCAACCTCGACGATGTCGCGGTTCGCGTTGAAGACGCGCAGCTGGCGGTCCGCGCCGTTGCCCTTGGCGAGGATGTCCTTGACCCCCTCGAGCTCGCGCTCTGCCCCGAGCTCCTTGGCGTGCGGGGCGATCTCCCTGAGCGTTCGCCGGATGAGCTGCGCGACCGGCACACGGTTCCTGCGGCCGGTCGCCAGGTCCATGACCGGCGCCTCGAGGCCGTAGCGCGCGCCGAGCCACTTGTTCTCGGAGATCAGGATGCGGTGGAACGAGGGCAGTTCGCTTCCGGACTCGAAGCGCTCGGCGTAGTGCTTCACCAGGGCCTGGACGTAGGCGGTGAGTGCGACCGTCTCCTCGACCCGCGTCACTGCGTCCATCACACGCATCTCGATCGTGCCGAAGCGGGGATGGAGCCGGATGTCCCACCAGATGTGCGTGTAGTCGGCGATGCAGCCGGTCTTCTCGAGCTGGCCGACGACCTCCGCGTAATCGGCGTAGTCCCTGAAGCGGGGCGGCGGCCCCGAGCGCGGGAACGCGGCGAAGACCATCTGCCGGCTCGAGGCGAGCCCGGTCGCCTCACCGCGCCAAAACGGCGAGTTCGCGGAGAGGGCGAGGAATTCGGGCAGGTGGAGGAGGAGCGCGCTCGTGA
>JBEVNX010000214.1:0-10647 GCA_040507895.1 Binatia bacterium | reverse complement strand
AGGCTCCGGGCGCGTTCACCCAGCCATCGACGTAGACCTCGCCGCTCTGCGGAACCAGGATGACGTCTCCGCCGCGAACCGGGATGCGGAGCTCCGGCACCTCGTGGCCGCGATAGAGCGGAGCGAAGTCGATAGACATCGCCTTCTCCGTTGGCCCGAAGCTGCCGGGCGGACCGCGGAGCGCCATGCGCGCTGCGGCCTCGCTGCCCAAGGCTTCGGGCGCCCCGGTTGCCGGCGTGAAGTAGATGCGCGTCTCGGCGTTTTTGCTGACCCCGCCGGCTTCCGTAATCACGTCGGCGATCGTCTCGTCGAAGCCGCGGATCGCGTAGACCCCGGGCTTGCCGACCGCACCGATGACCGACACCTGCTGACCGTGGAACTCGGTGACCGCGAGCGCTATCTCCGGCGCCACCATAAACTCGGCGAGCTGGCCGCGCAGGCGCTCGGTGGCTTCCCGCTCGGTCGATCCCGCGAGCTTCACCGAACCGAGTAGCGGGAAGACGACGGTGCCCTCCTCGGTGACTTGCCACGTACCGGTGAGCTCCTGGAGGTTCTGCACGCGCACGGCGATCTTGTCGCCGGGGCCGATCACGTAGTTCAGGCGGTCGGTGGGCTGGGATCGCTCGCTTTGCAGTCGGGCCAGCTCGGCCTGGCGTGCGGCGTCGTCCGTGGGGAGGGGTCGAGAGACGGTCTCCCCGCATCCGAGCAGCTGCACGATTCCCGAGAGGAGGAGGGAAGCAAGGATGGCGCTCGCTGCGCTTTGCAACTTATCGCGCCCTCGGCTCCGACGCGAGCGCAATATCGAGAAGCTCTTCCTGCCGTTCGACCGCTTGAACGGCTTCGACCTGCCTGGGAGCCGCAGCAAAGTCGTCGTCGAGGAGCTCCACCCGGAAGCGTCGCAGCGGCACGCCGTGCCGTTCGCCGAATCGTTGCAGCCGCTCGAGGGTTGCCGGCGGCAGCTTGCCGGTCGCGAGCACCACTTCCTCGAAAGCCACGTGCTCGCGCAGCTCCTCGAGCTCGTCGGTGCTCCCCAGCACCGGGTATCCGTGAATCCTCCGCCCGTGCTTCAGCCGGTCGTCGTCGACGAAGCCCGCCACCCTCCGCTCGAGCGCCGTGTTGCGCATTAGCTCTCGAACGGCGATCTCGCCGCCGCTGCCCGCGCCGACGATCAGCACTGGGCGGCCAGGGCGGCGGCGCTGAAGGGCTTCGTCCATCAGGCGAAACGAGACGCGCGTGCCGCCGACCCCGACGAACATCAAGAGCCCGTAGATCGCGAACACCGACCGCGGATAGCCGTCGAAGCGGTAGAGCAGCACGAGCGAGAGCACCGTGAGCAGGACGGCGAGCGCACACGCCTTGACGTATTTCGTCAGGTCCTCGGTGCTGACGTACGTCCAGAAGCCGCGGTACACGCCCTGGTAGAAGAACGCGAACATCGTCATCGCCACCGTGATGGGGAGCGATTTCTCGAAGAGTGCGAACATCTGGCGAGGCATGGCGAACTCGAAGCGTAATCCGTAAGCGAGGTAGTAGCAGACGACGATCAGCACGAAGTCGAGCAGCACCTCGAGCACCCGGCGCTTGTACGAGATGTCGAGCGCCAAGCGGACGTATCCGTTGCGGTGGTGCTCGCCCTCCTCTTCCTCGACGAAGCTCAGCCGCGAGAGATAGATGCCGAGCAGGCCGAAGCCGATGATGATCATCGGCAAGAGGCCGAGACCGAGCTGGTACGAGTAGGCCTTGGTGAAGTTCGCGGCGGCGCCGGCTACGAGCGCGAGGAACCACAGCACGCCGACGGCCTCGCGCTCGGAGAGGCCGAGCATGACGAGGCGGTGCGAGGCGTGGTCTCGCCCACCTTCGGCGATCGAGCAGCCGCGCACCAGGCGCGTGACCGTGACGAGGCTGGTGTCGAGGATCGGCACCATCAGCGTGGCCGCCGGCACGGCGATGAAGGAGACGATGTTCGAGGCGTCGTCGCGAGCGAGCGAGAGGCAGGCCAGCGTGTAGCCGATGAACATGCTCCCGGAGTCGCCCATGAAGATCGACGCCGGACTGAAGTTGAAGAGCAGGAACGCGCCGAGGCTGCCGACGAGTGCTAGCGCGAGGACCGAATCGCTGCTCCCCGCGTGCCCCAAGCCGATGTATGCGGCGGCGATCATCACGATGCCCGCCGCGAGGCCGTCCATATTGTCGAGCAGGTTCACGGCGTTGGTGATCGCCACGATCCAGAAGAACGAGACGGCGAGGTTGAGTATCTGGTAGTGGTCGTGATCGAAGAAGCGGATCTGGTACCCCGCGCTGATGGCGAGCGCGGCCGCGATGAGCTGCGTCACGACCTTGGTGGCGGGCTTCAGGTTCCGCCTGTCGTCGATGACGCCGATCAGGCAGAGGAACGACCCTCCGACGAGGAGCGCGAGCCAGGGCTCGAAGCGGCGCACGCCGTCGAATGCCGCCGACGCGGCCACGCCGGCGAGCATCGCCGCCGAAATCGCCACGCCCCCCATCAACGCCGTGGGTGCGCGGTGCCAGCGATCGGCCGTCGGAGCCGCGACCCAGCCGCGGCTGCGGGCGATCGCGCGCATCGCTGGCACCAGCACGATGCCGGCTGCGAGTGCAGCTAGCCAGGGGAGCCAGAGGCTCACGTCAACGTCTTGCTGCAGGTTCGGGAAGGTATGGTTACAGGGAAGGGCTAAGTCTTGGATAGAGCTGTCGATTCGAGGATCACACGGGCCGCGAGCTGCACCTCGGCGAGCAACACAGCCACCCGCTCGCGACCGTTTATCTCGCGCTCGAAGACGACTTCAAGGCCGCGGAGCGGCCCTGCGTTGATCTGCAGCCGGTCGCCCGGGTGGAAGCGGGCTGGCGGGGGCTCGAAGACACCCCGCGGCCCGACCCGCGTTCGGATGGCGTCGACGATGTCGGGCGCGACTGGTTGGGCGTGGCCACCGAAGCGCACGAAGTCACGCACACCCTGTGTGTAACGTATGGTTTTCCCTAGTGAATCAATATGAAGACAAGCGAACAGGTAGGACGGGAACATGGGCGAGACCCGCCGCTGCATCGTCCGGCCGGCTCGCACGCGCTCGACGATCCGCGGCAGGAAGACGTCGGCGACCATTCCCCGGAGAAATCTCTCGACCGAGGCTTCCTTGTGCGGCTTGGTTTGCACGATGTACCAGGCGATCGTCCCCTCGGCGCGCTCGCCCGGAAGTCGGGTAGGCGTCCGCCCATCCGTCCGGGGAGCTAGCCCGTCCGTCGCCCAAGAATCGTGCATTGCCTCGCCGACCACCTGCGCCGTCGCCACTCGACGGCCGCTACGAAATCGCTCTTAGTGAGAAAAAATGGGGTGAAACCAGCTGAAAGCGAACTCGGTCATCGCTCGGCTCACGACTCTCGCAAGTTTCGCTCCACCTCGGGGAATTTCTCCACGGTACATCGGTCAGAGCGCCGCCAGCTCGCACAGCAACCCGCCAACGCTGCCCCGCGGCACGATACGCAGAAGACAGTTATGCCGCAAGTTTTCATTGCGAAAAAACCGCAGCCTGCACAAGCTCTTCCATCGGTCAAAAGCCGTCGTCGGCGAAATTCGAACGATCGACGTGCGCGAAGCAAATGGCGGCAATGGCCCGCCGGTTCGCGGCGACGCTGAAGCGTGCTCGGCAAAGTCCTGCCCGGGTCCACGTTCGGGCCGGGTTCGACGGCGAACAGGCCCGCGCGCTTGCGTGGGGCGCCTCACCGATACTAGGAGGCTCGTAGCGAAGATTTAATCGTTTCGTTACGATGGGACCCATCCCAGCTGATTGCCGAGCGGTCGCGATCGTAGCGATTCTCTGGCTCGGCTTCGCCCTGCTCGACCGCCGCTGGCGGATCGAGCCCCGCCTTCGGCAGCCGGATGACGTCTCCACATCGGAGCGAGTCGTCGTTGTAGTGCCGGCCCGCAACGAAGCGCAGCAGCTCCCTCGAACGCTCCCTTCGCTCCTCGCGCAGGACCACCCTCACCTTTCGATCGTCGTCGTGGACGATCACTCGGACGACGGCACCGGCGCGGTCGCGCGGCGGATCGCAAAGGAAGCCGGCGCAGCGGATCGCGTGACGGTGATCACGCCGCCTCCGCTGCCAGCGGGCTGGACGGGCAAAGTCTGGGCGCAGCACCACGGCGTGGAGCGCGCGCTCGCCGAGCGACCCGATTGGATCTGGCTCACCGACGCCGACGTCCGCCGCGAGCCCGATGGGCTCCGCCGCTTGCTGGCGACAGCGAGAGCCGAGGGCCGGGATCTCGTGTCCGTCATGGCGCGCCTCCATTGCGAGACTCTATGGGAGCGGCTGCTCATCCCGGCGTTCACTTACTTCTTCGCCGCGCTCTACCCGTTCCCGTCGGTCGGCCACGACGGTTCGCGCGTGGCCGGCGCCGCGGGAGGATGCATGCTCGTGCGGCGCGAGGTGATCCAGCGCATCGGCGGCATGGGGGCGATCCGCGAGGCGGTGATCGACGACGTGAGCTTCGGCCGGGCCTGCAAGGCGGCGGGCGCGCGACTGTGGCTCGGCTACCATCCCGGCGTCGAGTCGACGCGCCGATACGACGACCTCCAGAGCATCTGGAACATGGTCGCGCGCACCGCGTACACGCAGCTCGGCTACCGTCCGCTCGCGTTGATCGGCTGCGTCCTCGCCTTGGTCTTCTTGTTCTTCGTGCCCGTCTTCGCAGTGCTCTTCGGCTCGAGCGCTGCCCGCGTGCTCGGTGCGGTCGCCCTCGCCGCCATGGTGCGCACCTACGCGCCGATGGTCCGCCATCTCCGCGCGGGCTTCGTTTGGGCGCTGACGCTGCCGGCGGCCGTGGCGCTCTACACCGGCATGACGATCTCGTCCGCCTGGCGCCATCACTCGGGAGCGGGCGCCACGTGGAAGGGCCGCGCGTACCACGCCGGCGGGTGACCGTTGAGAAAGTAATTGGCCGGCATTCATCGATGCGGCGTTGAGCAAACTGCTGGCGGATGACTCCAAGCCATGGCAGGCGATGAGATCTCACTAGCGATCGTCGGCGGAGGGATCGGCGGGCTTGCCGCCACACTCTCGCTCCTGAAGGCGGGGGTTGACGTGCACGTCTATGAGCAAGCGGACACGTTGACCGAAGTAGGGGCCGGTATCCAGATCAGTCCGAACGCTTCGCGTATCTTACACGGTGGCGGTATTGGCGAAGCGTTAGCAGAGACGGGCGTTAAGCCGCTGGCGTTCCATCAGCGTCGGTGGGACGACGGCCGGACTCTTCTTCGTACGCCACTCGCCGAGGCGATGGAGGCCACGTTCGGCTTCCCTTACTACCACATGCACCGCGCAGACGTCGTGACCGCGCTGGCACACGCCTGTCCCGCGGAGCGCCTGCATGTCGGGCACCGCTTCACGACCCTGGTGGATCACGGTGACTGCGTCGAGGCCGAGTTCGAGAATGGCAGCCGAATCAAGGTGGACGCGCTGGTGGGCGCCGACGGGATCCATTCTGCCGTACGCCGCGTTCTGTTTGGTGCCGAAAACCCACGCTTCACCGGCTGTGTCGCGTACCGAGGGCTGATACCTGCCGAGCGCCTGGCGCACCTGAATCTCGAAGTGGCCGCGCTGGTGTGGATGGGTCCCGGCAAGCACTTCGTGCACTACTTCGTGCGGGGCATGCAGCTCCTGAACTTCGTCGCCATCATCGAGAAGGACGTGTGGACGCGCGAATCATGGACGGACCGCGGCGAGGTCGCTGACGCCCGCGCTGCTTTCGACGGGTGGCATCCGCAGGTTGGCGACATTCTCGGCGCCGTAGACGAGACGTTCATCTGGGCGCTCTTCGACCGCCGGCCGATGGCGCGCTGGTCCCTCGGTCGCGTCACGCTGCTCGGCGACGCTTGTCACGCGATGCTGCCGTTCATGGCGCAGGGTGCGGCACAAGCGATCGAAGACGGGGCAACGCTCGCTGCATGCCTCTCGAAGATCGCGTCTCGGGACTTACCCGATGCGCTGCGCCGCTACGAGGCGTTGCGCCTGCCGCGGGCTTCGCGTCTGCAAGCCATGTCGGAGGCGAACAAGACGCGCTTCCATCTCCCCGACGGTCCCGCCCAGCAACATCGCGATGCGGAGATGGCTCGCGGCAAGACAGACTGGTCGCTTGACGCGGTCGCATGGCTCTACGGACACGACGCCGGGAGCATACAAAGCGCACGAAGCGTACCCGACACGTAGGAATCGTAGCGGTGAGCGCCGAGGGCGCGCGGGATCGAGCAAGAGATCCCGGAAAACCGGCGATCGCGAACGGATCAACGCGATCAGCTTTGAGCTTTGGTGGGTATCCGCCACGTCGCGCTGCAGGCGCGGCAACTCGCCGGGCGTTCGCTCGCCCGAGCTGCCATCGTTGATGACCGTGACCCCGAGAAGGTTCTCGAGACGTGAGGGGTAGCCGCCCGAGCCCGGAGGTGTGTCGCTCGGTTGCGGGCCGGCGCCGACGCCTCGGGTGATGCTGTCGCCGAAGGCCAGAGCTACAATTTCCCCGGCGGCGTTTACCGTGTGACTGCCAGGTCGACGAACCCACGCGAGCGCGGGCTTGACCTAGCCTGCCCTCTGGAACATCGGTCGACGCTGCTCCCACGGTGACAAGGAGAGCGCACCATGGCGACGATCGAGACCAAGGACGGCACGCAGATCTACTACAAGGATTGGGGCACTGGACGGCCCGTGGTCTTCAGTCACGGTTGGCCGCTCAGCGCAGACGCGTGGGAAGACCAGATGGTGCTTCTCGCCTCCCACGGATACCGCTGCATTGCCCACGATCGGCGCGGCCACGGCCGATCGAGCCAGCCCTGGAACGGCAACGAGATGGACACCTATGCCGACGACCTCGCGGCGCTCGCCGAGGCGCTCGACCTGAAAGCGGCGGTGCACGTCGGCCACTCCACCGGCGGCGGGGAGGTCGCGCGCTACATCGGCCGCCACGGCACGAAGCGCGTGGCCAAGGCCGTGCTGATCGGCGCCGTGCCTCCGTTGATGCTGAAGACGCCGGCGAACCCCGGAGGCTTGCCGATCGATGTCTTCGACGGCATCCGCGCCGGCGTGCTCGCGGACCGCTCGCAGTTCTTCAAGGATCTGACCGCGCCGTTCTACGGCGCGAACCGGCCGGGCGCCAAGGTGTCGCAGGGGCTGCGGGATTCGTTCTGGCTCCAGGGGATGCAGGCGGGATTCAAGGGCGTCATCGACTGCATCAAGGCGTTCTCCGAGACGGACTTCACGGAGGACCTCAAGAAGTTCGACGTGCCGACGCTGATTCTCCACGGCGATGACGATCAGATCGTGCCGATCGGCGCTTCGGCGATGCTGACGACGAAGCTCGTGCGAGGCTCGACGCTGAAGGTCTACCCGGGCTTGCCACACGGCCTTTGCTCGACGCATAAGGACCAGGTCAACGCAGATCTGCTCGCGTTCCTGAGGGCGTAAGAGATCGAGAGCTCGGGTACACTGGCGACGCGCGGACGCGCGGGGGATCGATGATCGCCTCTCACAAGCGGGCTTCGAGGGCCGCGAAGTGGGCGGCGCTGCAGGCTTGCCGCATCGTCGGCGCGCAGCACACGGCGGACATTCTCTACGTGCGCCGTCTCGAAGGGTATCTGTCGGCTCCGAAGATCCGGCTGCTGTACCGCGTCGTGACGGGACTCTCGGGCCCCGGCGAGATCGCCGAGATCGGCTCGTGGAAGGGGAAGTCGACCGTCGCGCTGGCGCTCGCTGCCAAACGTGCCCGCCGAGGGGAGACCGTGTACGCGATCGATCATCACCACGGCGTCGCCGAAGACACGGGCCTCGGTACGCGCACGGCGCAAGGTAGCACCTGGTCGGCATTCTTGGGCGTCATCGCCGAAGCAGGCGTGGACGACGTCGTCAAGCCGCTGCGCATGACTTCGCTCGCCGGCGCCCGCTGGCTCAAGCGGCAGGGAGTCCGACTGAAGTTCCTACTCGTCGACGGGGCTCACGACGAGGAGAGCGTCACGAAGGACCTCTACGCATTCTTCCCGCTGGTGTTGCCGGGCGGCTTGATCGCGCTCGACGACGCCAAACCCGATGGCTACTGCCCCGGAGTGTACGCGGCGTATCGAAACGTCATCGCCGACGAGACGCAGCCGATCGAGTGGGCCGGGACGCTCTTCCTGGTGCAGAAGCGCTCCGCGGGCACGGTTTGACCCGCCGAAACCGCCGCGGCTACCTTCGAGGTAGCACTTCGCGCGGATGCGACGCCTGCTCGGATATCTCGTCGTGGCTTTCGTTTGCGCCGGCGCGCCGGTGAGCGCTTCGGGCGACCTGCGCCCGCTCGTCATGGCCGGCAACTACGATGCAATCCGACAGCTCGGCACAGGAACGATGCCCGAGCTGGTGCGGCTCTACGAGTCGGCAGACGCCGACGAGGAGCGAGCGCGTGTCGCCAATGCGTTCTACCAGCTCGGATGGAAGTCGGAGGGCGCGCGCCGCGCGCTGATGCGCGACATGCACACCTCCAATCAGGACCTGCGACTGTCGGTGCAGTACGCGCTCGGGCGCGTGAGCGACGATCCGGCCGTGGTCGACGCGCTCCTCGAAAACATG
This sequence comes from Binatia bacterium, assembly GCA_040507895.1. Lineage (GTDB taxonomy): Bacteria > Desulfobacterota > Binatia > JACPRU01 > JACPRU01 > JBEVNX01. The sequence goes on along the minus strand of JBEVNX010000214.1, from coordinate 2,046 downwards.
CAGGACGACGTGAACCCGCTGTTCCGCGACAAGGCCGCCTGCGCGCTGGCGTACGACCAGGTCCATCTGAGCGAAGCGCAGAAGGTCCGGCTGTTCGCGGGCCTCATCCACGCCCTCGGCGACCCGAAGCCCCAGGTGCGAGCGATCGCGATCCAGGCACTCGAGATCCACACCGGCCAGCGCAAGAGCTTCGCCCCGGACGGAGACGCTTCGGCGCGAGCGGCGGCGACGGCAGATTGGCGAGAGTGGCTGCAGCGGTATCAAGACAGCGTGCGCTGATCGTTCTGCTTCTGGCCGCGCTGCTGACCGCGGCCGCTCCGACCGAGCACTCCCTCGTCAGCTACAGCTTCGACGACGACGTGGACACGGGGCCCGACACGTTCGCCGTCTTCCAGCGCTCCAAAGGAAGCGTGAGGCTCACCTCGACGTACCGCTTCAGCGGCTACCGCTCGGTGGAGCTCCGCGACGTCGTCGGCGACCACGACTTTCCTGAGCTCCAGGGCTACTTCGCGCCGCGGCGCGCGGGCCGGCTGTTCGCGCACTTCGCGATGCTGACGACCGACGCGAACGATCTTCTCAACGTCGCGCTCGCCGGGCCCAAGTGGTTCACGCTCGGCAAGAACGGCATCGCCTTCTGGTTGAAGAGCGAAAACGGATTTCTCTGGCACGTGTCGGACAGCATGCCGCAGAAGCTCTTCCCGCTTCGGGCGTTCGTCTGGTACGTCGTCGACGTCGCCTACGACATCGACCACGGCCGCTACGACCTGACGATCCGCGAAGAAGGGAATCCGGAGCCGGTCGTCTCGCTCGTGGACCAACCGAACGCGGCGAACCAGCCCCGCTCGACCGTCGACAAGTTCTCGTTCGTCACGGATCCGTTCACGGACCGCTCGAACCTCACGTACTACGTCGACGACGTGGTGATCGGTACCGACGTCAAGGTCAACGAGCTGCCCTTCGTCGCGCCCGGGCGCCGCAAGCTCTTCGTCGACGCTTGGCTCGACAATCAGAAGCGGGCCCGCGCCCGACCCGCGTGTCTGCCGGTGTCATCGATCGGCGACCTGGGCGCCGGCCGCGACGACGTGGCTCTCATGGAGCAAGACGGCTCGATCGGGCTGCTGGTCGCAGCCCTGCGATCTGGACGCTCGCTCGCGCCGGCCAAGATCGCCGCGCTCGACGACCCCGAATCCTATCTGCTCGCGGCGCTCGCGAGCTGGCAGGACGGCTGCGCCGCGCTCGGCAAAGGGCGTGCTGACAGGGCGCTCCCGCGCTTCGATCAAGCGATCGAGCTGTCGCCGAAAGGCACGATCTACCGCCTCTCGCGAGTGCTTGCCCTGGCGGCGCTCGGCCGCTGGCACGACGTCGACCACGAGCTCTCCGTCGCGTACGCCGATTGGCAGGGCGACGTGCGCTTCGCGCTCACCCAAGGAATGATCGGGCTCGCGCGGCCGGATCTCGAATCGGCGGCTTCGTGGCTCCAGGAGCCCGCCGAACACGCCCCTGGCGAGCTCGGCGAAGACATCCCCGACGATCTCGTGCGCAGGCTCTGGTCCGGCGAGATCGATCGCGATCTCACCGTCGAGCTGCAGCGCCGCGCGCCCGCGAGTTGGGAGCCGCTCTTCCACCAAGCGCTCGCCGCGGAGCAATACTTCTTCGTTCTCCTCTGGCGCGGCGACTACGGGGCAGCGCGACGCTACGCGCTCGAGATGACGCGGCGCCTTGAATTCCTCGCCGCGCCCCGGGCGCAGTGGCTCGAGCGCGCCGGCGACGCGGCGTTCCTCGACCACGACGCGAGAGGCGCCCGTGAGGCTTACGCGCGCGCCCTCGACGAGAAGCCAGATCGGCCGAGCGTGCTAGCCAAGCTCTCCGACGTCGCGCTCGCCCTCGTAGATCTCGAAGGCGAGCGCGTCTACCGGGAGCGGATCTACGGCTCGCTCGTGCGCCGCGGCCGCTGAAGTAAGGATCTCTAACCTGATCCGACGTTCGCGTGGGTGGCGTCGGCGTCGGGCGCCCGCGCCGCGCACAGCGAATGCGGGGCGAAGTCCC
>JBEVNX010000155.1:0-11442 GCA_040507895.1 Binatia bacterium | reverse complement strand
GGCGACAGCCCCCCTACGACGCCTTTTGGGGCGCGCGCTATGCGGTCGTCCAAGACCCTGACGGCAACGACGTGGGGCTTATGAGCCCGGTCGATCCGACGAAACGATCCGTCCCATCGGTCGGGTGATGCGGCGCTCGCGCTCTCCCCGACGCCTCAGACGGCCAGGCCGGTGCCCTTCTCGAACTGCTTCATGCAGAAGTAGTCGCGCCAGGCGACGATCTTCCCGTTCTTCACTTCGAACGCGCCGGCGACCGGCAGGCCGTAGCGCGCCTTGCCCGGCGGCGAGAACGTGTCGATGCGCTCGTTCATGACGAGGTCCCCGACGGCGATCTGGCGCGTGGTGTCGATCTCGATCGAGCCGAGCATAGGCAAGAAGCCCTCGAGCGTGGCCCGGACGGCGGCGGCACCCTTCACGGGATCGAGCGGGATGTTGTGGTATACGCAGTCCTCGGCGATGTACTTCATCGCCTCGTCGAGATTGCCGCGGGTCAGCGCGTTGCAGAAGGCGGTCACGGTCTGATCTGCATTCATGGCGTCTCCTCCTCGAGGGAGGGGGTTTACAACGCCGGGGCGTGGTTGGAAAAGGGTGAAATGATGCTCGCCAAACGAAGGCTCGGGCGGACGGGGCTCGAAGTATCGGCGCTCGGACTCGGCTGCATGGGCATGAGCCAGTCGTACGGCACGGCGGAGGAACGCGACGAGAGGGAATCGTTGGCGACGATCGATCGAGCGATCGAGCTCGGCGTCACGTTCTTCGACACCGCGGAGGTCTACGGTCCGTTCCACAACGAGGAGCTTCTAGGGCGGGCCTTGAAGGGTCGCCGCGACGCCGCGGTGATCGCCACCAAGTTCGGCATGCGCATCGAGGGCGGCAAGATGGTCGGGGTGGACAGTCGGCCGCATCACGTTCGCGAGGCGGTCGAGGGTTCGCTCGCCAGGCTCGGGACGGATCACATCGATCTTCTGTATCAGCACCGGGTCGATCCTGCGGTGCCGATCGAGGATGTCGTCGGCGCGATGGCGGAGCTGGTGCGCGAAGGGAAGGTCCGTTTCCTCGGCCTGTCCGAGGCGAGCGAGCGGACGATCCGTCGCGCCCACGCCGTGCACCCGATCGCCGCGCTACAGAGCGAGTATTCGCTCTGGGAGCGCCACCTTGAGGCGGAGATCCTGCCGGCGCTGCGAGAGCTCGGTATCGGCCTGGTGCCCTTCTCCCCGCTCGGCCGCGGATTTCTCACCGGCGACATGAAGCGGGCCGAGGACTATCCGCCGGGTGACTACCGGAGGATGGACCCGCGGTTCCAGGGCGAGAACTTCGACGCTAACGTGCGAGCCGCCGCGGCGGTGCGCGAGTTGGCCGCATCGAAGCACGCCACCGCAGGACAGGTCGCGCTCGCCTGGCTCCTCGCCAAGGGGGAAGACATCGTGCCGATTCCCGGCACCAAGCGCCGGCGCTATCTGGAAGAGAACGCCGCGGCGGCCGAGGTGCGGCTCGACCCTGCCGAGATCGGGCGACTCGACGAGGCGCTGGCGCCCGAAGCGATCGCCGGACCGCGGTACAACGAGCGCATGATGTCCTTCATCGATCGCTGAAGGAGGTTTGGCATGGCGGCATACGTGATCGGTCGGCTCGAGATGCGCGATCCTTCTTGGATCGAGAAATATCGCGCGACGGTCCCATCCATCGTCGCGAAGCACGGCGGCAAGTACCTGGTTCGCGGCGGCAAGATGGAAACGCTGGAAGGGAAGGCTCCGTTGCCGACCTCGTTCGTCATCCTCGAGTTTCCCTCGATGGACCAAGCCAGGGCCTTCTATCGCGATCCGGCCTACGCTCCGTTCATCGCGCTTCGCCAGCGCGGCTCGGACCTCGAGATGGTGCTCGTCGAGGGGCTGTAGAAAGCACCCGTCCGAGAATCACCCCGGCCTAGCGTTTTGACGGAACGAGATCGCGGGCAGCTCGAGCACGGCCTTCCGGAGCGCCTGTTCCCACTGTGCGCGGATGCCCTTGAGCTCGGGGTCTTCCGGTTCGAGCCGACGGTAGCGGTCGATTCGAAGCTCGTCGCGGCCGTAGAGCAGCAGATCGATCGGCGGTCCCACCGTGGCGTTGGAGCGCATCGTCGAGTCGAGAGAGATGAGCGCGTACTTCGCCGCTTCCTCGAGCGTCGTGCGATCGTGGCGGATGCCGCGGTCGAGGATCGGGCGCCCGTACTTCGACTCGCCGATCTGCAGGTAGGGCGAGTCCTCGGTCGCGCTCAGCGGGTTGCCCTCGGGATAGATGAGGAAGAGGCCCGGCTTCTGACCGCGCAGCTGCCCGCCGAGAAGCAGATGGACGTCGAACTTGTAGCCGTCACGCTCGAGGGCGGCGCGATCGAGGTCCCCGACGTGGCGTACCTGCTCGCCCACGACGCGGGCGGCGTCGTAGAGCGAGCTCGCCCGGGCGAGGCCCTCGCCGGCATCGAAGTTGCGCCGGAGCAGCTCCACGATCGACTGGGTCAACGAGAGGCTGCCACTGGTGAGCAAGACGAGCACGCGCTCGTTCTCGCGCACGAACGTGTGCATCTTCCGGCAGACGGTTACTTGGTCGTAGCCCGCGTTGCTGCGCGAGTCGGAGGCCATCACGATGCCCTGATCGGTGAGGATGCCGACGCAGTAGGTCATGACGACCCTCATGGTACGCGAGTTGCTGACCGAGATGAACCGGTGCCGATCACGAGCCGGAACGGAAGAAAGTCTCCATGTAACGGCTGAATCCCTCCTGCCCCAGCGCTTCGGTGCCGACCCGCCGCGCGATCGGGCAGCGCTGCCCAAAGGATGTCCATGGAGCCCACGTCATCGCCCAAGACCGACCTCTTCTCGACGTACCAGCTCGGCGCGGCTTACGACGAGATGTTCGTGGCGCCGCTCGAGCCGCGGCGGCACTACCGCGCGCTCTTCCAGCGCCTGTCGAGCCTCACGCCGGAGGAGTTCGGCCGGCGTAAGGCGATGAGCGATCTCTGGATGCTGCAGGACGGTGTCGGCTTCACCGTGTATCGCGAGGAGGAAGGCATCGAGCGGGTGTGGCCGATGGATCCGGTACCCCGCATCATTCCGGCCGACGAATGGCAGCAGATCGAGAAGGGGCTGGTGCAGCGGCTGACCGCCCTCAACCTCTTCCTCAAGGACGTCTATCACGAGCAGCTGATTCTCCGCGACCGCGTGCTGCCCGCCGAGCTCGTCTACCAAGGCACCTACTTCCGCCGCGAGTTCGTCGGCGCTCCGGTTCCGCGCGACGTCTACATCCACGTCTGCGGCACGGATCTCATCCGCGACGTCGACGGACGCTACCGCGTGCTCGAGGACAACTGCCGCACGCCGTCGGGAGTGAGCTACATGCTGCAGAACCGCCAGGTGCTGCAGCGGGTGTTTCCGCAGATCTTCGCGTCCTACGACGTGCGCGTCACCGAGGACTACCCGGCGGCGCTGCTCGACGTGCTGAAGTTCATCGCGCCGGGCGGCCGGCCGGATCCGCGCGTGGTGTTGCTGAGCCCCGGCATGTTCAACTCGGCCTACTTCGAGCACACCTATCTCGCGCAGCGTATGGGCGTCGAGCTGGTCGAGGGCCGCGACCTGCTGGTCGATCGCAACCGCGTCTACATGCGCACGACGGACGGTCTGGAGCGTGTCGACGTCATCTATCGCCGGATCGACGATGACTTCCTCGACCCGCTGACGTTCCGGCCCGATTCGACGCTCGGGGTGGCGGGCCTGGTCAACGCCTATCGCGCCGGCAACGTCGCGCTCGCCAACTCCATCGGCACCGGCATCGCGGACGACAAGGGAATCTATCCGTTCGTCGCCGACATGATCCGCTACTACCTGCAGCAGGATCCGATTCTCGAGAGCGTCGAAACCTTCCGGCCGGTGGAGCCGAGCCATTTGAGCCACGTCCTCGCCAACCTCGAGACGCTGGTGGTGAAGACCGTGAACGAGTCGGGTGGATACGGCATGCTCATCGGGCCTGCCTCGACCGCCAAGCAGCGGGCCGACTTCGCCGACAAGGTGAAAGCGCGGCCTCGCGACTTCATCGCGCAGCCGACCGTTCAACTCTCGCAGCATCCGACGTTCGTCGACGGGCGAATCGAGGGTCGCCACATCGATCTGCGGCCCTTCGTGCTGTGCGGCGAAACCATCAGCGTAGTGCCGGGCGCGCTTACCCGCGTGGCGTTGCCGCGTGGCAGCTTGGTCGTGAACAGCTCGCAAGGCGGCGGCAGCAAGGACACCTGGGTGCTCGCCGGGGAGGTGCACTGATGCTTTCGCGGGTCGCCGACGCCCTGTTCTGGATGAGCCGGTACCTGGAGCGCGCCGAGCATGTCACCCGGCTCCTCGACGTATGGTTCTTCGTCGAACTCGACCTGCGTGCGGTGGCGCCGGGCTCGCGCGAGCGTCACTGGCAGAATCTGGCGACGATCCTGCAGCACCCGGCACCTTCGGCGGATGAAGCGTGGGCGCATGAGCAGATCACGCAACGTCTGATCTTCGACCTCGACAACCCGGCGAGCATCATGTCGTGCGTGTCGCGCGCGCGGTCCAACGCGCGCAGCGTGCGCGGGTCCATCAACTCCGAAGTCTGGCGCGCCCTCAACAAGCTCTACTGGCAGCTCTGCGAGTCGGAGTTTCGCGCTCAAGCACTCGAATCACCGCACGAATTCTTCCAGGCCGTGGAATCGGGAAGCCAGCTCTTCCATGGCGCTTGCGACGCCACGCTCGACCACGACGAAGGCTGGCAGTTCATCCAGCTCGGAAAATTCCTGGAGCGCGCCGAGAAGACCTTGCGCATTCTCGGCGTCCCGTATCGGGGCGCCGCGGAGAGCGCGGAAGATCTACCGCTGTCGAACGTGCAGTGGGCTTCGGTACTCAAGACCTGCCGCGCCTACGAGGCCTATCAACGGCTCTACGTCGGTCGCGTCGAGCCGGAGCGCGTGGTGGAGTTCCTGCTCCTCCATCCGACGAGCCCGCGATCGGTGCGCTTCAGCCTCGAGGCGGCGGCCCAGTCGCTGACCGCGGTCGGGGGCACGTCGGGGCGGGCCAAGGCCGAGCGACTCCTCGGCCGGGTTCTCTCCGACCTCAAGTTCATCGAGCTCGAGCAGCTGCTGCGCGAGGATCTGCATGGATTCCTCGGTGGCGTGCTCGCCCGCTGCGCCGAGGTCGGCCGCAGCGTCCAGGAGCACTACTCTCTGCACTAGGAGCGCGCCCCATGATTCTCGAGATCCAGCACGAGACGCGGTTCGAGTACTCGGACGCCGGCATCGAATCGCTGACCGAGCTCCGCATGGAGCCGATGAGCGACGAGCAGCAGAGCTGCCATTCCTACCATCTCGGGGTGACGCCGCAGGCGGAGATGTTTCGTTACATCGACGGCTTCGGCAATCGCGTGCACCATTTCAATCTGCTGGTGCCGCATTCGCTGGTGCGCATCCTGAGCGCGAGCGTCGTCGAGACGCATCGCGATGCTCCTGACCTGGCCTCGAGCCGGGCGCGGTTCCCCTACGAGCGCGCCGACCTGCCGATCGACGTGCTGGACTTCCTGCAGTTCCGCGGGTCGGTTCGCGAGACCCCGTTGCTCGTCCCGTTACTCGACGCGCTCCGTCCGGCCCCGGGGCAACCCATCGCCCGCGTCGCGCTCGACGTCGCCCGCTACATCCACCAGCACTTCGACTATGCGCGCGACGCCACGCTCGCCACCTCACCGGTCGATAAGGTGCTGCGTCAGGCCAAGGGAGTTTGTCAGGACTTCGCCCACCTGATGATCGCCGTGCTCCGATGCTTCGGGATCCCCGCCCGCTACGTGAGCGGCTACATCCACCGGCCGAACAAGGAATCGCAAAGCCATGCGTGGTGCGAGGCCTGGGTTGCGGGCGTGGGATGGATCGGCGTGGATCCCACGAACGACCAGTTGGTCGACGACCGCTTCGTCAAGGTAGCCATCGGGCGCGATTTCACCGACGTGCCGCCGAACAAGGGCGTGTGTCGCACGACGGGGCGGGAATCGATCTCGGTGCGCGTCGAGACCCGCGAGCTCGCCCGTCTGCCGTCGCTCTCCTGGCAGGAGCAGCTGCCTCCCCTCAATGTCCCGCTGCAGGCGATCCTGGTCCGCACGCAGGAGCAAGCGAGTGCCGCGGAGGAGGCGCAGCAGCAACAGTAGCGGAAGACCTCGACAGCTTCGTTCTGAAAACGGCGTTCGCGTCTCGGGCTGACCGTTCGCCGCGCACCCCTGCTGCTCTGACAACACCCGCACGGCTCCGATGCGGCGATTCTCGAGCCGCTGCCGCGCGTCGATGCGGGCTCGCTTCTTGCAGCGACGGTGCGTGCGAGGAATCGAAGAATGACTGCGAATGCCGATCCCTTGTCAACTCTCGACGCGTTCTTTCTGGCGGCCGAGCACGAGCACGCGCCGATGCACATCGGCGCGGCGCTGGTCTTCGAGACGGGGCCTTTTGCGACCTCTGACGGCGAACTCGACCTGCGGCGTCTGCGCCGTCACGTGGCGGCTCGGCTCGATCGTGCTCCACGCTTTCGGCAGCGGCTCGCGCGCACTCCCCTCGAAGGGCGGATGCTGTGGGTCGACGATGAGCGCTTCGATCTCGAAGCTCACGTTCGCGCTCTACGGCTCGGGCGGCGCGCGAGCGAGCGGAATTGGAAGCAGGCGGTGGGCGAGGTGCTCGCGCGACCGCTCGACCTCGGCCGACCTCTCTGGGAGCTGTGGATCCTCGACGGAGGCGGGGCCGATCGATTCACGATCGTCCTGAAGATGCATCACTGCATGGCGGACGGCGAGGGCGGATTGGCGCTGCTCTGCGCGCTGCTCGACGTCACCGCCGACCAGCGCACGGAGCCGATCGCGCCGTGGACGCCGCGGCCCGCACCCACGCCGTTCGAGCTCTGGATCGAAGACCTCTCGGCGTCCGCCCGCCGTGCTCGGACCGCGCTTGCGCTCGCCACGGCGCCGTTGCGGGCGCCGCGCGAGAGCTGGACTGTCGTTCGCGACGGCGCCGCATCGCTCGCCGAGACGGCCTCGACGCTACTCCGCCCCGCCCGCAAGACTTCGTTCAACCACGCCATCGGCCCGGAGCGGCGCTTCGAATGGCTGGCGATGAGCGTCGACGAAGTCCGGGTCGTCCAGCGCCATTTCGGCGTCACATTGAACGACGTCGTGCTCGCCACGGTGGCCGGAGCGCTGCGACGCTACCTGTCGCGGCGCGGCGCCGGCGACGGCGGCGAACTGCGCGCCGCGGTGCCCGTGAGCATTCGCGACGCGGCCTCGCCGCTCGGGAACCAAGCGTCGTTCTGGCTCCTGCCCTTGCCGGTCGCGGAGCGAGACCCGGCGGCGCGTGTCGCCGCGGTGCACTCGGCGACGATGCGGCTGAAGCAATCGGCGCACGCTCGCGGCCTGTACGGCTTGCTCCGGCTCGCCGACGACATCGCACCCGCGGCTCTCGATTTCGGCGTGCGCGTGCTCGAGCGCCTGCGCCCCTTCAACCTCATCGTCACCAACGTGTCCGGGCCGCGGCTCCCGCTGTATCTCAACGGTGCGCGCCTGCTCGCCGCCTACCCGAGCGTGCCGTTGTTCGAAAGCCAAGGCCTCGGCATCGCGCTGCTCAGCTACCACTGCCGGCTCCACTGGGGGTTTCTCGCCGACCCCTCCGTCGTCCCCGATCTGGAGGAGCTCGTCTACGTGATCGCGGTGTCGTTCTGCGAGCTCCTCGAACGCGCGAGCGAGGCGCGAAGACCGATCGGTCGACGGGCGCCACGCGCGTCGAGGCGACGCGCGGCGTGACGGTGCGAGAAGGGAGCTCGTCCTCGAATGCCACGAAAGAATCTAGTGGTATTGATCTCCTCGTAACTTCGCGTAGGGTACGACGCGAGCGAGCTCACCACGTGAGAGCGGGCGAATGTGACTCGCCGCTCGAGCTCGCGGCCCTGGCGGTGAGGTCTTTGGCCGCCAACGGAGGAGGGCGTCGTATGAGTGCTGTTGCTTTATGCACAGTGCGGGAGAAGCGGATGAGTAACGAATCGGCATGGCCGTGCGTCAGACTCCGAGGCATCGACGCAATTTCTCGCGTCGCCGCGGCATTTCGCTTGCTTCTCACGGATTCGGCATGACGGCGGAATTCTCCAGGACCGAGTGGGCAGTCATCCTCGGCGGGTCGAGCGGATTCGGGCTGGCCACGGCGCACAAGCTGTCGGCGCATGGCATGAGCCTCTGCGTCGTACACCGCGATCGGCGTGGGGCGATGGAGCGAATCGACGCCGAATTCGCGCGAATTCGCTCCCGGGGCACGAGCCTGCTCGTCTTCAATGCCGACGCGCTCGATCGCCAGACTCGCGCGACGGTGCTGGACGGCCTTTGCGAGGCGATGGGACCGGCGGGGCGCGTCCGCGTTCTCCTGCACTCGATCGCCTTCGGCAACCTGAAGCTGATCGCGCCGAACGCATCCTCCGCGCGCGACGATCTCTCGTCGCTGGCCGCGGAGCTGGCGATCGAACCCGACCGGCTCGCGCAGACGATCGACCGCCTGTTCGCAGGCGGTCTCGACGCGCTTCACACGCTCGCGTCTCCGCCGGCGTATCCGTCCGCCTCGTTCATCGACGAAGAAGATCTGACGCTGACGATCCACAGCATGGGAACGAGCCTGCTCGGTTGGACCCAAGAGATCCTGCGCCGCGGCCTGTTTGCCGAGGATGCGCGCGTGTTCGGCCTCACGAGCGAGGGCAACGAGCTCGCGTGGAAGGGCTACGCGGCGGTTGCCGCCGCCAAGGTTGCGCTCGAGTCGGTGGCGCGCTCGATCGCGGTGGAGATGGCGCACCGCGGGTTGCGCTGTAACGTGATCCAGGCCGGGGTCACGGACACGCCGGCGCTACGCCTGATTCCAGGCGCCGAGCAGTTGAAGTCGCACGCCCGCTTGCGCAATCCCTTCCGCAGGCTCACCACGCCGCAAGACGTCGCCAACGCCATCTTCCTGCTCTCGACGGACGAAGCCGCGTGGATCAACGGCGAGGTGGTCCGCGTCGACGGCGGGGAGCACGTCTCGGGTCTTTCGCGATGACGCTCCACCTCCATGGTCTCGGGCACTTCCATCCCGAGAACCGGATCACCAATGCGTTTCTCGAGAGCCTCGACATCGGCACAAGCGACGAGTGGATCGTCGAACGCGTGGGGATCCGCTTGCGACGCACGGTGCTGTCGCTCGACTACATTCGCCAGACGCGCAACTGCGATTCGCGCGCCGCCCACGAAGCGTCCATTCACACCAACGCCGAGATGGGCGCCCGCGCGGCGGAGATGGCGATCACGCGTGCCGGCATCGACAAGCGCGACATCGGCCTGGTGGTCGCCGGCAGCTCCGCGCCTGACACCCTGTCGCCCGCCGAGGCCTGCACCGTGGCGAGCGCGCTCGGGCTCGAGGTGCCGTGCTTCGACGTGCACTCGGCGTGCACGAGCTTCCTGGCGATGCTCTACGTACTGTCCATCGCGCGCTCCGAAGCGCTGCCGACTTTCGTGCTCGCCGTGGCGGCCGAGGGGATGACGCGGACGGTGGACTACACGGATCGCTCCTCCGCCGTGCTCTGGGGAGACGCCGCCGCGGCTGCGGTCGTGTCGACCCGGAGCCCGGGCCGCGCCCGCATCCACGGCGCCGCCTTGAGCTCGAGCCCGAGCGGCCACGCCAAGGTCGTCGTGCCGCGCGCGGGACACTTTCGCCAGGAGGGGCGCACGGTGCAGACGTTCGCGATTCACAAGACCGTGCAGTGCTTCCAATCGCTGTGGAACGAGTTCCACGACGGCGAGAGGACGTTTCACTTCGTCGGTCATCAGGCGAACCTGCGCATGTTGGAATCGGTATGCCGCCAATGCGAGATCCCGCCGGCGCACCACCACTCCAACGTGGAGCACTACGGCAACACGGCGGCGGCCGGTGCTCCGTCCGTGATCTCGATGGCCTGGGAGCGGTGGAGCGATCGCGACGACGTCGCGCTCGTCGGCGTCGGCGCGGGCCTCACTTGGGGGAGCGGGCTCGTGCGCTTCGGCTCACCTTTCGGGGGTGAGGCATGACGTACGCCGAGTTCCGTCGTCGCACGCGGTTCGAGAAGGAAGAGCTGCTCGGCTTCGCCGACGGCCAGTTGCTCCAGGACGCGCCGAGCGGCTTTCGCTCGCGGCTCCCTCTGCCGCCCCTGTTGATGGTCGATCGCATCGTGGAGATGAGCTCCAGCGGCAACCGCGGCCGGATGGTCGCGGAGAGGGATGTTCGCGCCGACGACTGGTATTTCGCCTGTCACTTCCGCGACGACCCGGTACAGCCCGGCTGCCTCGGGGTCGACGGCGTCTGGCAGCTGCTCGGCTTCTATTGTGCGTGGAACGGCGCGCTCGGCGCCGGCCGCGCTCTCGGCAGCGGCGAGATCGAGTTCTCGGGCCAGATCCGCCCCCACCATCGCCTGGTTCGCTACGAGGTCGATGTGGTGCGCTACGCCGCGCTGCCGGCGTCTGGATCGACGATCGTCATCGGCGACGGGCGCCTGCTCGTCGACGATGAGCCGATCTACGCCGTCAAGCGAGCGAAGGTTGGCATCTTCGAAGCCATCGAGTACCGCGCGCCGCAATGAGCATCGTCCTCACTCCGACGGAGATCCTGAGCATGATTCCGCAACGGGAGCCGTTTCGCTTCATCGACGAGATCCTCGAGATCGACGACGAGCATGTGGTGGCGAGCTACCGCTTCCGAGCCGATCACGGGTTCTACGGCGGTCACTTCCCCGGCCGCCCGGTCACGCCGGGCGTGATCCTGCTCGAAGCGATGACGCAGGCCGCGCTCGTGGCCCACGGCATCTATCTGCTCGCCAAGGAGACGCTGCGCGACGAGGTCGAGCGTACGCTCTCGCTCTTTACGGACGCGGAGGTCGAGTTCTCTGCGATGGTGCCCCCAGGCGCCCGGGTGCTTACCACTGGACGCAAGGTGCTCTACCGCAGGAAGCGATTGCATTCGGAGGTACGCATGCATCTCGAAGACGGCACGCTCGTCTGCGCGGGCCGGCTTTCGGGAATGGGTGTGCCGCGGTGAGAAGGCGAGTGGTCGTGACGGGGCTCGGCGTGGTGGCGCCGAACGGCGTCGGCGTCGACGCGTTCGATGCGGCGTTGCGCGCCGGGCGATCGGGAATCCGCGCCGTGGCCAAGCTGAAGGAGCTCGGCTTCGGTTGCACCGTTGCCGGCGTGCCCGAGGGCGTCGAGGAGATCGCGGCCCGCGTGTTTCGTGAGGGCGAGCGCTTATCGATGAACTCAAACCTGCGACATGCGTGCCTCGCCGCGTTGGAAGCGTGGCAAGACGCCGGCTTGCGGCGCAGCGCTGCGGGCGACGGGGAGGTCGACTGGGAGACCGGCGCGGTGCTCGGCACGGGAATCGGCGGCCTGGACACC
>JBEVNX010000130.1:0-9854 GCA_040507895.1 Binatia bacterium | reverse complement strand
GCCACTCGTACGAAGCGAGTGGACGTGCGGGTCGTCGCTGCGACGAACCGGAGCCTCGAGGAAATGGTCGCCGGCGGGACGTTCCGCAGCGATCTGTACTATCGTTTGAACGTGTTTCCGATCTCGCTACCGGCACTGCGGGAACGTACGGACGACATTCCCCGTCTCGTCCGCCACCTCACGCAGAAGCTCGCCCGGCGCATGAACAAGCGGATCGAGGCTATCCCCGCCGACGCCATGGACGTCCTTTGCCGCTACGACTGGCCGGGGAACGTGCGCGAGCTCGAGAACGCGATCGAGCGCGCCGTAATCTTGACGAACGGGGGTGTCCTGCAAATTCCGGTAGCCGATTTCCGCAGCCGGGCCGCAGCTGTTGCCCCTGCGGGCGGTACGCTCGAAGCGACCGAGCGTGAGGCGATATTGAGCGCGCTCCGCGAAAGCGGCTGGGTCCTCAGCGGATCGCACGGAGCGGCTGCGCGCCTGGGACTCAAGCGGTCGACTCTCTATTCCCGGATGGAGAAGCTCGGCATTTCCCGGCCGACTCCCTAGCAAGCGCGTCATCTCTTCCCTTCGCGAGCCCCCGGCTTCGGCGACGATCTCGTCGCAGATTGCCTGGGTGAAGAAGTCGTGGGCGATGATCTGGACGCCGCCCCGGTGCATCTCGGCGAGCAGCGCTTTGCCATGCAGATCGACGTGGTGGACGTCGGCGAGTTCGACCCGCAGAGCCGACTGCTTCGCTTCGGCGCGGATCGAGTCCCACAACAGGCGAAGCTCGCCGACCCAGCTACCGCGCAGGCGGCCCTCGAGCTTGAGGAAGAGTTCCCCTCCTCGTTCTTCGGGCGTGATCCGTAGCACCACGCCCTTTCCGGCGAGCAACGGCCGTGCCGCTTTCTCGCGGATCGCGAGGCGGCTCGACCCAGAGGCGTCACAGCGCTCCGTGCGATGATTCGCCGCGGCTGGCTCGTATTCGGCACGTCGACATTTCGGCACGTGTCGACAGAGCGGCATGGGCGATCGCACAGCCTTCGTGGATCGTCAGCAATCACGTTGGCAAGCCAGCCGAATGTCGGCCTCTCCGTCCGGCACGGCGGTTGCGAGAGTACTGTCGGCAAATGGCGCTTGAGGGAATGGTCGAATGACAGGGAGGCTACCTCGTATCCAGAATCCTCCCAAGGAGGACCTCTTTGACTCCGAGCCGACCCGCAGCGTCGACGAGTCATGAGACTCGTCGACGAAGGGTCATCCTCAACGTGGGCGCCCTCATCGCGCTGGCGGCGGTCGGAATCGGAGTTCGGTACTACCTATTGGCTCTCCACCATGAATCGACCGACGACGCCTTTATCGACGGCCACATCGTTCACGTGGCGCCGCAGGTGGGCGGGCGCGTGAGTGAGGTGCTGGTGACCGACAACCAGTCCGTGCGGGTCGGCGACCTCCTCGTAAAGATCGACCCCGCGGAATTCCGGGCGAAGCTCGATCAGACGATTGCCTCATGGGCTGCGGCGCGTGGGCGGCAGGCGCAGGCAGGTGCGACGCTCGCCGTCGCGGAGGCGTCGCAGGCGCAGGCGGCGGCGGACGTCGTCGCCGCGCGGGCGGACGCGAGGAACGCTGCCGCCGATCTCGCACGTTACCGGGCGACGACGACCGGAGCGGTGTCGAGACAGGCGGTGGATGCCGCGAGCACTACCGCGGAGCGCATGGCCGCGCAGCTCGTCGTCGCGCAGAAGAAGACGGCGGCTGCGGACGCGCAGGTCGAGCTCGCCCGCTCACAGATCGAGGCGGCCGAGGCCGAGGTCAAGGCCGCGGCGGCCGCCGTCGAGCAGGCCCGGCTTCAGCTCTCATACACGGAGATCCGTGCTGCCGAGGGCGGCCGCGTGACCACGAAGAACGTCGAGCCGGGAAATTACGTGCAGATCGGCCAGGAGCTCTTGGCCCTCGTGTCGGACGACGTCTGGGTCACGGCCAACTTCAAGGAAACCCAGCTCGCCCACATGCGCCCCGGACAGCCCGCGGTGATTTACGTCGACGCGTACGGTCACGACTTCCACGGACACGTGGACAGCGTGCAGGCGAGCTCCGGCGCGCGCTTCAGCCTGCTGCCGCCGGAAAACGCCACGGGGAACTACGTCAAGGTGGTGCAGCGCGTGCCGGTGAAGATCGTTTTCGACGACCCGGCCGAGGGCGGCTTCCTGCTCGGACCGGGCATGTCCGTGGTGCCGGAGGTGGAGCTCCGATGAGTCGGGGAACAGCGCCCGTCAATCCGTGGCTGATCGCCGCCGCAGTCATGTCGGCGACCTTCATGGAGGTGCTCGACACGACGGTCGTCAACGTCGCGCTGCCGCACATTGCCGGCAACCTGTCGGCATCGACGAGCGACGCGACGTGGGTGCTCACGAGCTACCTGGTTGCGAATGCGATCGTTCTGCCCGCCACCGGTTGGTTCGGCTCGTTCTTCGGACGTAAACGGTTCCTCACCGTCTGCATCCTCATCTTCACCGCCGCTTCCTGCCTCTGCGGCTTCGCGACCAGCCTGCCGATGCTGATCGTCGCCCGCATCCTCCAGGGCGCCGGCGGCGGGGCGCTTCAACCGATCTCGCAGGCGGTACTCCTCGAGAGCTTTCCGCCGGAGCGCCGCGGGGTCGCGATGGCCGTGTACACACTCGGGATCGTCGTTGCGCCCGTCCTCGGCCCCACCATCGGCGGATGGATGACCGACAGCTACTCCTGGCGGTGGATTTTCTACGTCAACGTGCCGATCGGGATCCTGGCGATTCTGCTGACTCACGTCTTCATCGAGGATCCTCCGTACATCCGAAACGCCACGCGCGGCAGGATCGATTACGTCGGATTCTCTCTGCTGGCGATCTGGATCGCCTCCCTTCAAATCGTCCTCGACAAGGGTCAGGAGGCGGACTGGCTCGGCTCGGCGTTCATCTGCTGGCTGATGGTGAGTTGCGGGGTCGGGCTCGTCGCTTTCGTGATCTGGGAGCTCCGGATCGACGAGCCGCTCGTGGCTCTTCGCCTCCTCGGCAACCGCAACTTCATGGTCGGCACTGCGGTCGTCACGGCATTCGGAGCCGTCGCATACGGCGTGACCGCGTTGCTGCCGTTGTTCCTGCAGACGCTGCTCGGCTACCCCGCCCTGCAGGCGGGCCTGGTGACGAGCCCGCGCGGCTTCGGGTCGATCGCCGCCATGCTCGCCGCCGGCCGCCTGATGGGCGTCATCGACGGGCGTGTCCTGATCGCCGCGGGGTTCACGGCGGTCGCGTACTCGAGCGCCCTGCTCGGTGGGCTCAACGTGGATGTGGCGCCGAGCAACGTCATCTGGCCGGCGGTGATCAACGGCTTCGGCACCGCGCTGGTCTTCGCCCCGCTCGCCACGCTGACCATGGCAACCGTGCGGGACGAGCAGCTGGGAAACGCAAGCGGAATCTTCAACCTGATGCGCAATCTCGGCGGGAGCATCGGCATCGCCACCGTGACGACGCTCCTTGATCGCCGCTCACAGACGCACGCCGCCCTGATGGTGGGCCACCTCGCGCCCTCTCACACCGCTTACCGAGCGACGCTGCAGGCACTCACCGGGGGACTCGCTTCAAAGGTCGGGAACGTGGCGGGCTCCGGGAAGGCATACGCGCTCCTCTACGCCGAGCTGCTGCGGCAGGCTCGACTCTGGGCGTTCGTCGACGACTTCCGCCTGATGGCGGGAGTCTCGTTCCTGTGCGTCTTCTCGGCGGTCGTCTTCCGGCGCGCCATGTCGGCCCGCGCGGTCGCGGGGCACTGAGGTGCACGTCCCGATGAGACAGGTGTGGCTACTCGTCACGACGCTCGTGCTGCTCGCCGGCTGCGTGGTGGGCCCCGACTATAAGCCACCGAACGTCCCCGTCCCGGACGGGTGGCGAGCAGCCGGCTTCCCGCCGGCCGCCCTCACGCAGCCCACCGACCTCGGCGGCTGGTGGCACGCGTTCGGCGACCGGACGCTCGACGCGCTCGTCGACCAGGCGCTGGCCGAGAACCTCGACCTGAAGACCGTAGCCGCCCGCGTTCGCGAGGCCCGGGCCGCGCGCGTAATCGCCGCCTCCGGTGCCTTCCCGACGATCGGCACCAGCACCTCGTACGCGCGCACCCAGCCCTTCAGCAAGCACTCGCAGTTCGGCGCGCTCTTGCCCCCCGATCTCGCCGAGGTGAACCTGTTCCAGGGCGACTTCGACGCGACCTGGGAGCTCGACGTCTTCGGCGGCATCCGCCGCGGCATCGAGGCAGCCGACGCCGACATCGCCGCCGCCGAAGACGACGAGCGCGACGTGCGGGTGACGCTTCTCGCCGAGGTGGCGCGCAACTACGTGGAGATCCGGAGCCTCGAACGCCGGATCGCGATCGCCGCGGAGAACATCGAGAGCCAGCGAAGCTCGGTCGCTCTCACCGAGGACCGCTTCCGGACCGGCCTCGCCAGCGAGCTCGACGTCCGACAGGCGCGATCGCTGCTAGCGACGACCGAATCGGAAGTCCCTGTCCTGGAGAGACAGCGCGAGCAGACCGTGCATGCCCTCGGCGTGCTGGTCGGACGTGAGCCTAATGCGTTGCAGGACGATCTCGCGCGGCCTGCGCCGATCCCCGGTGCGGCTGCTCCCGATGCGCTCGCGGTGCGCATTCCTGTCGGCCTGCCGTCCGACCTGCTCCGACGCCGGCCGGACGTTCGACGCGCGGAGCGTCAAGTCGCCGCAGCCACGGCCCGCATCGGGGTCGCCACGGCCGATCTCTTCCCCAAGGTCTCGCTCACCGGGCTCGCCGGCCTCGAATCCATCAGCGCGAGCGACTTGTTCACCCCCGGCAGCCGTTACTTCACGGCTGGCCCGACGATAAGCTGGAGCATCTTCGAGGGCGGCCGGCTCCGCGCCAACGTCGCGGTGCAGGACGCGCGCACAGACCAGGCGCTCAACGGGTACGTGAAGGCGGTGCTCACGGCGCTGGAGGACGTCGAGGACAGCCTCGTAGCCTATGGCAAGGAGCGCAGCAGGCACGTCGCGCTCGTCTCCGCCGCCGAGGAGAACCGGCGCTCCGTGGTGCTCGCCCGCGACCTCTACGTGCACGGCCTAGGGACGTACCTGGCCGTGCTCGACGCCGAGCGCGCGCAGTACGCGTCCGAGGATACGCTGGTGCAAGGCGACGAGGCGCTGGTGTTCGACTTGGTTGCGACCTACAAGGCGCTCGGCGGTGGCTGGACACCGCCAGCCCAAGAAGTCGCGGCCCGATGACTCCGATACCGGGAACCTCGCTCGCGTTCGCCGACATTTCAGCACTTTACCGAGTGCCGGCGCGGAGCGCGGGCACGATCGCCTCGAGTCCGAGCGTGTCCGGAGCGTGCTCCGGCCTTTGCCAGAGGAACATCACGAGGATGCCGAACGCGAACGTGAAGGCATTCACCGCGAACACCGCGCCGACGCCGAGTCCTGAGACCATGACGCCCGTGGTCGCGGGCCCGATCGCGCGTGCGAGGTTCTGGTTGATGCTGCCGAGCGCCGACGCGGACGGCAGCTGCGAGCGCGGCACGAGCTCCGGAATGATCGCCTGCCACGCGGGAATCGCGAGCGCGGAGCCGGCGCCTTCGAGGAACGTCAACGTCAGCAGCAGCGCCGGGCGCATCAGGCCCGCGTAGGTCACGGCCGCGAGCAAACCCGCGGTCACCGTCAAGAAGAGATGAACCGCGATCAGGTATCGCCGTCGATCGAACGTATCGGCGAGCACGCCGGCCGGCAGTGCGAGGAACAGGAACGGCAACATATCCGCCGTCTGGACGAGAGCGACCAACGTAGCAGCCACTGCGCGCCGACCGTCTCCATCCAGTTACCGATGTTCGAGCCGAGCTGCGCGACGAAGATCGGCAGGCGAAGTAGCGCCCAGGTGGATTCGGACGCTGGAGGCGCCGGCGAGACGTCCGCTTGCGCGGGAGCGATCGCGGTCACGCGCACACCGTACCATGCGGCTTGCCTGGTCTCATTCCCTCGAAAATTCTCGTGTGTTATTCCGCGCGGTGGACCGCGATCCGACCAGGGGGTGTGGATGCTTAGGCGGATGCTCGTCGTTCTGTTCGTACTGCTGCTCGGCTGCTCGGCGGCGGCCGTCGCCGAAGAGGCGAAGCCCGCCGGTCATCCACCCGCGGCGCTGTTCGTATTCGACGCCTCGGGGAGCATGCTTCGCAAGGTCGAGGGCAAGTCGAAGGACGAGATCGCGCGCTCGGTGATGACCCACGTCTTGACGAGCCTCGACCCGGACGTCCGCGTCGGGTTGTTCACGTTCGGACATCGCCGCGAAGGCGACTGCACCGACCTCGAGGTGCTCGCACCCGTCGGCACCGATCGAGCCGCGATCTCGAAGGCCGTCGGCGCGATCAAACCGAAGGGTGAGAGGCCGCTCGCCGAGGCCGTGAAGCTCGCGGTCGCCCGCCGGGCATCATTCCCGCGACCGGTGGCAACGTGACGATCGAAGCGGCCCCCGGACAGGAATCGTACAAGGGCAGCGAGCAGAACGGCATCAAGTCGAGCGAGTACGGCAAGTACGATCGCAGGTTCAAGTTCAAGAAATGACGCTCGAGATGGGAACACGCGTATGCTGACCGTGAAGAATTCCGTGATCGACGGCCGCCGCGAGCAGCGATTTCCGGTCCTCGAGGATGCCGAGATCGACCGCATCCGCCGGTTCGGAGAATCGCGTGCGTTCGCCGCCGGCGACGTCGTCGTCCGCGTCGGCGAAAGCGGCCACGGCATGGCCGTGATCCTCGCCGGCGCTCTGGAAGTCACGCAGCCGGCTGCCACCGGAGAAGACCGATCGATCGTCACGCTTCCCGCCGGCGGGTTCATCGGTGAGCTCGCGCAGCTCTCGGGACGCCCGGCGCTGGTCGACGTCCATGCGGTGACACCGACGGAGCTTCTGCTCGTCTCCCCGGAGCGGCTGCGAGCGCTGCTCATCGCCGAGGCCGAGCTCGGCGAGCGCATCATGCGCGCGCTCATCCTGCGACGCATCGGATTGCTCGAGAGCGGTGCCGGACCCGTGCTCATCGGCCGCGGCCACACGAGCGACGTCCTACGTCTCGAGAACTTCCTGCGGCGTAACGGTCATCCGCATCTGCATCTCGATCCGGACACCCACCGCGCCGAAGCCCACGCGCTGCTCGAACGTTACCACGTCGTCGAGGAAGAGCTGCCGTTGGTGATCTGCGCCGGAGCCCGGGTGCTCCGCAATCCCGGGGAGACCGACCTCGCCCGCTGCCTCGGCCTGATCTCGCCGATCCCGCCGGACAAGGTCTACGACGTCGCGATCGTCGGCGCAGGACCGGCGGGGCTCGCCGCGTCGGTCTACGCGGGGTCCGAGGGCCTGTCGACGATCACGCTCGACTGCCGATCCTTCGGCGGTCAAGCGGGAGCGTCGTCTCGGATCGAGAACTACCTCGGCTTCCCGACCGGCATCAGCGGCATGGCGCTGATGGCGCGCGCCCACAATCAGGCGCAGAAGTTCGGCGTCGAGATCGTGATCCCGCAGGAGGCCGCGACGCTCGTCTGCAAGGCGGATCCGCTGAAGCTCCGGCTCGCGAGCGGCGAGACCGTGACCGCCCGCTCCATCGTGATCGCGAGCGGCGCGCGCTACCGGCGCCTCGATGTCGCGAACCTCGCGGAGTTCGAGGGGTCCGCGGTCCACTACTGGGCCTCGCCCGTCGAGAGCAAGCTCTGTGGCGGACAGGAGGTCGCGCTCGTCGGCGCCGGGAACTCCGCGGGCCAGGCGGTCGTTTATCTGGCGAGCCACGCCTCGAAGGTCTGGATGATCGTGCGCGGGAAGAGCCTCGAAGCCACGATGTCGCGCTATCTGATCGATCGCATCGCGAATCTGCCGAACGTGACCGTCGTCCTGCAGGCGGAGATCACCGCGCTGCAAGGAACCGCCGGCGCACTCGACTCGATCCGCTGGCGACAGCGCGGTGGCGAAGAGATCGAGCGACCGATTCGCCACCTCTTCCTGTTCATCGGCGCAGCGCCGAACACCGACTGGCTCGCCCACACGGCGGTTCAGCTCGACGACAAGGGCTTCGTCTTGACCGGCGACCTCGCCGGCGCCGACCGGCGGCCGCTCGAGACGACGCGTCGCGGCGTGTTCGCGATCGGCGACGTGCGTGCGGGCTCGGTGAAGCGCGTCGCCTCCTCCGTCGGGGAGGGCGCGCAGGTGGTCGCGGCGATCCACGCGTTTCTCTCCGATCTCGGAGTCGCTCCCGCCGCACCCACCACGCACTGAGGAGGCATCATCGAATGGACGCGATCTCGGAGCTGAAGGAGCAAGCGAAGCGCGCCTGATTGACGTTCGGCTCGGTCGAGCGGGCCGAAACGCAACGTCTAGATAACATCTGCCGGCTGGCGGCAGCCGTCGGCGCGGACCCAAGCGCCTTACTCGAGCCTCGAGGGTCGCCTGCGGATCTGCACGCCGGTCACGTTTGCACGGGTCATCTGGTTCCGAAGCTTGGCGAATGTCTCGAGGCCAACCCGAAGCTCATGCTTAAGATGGTTATGGACGATCGCGCGACCGATTTGTTGGCCGAGAATATCGACGTCGCTCTTCATTTGGGCGCGCTCACCGACTCTGCCCTGAGTGCGCGCAAGCTCGCACAAGCCGAACGGGTCGTCGTCGCGAGCCGGGCATATCTAGCTCGCAGCGGCACCCCGAGAGTGCCGACCGACCTTCACGAGCATGCCGCGATCTTGTACGTCCAGAATTCCGGTGGCGAGGAATGGTCGTTCCGGCACAGACGCTCGCAGACGGCGGTGCGCTTGCGCGGATCCGTCAAGTTCACCGCCGCGGAGGGGTGCGCGCCGCTGTGATCGCGGGACAAGGCTTTGCGATCTCCTCGCGATGGATGTCCGCGCCGGAACTCGAATCGGGAGAAGTCGCACCGCTGCTCACGAAATGGCGGCCGCCGCCAATAGATCTTTGGGTCGTCTACCCGTCCGGCCGGCTAACGAGCACCAAGGCGCGCGCGTTCGGTGAAAAGGTTCGAGGCGACCATCAAGACGAGATCGACAAGACGCGCGGCTCCTCCGGACCGTGCCGCTTCATGAAGTTCACGGCCGCGTCTTGCTTAACGTGGTAGGCTCGCACCCGCTCCCCTTTTGCTTCGCTGGAGCGCTATCAGGACTTCGTGATCAATTTGGAATGACTGTTCCATCCGTGGGATAGTTGCCGGATGGATCTGAACGAAATTCCCGTCTCGCGCGCGTCGTGCAAAACGGCAGCTTCACGGGGGCTGCGGCTCAGCTCGACATGCCGAAATCGACCGTGAGTCGGAAGGTGTCGGAGCTCGAGGAGCGACTGAACGCGCGGCTGCTGCAGCGGACGACTCGCAAGCTAAGTCTCACAGACATCGGCAGAACTTACTACGATTACTGCGCGCGCATCGTAGCCGAGGTGGAAGACGCAGAGCGTGCGGTGAGCACCCTGCAGGACGCGCCACGTGGGCTGCTGCGCGTGACGAGCGGCCCCAACTCCATGTTCCTCGCTCCGATCATCACCGACTACTTGAAACAGTACCCCGAAGTCGCGCTCGAGCTCGTGTGCAACGCTCGTGCAGTCGACCTCGTCGAGGAACGTTTTGACCTCGGTATCCGAGCAGGCACGCTACCCGACTCGACGCTCATCGCGAGGAGTCTCGGCCGTGTGACCTGGTTCCTCGTTGCTACTCCTGCGTACCTGAAAAAGCGCGGGCGGCCACGGTTGCCCGGAGACCTGACGAAGCACGATTGCTTGTTTTTTGGCCCTGGGCTCAACGACGTGGGACCGCAGCTCGAAAAGGACGGTGACACCGTGCGGCTCACCCT
>JBEVNX010000070.1:0-8601 GCA_040507895.1 Binatia bacterium | reverse complement strand
CGATCGGGCTGCACGCGCGCGATTCGGGCCGGCTCGTGGGAATCCTCAAGAAGCTTCGTGACAATGGAAATACCGTCGTGGTCGTCGAGCACGACCCCGAAGTCATTCGCTCGAGCGATCACGTGATCGACCTCGGGCCGGGCGCCGGCGAGCGTGGCGGAGAGGTGCAGTTCGCCGGCCGCACGGTGGACCTCCCAGCGTGCCGGGAATCGCTCACGGCGGACTACCTGTCGGGTCGTCGCGAGATCGCCGTGCCGGCGGCGCGTCGGCGCGGCAACGGCGAGCGGTTGCGGATCCGCCGCGCGCGGGCCAACAATCTGAAGTCCATCGACTGCGAGTTCCCGCTCGCCACGCTCACCTGCATCACCGGGGTTTCGGGCTCGGGGAAGTCCACGCTGGTCGAGGAGATCCTCTACCGCGGGCTGAAGCGGCTGCTCGGCGAGCCCGCCGGCATCCCGGGCGAGCACGACGCGATCGAAGGTTGGCGGACGCTCGGCCGAGTCGTGCTCGTCGACCAAGCCCCGATCGGCACCACGCCACGCGCCAACCTGCTCACCTACATGGGCGCGTACGATTCGGTGCGCCGGGCCTTCGCGGCCGCCGAAGTCGCGCGGTTGCGCGGCTACACGGCGTCGACGTTTTCGTTCAACGTCGAGGGCGGCCGTTGCGAGACCTGCCGCGGCGAAGGCTACGAAAAGGTCGAGATGCAGTTTCTCTCGGACGTCTACGTGCCGTGCGCCGAGTGCCAGGGCGCTCGGTTCCGCCCGGAGGTCCTCGAGGCGCACGTGCTCGGGCGCTCGATCCGCGACGTCTTCGACATGACGGTGGCCGAGGCCATGGACTTCTTCCGCGACTGCGCCGACCTTCGCGCCGCCCTCGTGCCACTGGCCGCCGTCGGCCTCGAGTACATGCGCCTCGGCCAATCCCTCACCACCTTGTCGGGGGGCGAGGCCCAGCGCCTGAAGCTCGCTTCGCACATCGCCACGCCGCCGGGAGACGAGAAGCCGACGCTCTTTCTCTTCGACGAACCCACCACGGGGCTGCATTTCCACGACGTGCAAAAGCTTCTCGGCGCATTCGACCGTCTGATCGAGCGCGGCCACACGGTCCTCGTCATCGAGCACAATCTCGAGGTCGTGAAGTGCGCCGACTGGGTCATCGATCTCGGCCCCGAGGGGGGCGACGAAGGCGGCCAGGTGATCGCCGCCGGAACGCCGGAAGCGATCGCCGCGGTGGAGCACTCGCATACCGCGACCCATCTCCGCCCCTTGCTGGGGCGCGTGCCCGCGGGGCCTCGGCGGCGGACGCGGCAGGCGCCCGCCGTGTTGCGCCGGAGCGATGATGGCCTCATGCGCGTGATCGGCGCCCGGGAGCACAACCTGCGCGACATCTCGGTGGACATCCCGCGCGACGCGATCGTCGTCGTCACGGGGCTTTCCGGCTCCGGAAAGTCGACCCTCGCCTTCGACATCGTCTACGCCGAGGGCCAACGCCGCTACATCGACAGCTTGTCGTCTTACGCGCGCCAGTTTCTCAAGGTGCTCGCCAAGCCGGACGTCGAGCTGCTGCTCGGCGTGCCGCCGACCGTGGCGATCGAGCAGCGTACGAGCCGCGGCGGACGAAAATCGACGGTCGCGACGATCACCGAGATCTACCACTATCTTCGCCTGCTCTATGCGAAGGTGGGCGAGCAGCACTGCACGCGCTGCGATCGCCCCATCCATCCGCAGACGCGCGGGCAGATCTGGGACCGCCTGCGGAAGGATCTCGGCACCGGCCGCGGCGAGCTGCTGGCGCCGATCGTGCGCGGCCGCAAGGGCTTTCACAAGGACGTGCTGCAGGCGGCTCGCAAGCTCGGGTGCACGGCGGCGCGGGTCGATGGCCGGCGCGTCGCGCTCGATCCCATCCCCAAGCTCGCGCGGTTCCAGGAGCACGACGTCGACGCCGTCGTCGCCGACGTGTCCGCGCGAGAGGACGGAGCGCGCGAGGCGCTCGACCGCGCGCTCCGCCTCGGCGCCGGCACCTGTCACGTGATCGTCGCGGGCACCGAGCTCGTCTACAGCGAGCGACTGTATTGCCCTCCCTGCGGACTCGGCTTCGATCCGCTCGACCCGCGGCTCTTCTCGTTCAACAGCCGGCAGGGTGCGTGCGTGGAGTGTACCGGAGCGGGCACGCTCTGGGAGTTCGATCCCAAGCGACTGATCGACCCCAACCGGCCGCTCGGCGAGGCGCTCTATGTGTTCCAGGATCCGCCGCTCGATCGCCATCGCGCCAAGGCCGTCGCCGCGCTCCGTGCGTTGAAAGTGCCCCTGGCCAAGTCGTTCGGTGAGTTCTCCGACCGGCACCGTGAAACCGCGCTGCGCGGCTCGGGGGAGCGCGCGGGCTTGCTCGCGCTGCTCGACGAGCTCTGGGAGGACGACGATCTCCAGGAAGCGCTTTCCCCGTTCCTCGGTGAAAGTCCGTGCCCGGCCTGTGCCGGCCGGCGGTTGAAGCCACAGGCGCGGGCGGTGCGGGTCGGCGGCAAGGCGATCGGCGAAGTGACCGCCGCGACGGTCACCGAAGCGCGCGAGGTCGTCGCCGCCTACCGTTTCGGAGATCGCGATGGCCGGGTGGCGGCCGACATCTTGAAGGAGATCGAGCCCCGGTTGCGTTTCCTCGAGCAAGTCGGGCTCGGCTACCTGACGCTCGACCGGCGCGCCGATACGCTTTCCGGCGGCGAGGCCCAGCGCATCCGCCTTGCCGCGCAGCTCGGTTCCAACCTCCAAGGCGTCTGCTATATCCTCGACGAGCCGACCATCGGCCTGCATCCCCGCGACAACGAGATGCTGCTCGACATGCTGCGCGAGCTGCGGGCACGCGGCAACTCGGTGGTCATCGTCGAGCACGACGAAGCGACGATCCGCAGCGCGGACGTCGTGCTCGATCTCGGTCCCGGTGCCGGGAGCCGCGGCGGCGAGGTCGTTGCCGTCGGTACGCCGGCCGCGCTCGCGCGTGAGCCGCGCTCCGCCACGGGCCGCTACCTCGCACAAGCGCCCGTCCGGATCGGGCAGCCGCGCGCGATCGCGCTCTTGCCTCGACTGAAGATCTTCGGCGCCGCGGAGCACAATTTGAAGGACGTCGACGTCGAGTTGCCCCTCGGCGCGTGGACTTGCGTGACGGGCGTCTCGGGCTCCGGTAAGTCGACGCTGGTGCGGGACGTGCTCTTCCGCGCGCTCAAGCAGCGTCTCCAGCAGTTCGCGGGACCGGTCGGGCGCCACAAGCGGCTGGCGGGAGCCGAGAGCATCGAGCGCGTCTACGAGGTGGATCAGACGCCGATCGGCCGCACCCCGCGCTCGATTCCCGCCTCTTACGTCGGCTTCTTCGACGAGATCCGCCGGCTGTTCGCGGGCACGCCCGAAGCGCGGCTGCGTGGCTATACGCCGTCGCGGTTCTCGTTCAACGTCAAGGGCGGACGTTGTGAAGCGTGCGCCGGACAGGGGCGCATCCGCATGGAGATGAGCTTCCTTCCCGACGTCTTCGTCGCCTGCGAGCAGTGCGCCGATCGCCGGTTCAACGACGAGACCCTGTCGGTGACCTATCGGAACAAGTCGATCGCCGACGTCCTCGCCATGACGATGGAAGAGGCCCTGGCGCTGTTCTCCGCCGTCCCGGCGATCGAAAAGTGTCTGCGGCTGCTCTGCGACATCGGCCTCGGCTACCTCACGTTGGGACAGCCTTCGAACACGCTGTCCGGCGGGGAAGCGCAGCGCATCAAGCTCGCCTTCGAGCTGTCCAAGGAATCGCGCGCGCCGACCCTCTACGTGCTCGACGAGCCGACCACCGGCCTCCACTTCGCGGACATCGAGCGGCTGATCGGAGCGCTTCACCGTCTCGTCGATCGTGGTCACACCGTGGTGACGATCGAGCACAACCTCGACATCGTCAAAGAGGCCGACTACGTCGTCGATCTCGGCCCGGAAGGTGGCGCCGGCGGCGGCCGCGTGGTGTTCCGCGGCACGCCCGAGGAGATGTTGCTCGACGGCCGGGACTCTCATACCGCACGCTTCCTGCGTCAGCACCTCCGTCTCGAGCCCGCCAGCGGGGCTTCGGCGGCAGGCTAGACGCCGGCTCTGCTTTGCGCACTTCGATCTTGACGATTGAAAACTATACGGTGTAGTTTTCAGGTGCGTGAGCCGCCCGCCCAAGAACGCGCCACCCAAGCGCGATGCGATTCTCGACGCCGCTTGGCAGGTGTTCCTACGACATGGCTACGGGCCGCGACGATGGACGAGGTCGCCGCCAAGGCCGGCGTGTCGAAGCGCACCGTCTACGATCACTTCGGGAGCAAGGTGCGGCTGTTCGGCGCACTCGTACGCCGCCGTCGGGACGAGATGCTGCAGGGCGTCGCAGCGGAGGAGCTCGACGAGCGCGATCCGCAGGCCGCGCTCACACGCTTCGCCGCGCGCCACCTCGGCCTGGCGATGTCGCCGACGGTGATCGAGCTCTATCGGGTCGTGCTGGCCGAGGTGCCGCGGCTCCCGCGCCCGGCGCGAATCATGTACGAGGCGGGGCTCGATCGGGTGGTGGAGCGGCTGGCCGCCTATCTCGCTCGGCTCATGAAGCGCGGCACGCTGCGAGGCGGCGATCCCAAGCACTGCGCCGAATCGTTCATTGGGCTGCTGGCCGGATACCCGAGCACGCAAGCGTTGATGGGGATTCGCGCGGCCGGCGCGCGCCGCCTCTCCGCTCAAGTGTCGCTCGCGGTGCGCGTTTTTTTGGACGGATGTCGTGCGCGGAAGCTTCGCGCGCCGCGAAGGTAGGACGATGCCGGACGGGCGTGCCACAGAACAGCCTTTCTTCAATCCCCTGCATCCAGCGTTCCACGCGAACCCCTACCCCGTTTATGCGCGCATGCGCGCCGAGGATCCCGTACACTGGTGTGCGCTCGGCGCCGGATTCTGGGCAGTCACGCGCTACGACGACATCGCGCGGCTCCTCGCCGACGGACGCCTCGGCATGGGCAGCTGGAGCGAGACCAAGTCTCGCCAGCTCGGCTTCGGAGCCGCAGCCTGTCGGCCGCGCCGACGTCGGTCACCTGTCCTTCGGCGGGGCCCGGCACTATTGCCTGGGCGCTTCGCTCGCCCGGCTCAAATGCGAGGTCGCGTTACGCTCCCTGGTGCGCTGCTGCGAGAAGCCGAGGTCACGGAGCGGCCGTTGCGCTGGCGCCCCTCGTCGCTCAACCACGTTCTCGAACGACTGCCGCTCCGCTTGTAATCCGCGTTAGCTCGCTTCATCGACTCGGCGAGTACCTGTTCGCGCGGCGAATCCCGGTGCCGGCGAGCGCATGGGCATGACCGCCGTCATGGGGTCTTCGCTCCGCGCGTCCCGGGACTCGGCTTTAGGTCGCGGGCGATCGGCAGCTTTACTGCAGCCCCCACTGGCTGCGGACCGGCGGATGCGTCTACGTCGCTTCGATCTCCGCTTCCAGCCCAGAGTCTGCCGAGCGATAGCACGCCTCGGCCATCGACACCGCCCATAGACCGTCTGCGAGCGTGATCGGTGCCGGCCCGCCGCCGCGTATCGTGTGCGCGAACCCGCGCAGCGCCTCGCGCACCGTCGGCACCGGGGAAGCGACCGCCAGCGGCTCCGATCTCGTACCGCGCAAGCGCGCGGCCCAGCCATACACGTGATCGGCGACGATCTGTCCGTGCTCGCCGGCGATTTCGATCGCTCCCGAGCGGCTCGCGGTCGCGCGCGACCCCGCCACGCAGCCGAGCAGCGGACCGTGGAACGAAAACAGCGCGACGAACTCGTCTTCGCTGTTGCGCGTAACCACGCGACGGGTGCGCGCGACGACCGAGCGCGGATCAGCCCCGGTGAAGAAGCGCAGCAAGTCGAAGCTGTGCACGCCGGTGTGCAGCAAGTTGCCGCCTCCGGAGAGCCGCGGGTCGTCGAGCCAGGCCAAGCTCGACGGCTCGAAGCGCTGACTCAACCACACCTGATGGAGCGTGCCGAGCGCGGCGATTTCGTCACGAACGGCCCGCACCACGGAGTTGAAGCGGAGCGTGTGAGCGGCCAAGAAGGGCACCCCCGCCCTCGCGACGGCCTCGCGGATCGCCAGGCCCTCGGCGCGCGTGGTCGCAAGCGGTTTCTCCAGGAGGATCGCCTTGCCGGCTCGCGCCGCTGCTTCGCAGATCTCGCGATGGAGCGCCGGCGGGACCACGACCACCACGGCTTCGATCTCCGGCGACGCCAGGAGCTCAGCGAGCTCGGCGACGTAGCGGGCGCCGACCCGCGCGGCTTGCTCGAGGCCGGCGGCCGGATCGCGCCGCCAGAGCAGCTGCAAGCGTAGCTCGGGCACGTCCTCTACGATGTGGCGGATGTATCGCTCGCCGTGCTTGCCGGCGCCGACCAGGCCGACGGGAGTCGGGACCACCACAGAACCTACGCGGTGAGGCCGTCGCGGAGCCCGGGCCGCAGCTGGCTCCGGCGCGCACGCCCACCGATGCGGAACGTCACAGCGAAGCCCCGAGCCGGCCGGAACGGCGCGCCGCCCTCTCGCTGGCGACCGTTCGGCGCGTCGAAGACTTCGACGAACGGAACCCGGACTCGCACTCGCCCTCCCTCGACAGCGCCTGTACGCTCGACTATAGGGCCATCGCCGCAGCCCGACAAGCTGAGACGCACGACGGGCGCCGCACTGAGCGAAAGGAGCTTGCCGATGGACCTCGAACTCGCGGGCAAAGGAGTGATCGTAACGGGAGCGAGCCGAGGGATCGGCCGTTCGGTCGCGTTGGCGTTCGCCGCCGAGAAGGCCAACCTGGCGATCTGCGCGCGCGGGGCCGATGCGCTGGGGAAGGTCGCCGAAGAGCTCCGTGCCAAGGGTGCGCGCGTGCACGCCGCCGCGTGCGACGTCGGCGACGCGAAGCAGCTTGCCGGCTTCCTCGACGACGCCGCCAAGGCGCTCGGACGGGTCGACGTGCTGGTCAACAATCCCTCGGCGTTCGCGCTCGCCGACGACGAGGGCGGCTGGAAGCAGAGCATCGACATCGACCTGATGGCCGCGGTGCGCGCCACGTGGAAGGTCGTCCCGTCGATGGAGAAGGTGGGCGGCGGATCGATCGTGCACATCTCCTCGATCTCGGGGCGCATGGGCGGCCAACCGCCGGCCTACGCGGCGGTCAAGGCAGCGATGATCAGCCACTCGAAGAACATGTCCACGGCGCTCGCCGCCAAGAAGATTCGCGTGAACGTCGTCGCTCCAGGATCGATCGACTTCCCCGACGGGTTTTGGGACAACGTGAGAAAGAGCAACAAGGCGATGTACGACGGGATCGTCGCGACGATCCCGTCGGGGCGCATGGGTACGCCGGAAGAGGTTGCCAACGTGGTCGTCCTCCTCGCCTCGCCGCGCTCGAGCTGGGTCACCGGGGTGACGCTCGACGTAGACGGCGGACAGTTCCCCGGCAGCGCCTGACGAGCGCTCGACCTGCTTGCAGGCACATTGGGGCTTGCATAAGAGGAA
This sequence comes from Binatia bacterium, assembly GCA_040507895.1. Lineage (GTDB taxonomy): Bacteria > Desulfobacterota > Binatia > JACPRU01 > JACPRU01 > JBEVNX01. The sequence continues at coordinate 1,097 of JBEVNX010000070.1, read as the reverse complement.
GCACCCCGATGGCTCGAACCCCGGCGATCCTGGCGGCGGCCGGCGCCCTGCTTCTCTGGCTCGCCGGCTGCACGAAGAACTCCGCCGACGAGATCGTCGTCGGCGAGTTCGCCTCGCTGACCGGCGGCACGGCGACTTTTGGAAAGTCGAGCGACGCCGGCGTGCAGCTCGCGGCGGCGGAGATCAACGCGGCGGGCGGTCTCCTCGGCAAGAAACTCCGCGTTGTGGTCGAGGACGATCAGAGCAAACCGGAGGAGGCCCGCACCGCGGTGCTCAAGCTGCTGAAGCAGAACGGAGCCGTGGCGGTGCTCGGCGAGGTGGCGAGCTCGCGCAGCCTGGCCGCAGCCCCGGAGTGCCAGCGCGCCGGCGTGCCCATGATCTCCCCGGCCTCGACGAACCCCAAGGTCACCGCGATCGGCGACTACGTCTTTCGCGTCTGCTTCATCGACCCGTTCCAGGGCTCGACGATGGCGAAGTTTGCGGCTGAGTCGCTGAAGGCCAAGACGGCCGCCATTCTCCGCGACGTGAAGAACGACTACAGCGTCGGGCTCGCGGACTTCTTCCGCGACGAGTTCATCCGGCACGGCGGGCAGATACTCACCGACGTGTCTTACTCGGAGGGCGACATCGATTTCAAAGCCCAGCTCACCACGATCCGGGGCACCCGCCCCGACGTTGTGTTCGTTCCCGGCTACTACACCGAGGTCGGCCTGATCGCGCGGCAAGCCCGCGAGCTCGGCATCACGGTGCCGCTACTCGGCGGCGACGGCTGGGATTCCCCGCGCACTCTCGAGATCGGCGGCGCGGCGGTCAACGGCTGCTATTTCTCGAACCACTACGCCGCCGACGATCCGAATCCCGTCGTCCAGAAGTTCATCGAGAAGTTCCGCGCCAAGTACTCCGAAGTTCCCGACGCGATGGCGGTTCTCGGCTACGACGCCGCCCAAGTGCTCGCGGACGCCATCCGCCGCGCCGGCACCACGGAAGGGAAGAAGCTGCGCGACGCGATCGCCGCGACCAAGGACTTCCCCGGCGTGTCCGGCAAGATCACGATCGACGAGCAGCGCAACGCGCGGAAGTCGATCGTGGTGCTGAAG
>JBEVNX010000057.1:0-13787 GCA_040507895.1 Binatia bacterium | reverse complement strand
TTGATGCGGTAGTAGAGGTCTTCGCGGAACCGCCCGGCCCGCGTCGCCTCCTCGAGGTCTTGGTTGGTGGCGGCGATCAGCCGCACGTCGACGCGGATCGGCTGGTTGCCGCCGACGCGCTCGAACTCCTTCTCCTGAATCGCGCGGAGGAGCTTGGCCTGAGTTTCGAGCGGCATGTCGCCGACCTCGTCGAGGAAGAGCGTGCCGCCGTCGGCGGCCTCGAACTTCCCCTCGCGACGCGCGATCGCTCCGGTGAACGCGCCCTTCTCGTGTCCGAAGAGCTCGCTCTCGACGAGCTCGCGCGACAGCGCCGCGCAGTTCATCTTGACGAGCGGCTTGGCGCGGCGCGGACTCTTGTAGTGGAGCGCGTTGGCGACGAGCTCCTTGCCCGTGCCGCTCTCGCCGCGCACCAACACCGTGACGTCGGCGTCGGCGACCTTGTCGATGGTCTCGAAGACGCGCTGCATGGCGGGGCTTCGCCCGACGATCTGGCCGGCGAAGGCGCCCTGCACCTGCTCGAGCAGCCGGCGGTGATCGCGCTTGAGCCGCGCGTTCTCCATCACGCGACGCACGAGCACGCGGAGCTCGTCGTTGTCGAAGGGCTTCGGCAGATAGTCGGCCGCGCCCTGCTTCATCGCCGCGACCGCGACCTTCTCCGATCCATGGGCGGTGATCATCACCACGGCCGTATCCGGATCGACGCGGCGGGCGTGCTCGAGCACTTCCATGCCGTCGACGTCCTTCATCGACAGGTCGGTGATCACGACGTGGAAGCTGCCCGGCCCGATGCGCCGCAACGCCTCTTCCCCGCTCTCGGCGGCGTCGACGTCGTAGCCCTCCTTGGCGAGGAGGCTCTTCAGGGCGAGCCGCATGGCCTTCTCGTCGTCGACGATGAGCACCCGGCCCGACATCGCTCAGCCCTTGGCCGGCAACGGCAGCCGAATCGTGAACTCGGTGCCGCGTCCGACCTCACTCGCCACCTCGATTGCGCCTTCGTGCGCCTCGACAATCTTCCTCGAGATCGCCATGCCGAGGCCGGTGCCTTTTTCCTTGGTGGTGAAGAAGGGATTGAAGATCCGCCCGATCTTCTCCGCAGGGATGCCGGCGCCGTTGTCGACGATGCGCACGGTGGCGTGGTCGGGACGTCCGTTCTCGATGTAGAGCTCGATGCGCCGGCCCTCAGCGACCGGCGCCAGGGCGTCGATCGCGTTGTCGAGCACGTTTGCGAATACCTGGCGAAGTTTCTCGGCATCGACGGAGACGGTCGGGCCGGTGATGTAGTTACGCGCCACCAGCACGCGTGCCTCGTCGAGCTTGGCGTGCATCTGGGAGAGCGCCGAGTCGATCACGGTCGCGAGGTTCACCCGCGCCAGGTTGTAGTCCTCCTCCTTGGCGTACTTGAGGAGGTGCGAGATCGAGCGCTCCACCCGCTCGAGCTCGTCGAGCGCCACCTTGCCGTACTCGACGTTCTCGGGGGAGGTGGGGTCCTCGCCCATCTGCTGCACCAGGCTCTTGGCTGCGGCGATCGGGTTACGGATCTCGTGGGCGATCGTCGACGAAAGCTCGTCGATCGACGCTTGCTTCTCTGACGTCATCACCGCCTTCTCGCGGCGGAGCTCGCGCTCCACGGCAGGCTCGAAGTAGCGCTGGCGGAAGAGCCGGCGGCCGAATACGGCCGTGTAGTGCGCGAAGACCCCGAAGCCCCAGCAGAACAGCGGCCAGAGGAACCAGAGGGAAAACGTCATGAGGCTCAACACCGCCAGCAGGGCGTTGACCGCGACGTACCACAAGAAGTGCGTGTGGAAGCCGAATTCGGCGGCAGCCCGGCGGCGCGCCCGCCGATTCGCGTCATACTCCGCGGCGCGGTCGCGTCGATGGCGGCGCCAATCGTCGGACCCGTAACGATGTGAGCCGTAGCCGTGCTTCGAATGGCAGAACACCGGAAGCTCCTTGGTCGGACTGAGCTGGCAATCCGTGTGCCAGATACTATGCCGACGCGACCCTTGAGAAAACGGCCGCGAATGTGGCGACCCCGCAAGCGATCCACTGCGTCGGGCGGGCATTGGGCGCAGTCTCTCGACTGCGTCGCGCCCAGTCCTTCATGACCGCGGTAGCAGAAGGGAGTCGGTGAGGCCTCGCCTTGGTCCGGACTCGTCGCCGGCCACGGCGGCGACGCCTCAGCGACTCCCCTTTCTGCCGGACTTCGAATAGCGAGGAGGCTAGTTAGGCCGCCACCCAGCGCAGCATGAACACGAAGTGCGCGACGCTACCGGCGAGCACGAAGACGTGGAAGATCTCGTGGAAGCCGAAAACTCTAGGGAAGGGGTTCGGCCGGCGCGTGGCGTAGACGACGGCTCCGGCGGTGTAGAGGAGCCCTCCCGCGAGGAGCCAGGCAAGAGCCTGCAACGGGAAGGCGTGCACGAGCGGAACCACCGCCACTACCGCGGTCCACCCCATCGCGACGTAGATCGATGCTGAGACCCAGCGCGGCAGCGAACGGAAGCAGAGCTTGATCGCCGTGCCCGCCACGGCGGCCGTCCACACGATCCCGAACATCGTCCAGCCCCAACCGCCGCGCAGCGGGACGAGGCAGACCGGCGTGTAGGTGCCGGCGATCAGCAAGAAGATCGCCACGTGATCGACGCGGTTCAGCCACTTTCGCTGTGCGATCGGTACCAGCAGCCAGTGGTACACGGTGCTCGCGAGATAAAGGAGGACGAGGCTCGCGCCGTAGATCGAGAAGCCGACGACGCGCCACGGATCGTCGCGCGAGATCGCCACCAGGACGACGAACCCGGCGATCGCCAGCGCCACACCCAGGAGGTGTGAATAGCAGCTGAACGGATCGACGGCTCGCCAGCGCGAGCGCTGGCGACGCGGGAGGCGGTTCAGTGATTCAGCCATTGCATCATCGGCGCCGGATAGCGTGTCCCCGCCGCCACGCCTTTGGGTGCGGCCTCGGCGATCTTACGGAGATCGTCGGCAGCGAGCTCGATGTCGAGCGCGCGGGCGTTCTCCTCGAGGTAGCTTCGGCGCTTGGTTCCAGGAATCGGCACGATGTCGTCGCCTTGCGCGAGCACCCAGGCGATGGCGAGCTGCGACGGTTTGACGCGCTTGGCCGCGGCGAGGTCGCGGATGCGAGCGACGAGATCGAGGTTCCGCTGGAAGTTCTCGCCCTGGAATCGTGGGTGAAGGCGGCGCGAGTCGGTTTCCGCGAAGTCCTCCGGCCGCTGGATCTCGCCCGTCAGGAAGCCCCGTCCGAGCGGGCTGTAGGCGACGAAGCCGATGCCGAGCTCGCGGCAGGCGGCGAGCACGGCGTCTTCCGGATCGCGCGTCCACAGCGAGTACTCCGTCTGTAGTGCCGCGATCGGGTGGACCGCCTGAGCGCGCCGGAGCGTCGCCGGGCCGGCCTCCGACAAGCCGAGGTGACGCACCTTGCCCTCGGCGACCAGGCGCGCCATGGCGCCGACGGTCTCTTCGATCGGCGTCGCGGGATCGACGCGGTGCTGGTAGTAGAGGTCGATGACGTCGACGCCGAGCCGGCGAAGGCTCGCCTCACAGCAGGAGCGCACGTAGTCCGGCTTGCCGTTCACGCCGCGAAGCGGGCCGCCGGCTTCGCGGACGATGCCGAACTTGGTGGCGAGGAAGACTTCCGATCGCCGGCCGCGGATCGCGCGTCCGACCAGCTCCTCGTTGCGGCCCAAGCCGTAGACGTCGGCCGTGTCGAGGAAATCCATACCGAGGTCGAGGGCGCGGTGGATCGTCGCGATCGATTCCTCGTCGTCGCGCGATCCGTAGAACTCGGACATGCCCATGCAGCCGAGGCCGAGTGCGGAGACCGAGGGACCCTGCTTGCCGAGCGTGCGTCGTTTCACGCGCGCGAGTGTACGCGACGGGTACGGCGTTGGCCACCCCGCCTGCGTCACGAAGCGCAGCCGGTCCGCGGCCTTGACTCCTGGATTGGCGGGACTAGCTTGGAGCCGGCGCGAGGCATGGAGCCCGCGCAAAAAACCGTCGGGCGCGAATGCCCCGACAGGAGGAACCTCATGCTGTATCCCGGCTACCACTGGTGGAGGGCGCGGCGTCACGGCGCCGACTTCGGTGCGTGGGCAGGCTCTTGGGGCTGCGGCCCTTCGTTCTCCCGCGCATGGGAGGAGCGCCACGCGAGCGGCGAGCGCTTTGCGGACGTCGGCGGCGGCGGCTTCGGCGTGCGCCGGCCGCTTCGTTACCTGGCCTTCAAGCTCGACCTCGACGAGCACCAGGTCGCCGAGCTCGCCAAGATCCTCTCCGAGCTGAAGACCGAGCGCGCGCAGGCGGAGGTCGACTCGCGCCGCACGCTCGCCGGCTTCGCCGATGCCGTCGGCGGCGAGCACTTCGACGAGAGTCGCGCCCGGGAGGCGGGCGGGCTGCGCGTCGGCACCGCGGAGCGGCTGCGCGACGCGGTGATCAGGGCGCTCTCGCGCATCCACACGGTGCTCGATGCGGAGCAGCGCGAACGGCTGGCCTATCTCATCCGCACCGGCACGCGGACGATTTGCGCGAAGGGCGGAGGGGCACGCGCTCGGCGGCCCCTCCGCCATCCTGGTGAGCGAGCAAACCATCTACACCGCCGGCCATTCGACCCGCACGCTCGCCGAGCTCGCGGCGCTGCTCGAATCGGCCGGCGTGAAAGCACTCGCCGACGTACGCCGCTTTCCCGCGTCTCGCCGCCATCCGCAGCACAACCGTGGTGAGCTGGAGCGCGGCCTGGCGTCGCTGGGCATTGGTTACGAGTGGCTCGGCGAGGAGCTCGGCGGACGCCGGAGCCAGATGGTGCCGCCCGAGCAGTCGCCGAATCGGGCATGGCGGGTGGCGGCGTTTCGCAACTACGCCGACGCCATGCCGACCCCGGCGTTCCTCGCCGCGGTCGAGCGGTTCGAAGCGCTCGCGCGCCGCGTGCCGACCGCATTCCTCTGCGCCGAGAAGCTCTGGTGGCAGTGTCATCGGCGGCTTCTCGCCGACCTCATGGTCGCGCGCGGTTGGCGCGTGGTGCACCTCCTCGAGCCGGGCGAATCGCACGACCATCGGCTCTCCGAATGGGCGCGCGTCGAGGACGGCATGGTGCGTTACCCCACGCTGGTGTGACTTTCGTCGTGTTCCCTCCGCGGCGGGGCACTGTTATAGTGGCGGGCTTTCCAGGGATCTCATGGAGATTCGCGAAGACATCCGCAACATCGCCATCATCGCGCACGTCGACCACGGCAAGACCACGCTCGTCGACGGCATGCTGCGTCAGAGCGGCATCTTCCGCACGAACGAGCAGCTGGTCGATCGGGTGATGGATTCGAACGCGCTCGAGCGCGAGCGCGGCATCACGATCCTCGCCAAGAACACCGCGATCGAATACCGCGGAGTGAAGATCAACATCGTCGACACGCCCGGGCACGCCGACTTTGGCGGCGAGGTCGAGCGAGCGCTCGCGATGGTCGACGGCGTGATGCTCTTGGTCGACGCGTCGGAAGGCCCGCTGCCGCAGACCCGCTTCGTGCTCAGGAAGGCCCTCGAAGCGGGTCTGCCGCCGATCGTCTGCATCAACAAGATCGACCGGCCCGACGCGCGCATCGCCGAGGTGCTAGACGAGATCTACGATCTCTTCATCGATCTCGATGCCAACGAGGCGCAGCTCGACTTCCCGATCGTCTACACCAACGCCCGCGCCGGCATCGCCAAGCGCGAGCTCGACGATCCCTCCGAGGATCTGAGGCCGCTGTTCGAGCTGATCGTCGGGGCACTGCCCGGCCCGATCGTGGTCTTCGAGGGGCCGCCGCAGTTCCAGTGCAACAATCTGGACTACGACAACTACGTGGGGCGGTTGGCGATCGGCCGGATCAAGAACGGCCAGCTCGCCACGGCGGGCTCGTATGCGTGGATCCGCGCGGACGGATCGGTCGCGCCGGTCAAGATCACACAGATCTACGGCTGGCGCGGCCTCAAGCGGATCGAGGTCGAGCACGCCGCTGCCGGCGACGTGGTCGCGATAGCCGGCATCGAGGACATCCACATCGGCGACACCATCGCCGACCTCGAACGGCCGAAGGCGCTGCCTCCGATCCGCGTCGACGAGCCGACCATCGCCATGGTGTTCGCGGTCAACAACGCGCCGTGGGCCGGCCGCGAGGGCGAGTACGTCACCTCGCGAAAGCTCCGCGAGCGGCTCGAGCAGGAGCGCCGGCGCAACGTCAGCATCCGCATCGAGGACACGGACTCGCCCGACGCGATGCGCGTCACGGGCCGCGGCGAGCTCCAGCTCGGCATCTTGATCGAGACCATGCGGCGCGAAGGCTACGAGGTCGCCGTCTCGAAGCCGACCGTGGTGACGAGGCAAGTGTCGGGCGCGGTGCACGAGCCGGTCGAGCTCCTGGTCATCGACATTCCCGAGGAGCACATCGGCGTCGTCTCGCAGCTGCTCGCCGTGCGCCGCGGCCGGATGGCAAAGATGCACCACGCCGGATCGGGGCGCGTGCGGCTCGAGTTCGCCGTGCCGTCGCGCGGCCTCATCGGCTTTCGCTCGCACTTTCTCACGCACACACGAGGCACCGGCATCATGAACGCGCTCTTCGACGGCTGGGCACCTTGGCACGGGGCCATCCAGTCGCGCACCAACGGCGCGATGGTCGCCGACCGCGAGGGCACGGCGACGCCCTACGCGATCTTCAACCTCCAGGAGCGCGGCATCCTCTTCGTCGCTCCCGGCACGCGCGTCTACGAGGGGATGGTGGTCGGCGAGTACAGCCGCGACAACGACCTCAACGTCAACATCGGCCGCGAGAAGAAGCTCACCAACATCCGCGCCGCCGGTCGCGACGAGAACATCATCATCACGCCGCACCGCGAGATGGGCCTGGAAGCGGCGATCGAGTGGATCGGCGACGACGAGCTAGTCGAGATCACCCCACAGTCTGTGCGGCTGCGCAAGAAGATCCTGAAGCAGGTCGAGCGGCCGAAGCGGCGCGAGTCACTAGCGTAAACAAAGTTAGTTGGAACTGGCGCACCATTCGTTCCGTCCGCGAACACGTCGGCGCGGAAGCGCGACGAGCCGAGCGTGTCTTCGTCCAAAGCGAGGGACTAGGCAGCGGCCGAAGACATCGCTAGTACTGCCGTAAGCTTGCAATCCGACGAAAAGACGTCGACCGATACCCGTACTCTGTCCCAACGGTCGGAGGCCTTTTTCGTGAGGAAGCGCACACAGTGGTGCGGCTCCTAAAGTCAGAATCAGCGTACGGCGGTATGCGGGCGGCCGAGGTGGACCGCTCCGCTCGCCGATCGGCACGTACTCGATGGCAGGGGGAGGGGTGCGAAGACCTGCCATAGCGTACGCGTTGGCGATCGCCGCCCTCGCCGCGGCGGTGTTCCTCCGTTGGTTTCTCGACCCGCTGTTGGGCGACACGCTGCCGCTCGTCACGCTGTTCGGAGCCGTCGCGGCAGCCGTTTGGGTGGGAGGCTACCGTCCCGCCATCGTTGTTGCCATCCTCGGGTACGGGGCCTGTGCCTATCTATTCATAGAACCGAGAGGCCACCTCGGCTTGCATGAGCCGGGAAACGTCATTGGGTTTCTGGCGTACCTGTTCACGTGTTCCTTCATCATCGGATTCGGCGAGGCGATGCGGGTCGCGGGGATTCGGGCCAACGAGCGTCGCGAAGCGTTGCGCGTCACGCTGCGCAGCATCGGCGACGCGGTGATCACGACCGATATCGAAGGCCGCGTGACGTACCTGAACGCCGTAGCCGAATCCCTGACGGGATGGGCGCAAGGGCAGGCCCTGAACCAACCGCTCGACACGGTATTTCGCATCATCAATGAGGAGACGCGACAGCCGGTCGAAAACCCGGCGACGAGGGCGGTTCGGGAAGGTGTCGTGGTCGGACTGGCGAATCATACCGTGCTCATCCGCCGGGACGGCGCCGAGCGCCCGATCAACGACAGTGCCGCGCCGATACGGGACGAGCACGGCCAAGTGTCCGGATGCGTCCTGGTTTTCCGCGATGTGACCGAGCAGCGGGTCTTGGATCGGCGAAGGGCCAGCCAACTTCTGACGGCTCGGACGCTGGCGTCGATCGTCGAATCGTCGGACGACGGCATCATCAGCAAGTCGCTGGATGGGATCGTTCAAAGTTGGAACACCGCGGCCGAGCGACTTTTCGGGTACACCGCGGCGGAGGCAGTGGGACGCCACATCTCGATGATCATCCCATCGGAGCGCATCGCCGAGGAGGACCAGATCATCGCCAGCCTGAAGGCGGGGAAGCGGGTCGATCATTTCGAAACGGAGCGGGTGCGGCGTGGCGGAGAGCGCACTTGGGTATCTCTCACCATCTCGCCCATCAAGGACGAAGCGGGCAGCGTCATCGGGGCGTCCAAGATCGTCCGGGACGTTACCCGGCAGCGCCAAGCCGAGGAACGCGAACGCCAACTGTCGGCGGAAGCATCAGCGACCAGCGCCAAGTTCCACGCGTTCTTCGAACAGGGAACGATGTTTGCCGGGATCGCGGACGTGCACGGCACCGTCCTCGAGGCCAATCGGGCGTCCTGGGAGAGTTGCGGCTTCAAGAGGGAACAAATCGTCGGCAAGCCGTTTTGGGAAGGTCCGTGGTGGGCCCCGTCAGCGAATTTGGTGGAGCAGATCAAGGCAGCGTGCGCCCGAGCGGGCTCGGGGCAAGCGTTCCGCAGGGAGATACCTTACTTCGTGGCCGACGGCAGCGAGCGGATGGTCGACCTCACGATCCAGCCGATCAGGGACGAGACCAGCCGCCTGCTGTTCCTGGCCTTGACCGGGACCGACGTCACCGACCGCAAGCGGGCCGAGGCCGACCGAGAGAAGTTCGTGACGCTCGTAGAAAACAGCACCGACTTCATCGGCATGTGCGACCTGCAAGGCATTCCTTTTTTCGTCAACCGCGCCGGACTGCAAATGGTCGGGCTCGACGAGATCGAACAGGCTCGACACCCCCCTGTTCCTTCCTTCTTCTTCCCGGAAGACCAACCGAGAATGGTGACGGAGTTCTTTCCCTCGGTCTTGGAGAAGGGCCACGGCGAGATCGAGGTCCGCTTCCGGCATTTCAAGACGGGCGAAGCCCGTTGGATGGCCTACAAGGTGCTGACGTTGCCGGACGCTGCCGGGAGGCCGATCTCCTTCGCGACGGTCAGCCAGGATGTCACCGAGCGAAGGCGACTGGAAGAAGACCTTCGAAGCTTGGCGGCGGATCTATCGGAAGCCAACCGCCGCAAGAACGAATTCCTGGCGATACTGGCGCACGAGCTGCGAAACCCCCTTGCCCCGATCAGCAATGCCGTGCGGGCCCTGCGGTTGGGAGGGGGCGACGATGGAACAATTCTTTCGGCATCCCAAATGTTGGAGCGTCAGGTAGGCCAGATCGCCCGCTTAGTAGATGACTTGCTCGACATGAGCCGCATCACGCGAGGCAAGATCGAGCTCCGCAAGGAGCAGACCGAGCTCGCGCCCATCGTCCACCAGGCCGTTGAAACCGTTCGTGCGCTCTACAAGAGCATGCACCGTGAGTTGACGGTCACCTTGCCGCCTGACCCAGTCTATCTGGATGCGGACCCCACGCGACTCGCCCAGGTAGTCGGCAACCTGCTGAGCAACGCCTTCAAGTTTACCGACGAGGACGGTCACGTTTGGTTGACGGTCGAGAAAGAAGGCAATCAGGTGGTCGTACGGGTGCAAGATGACGGCATCGGCATCGCCGCCGAACAACTTCCACATCTCTTCGAAATGTTCACGCAGGTGGATACGTCGCTGGAGCGCTCGCGAGACGGTCTGGGCATCGGCCTGACGCTGGTGAAGACATTGGTGGAGATGCACGGCGGGACGGTAGAAGTGCACAGTGACGGACTCGCTCGCGGCAGTGAGTTCGCGGTCCGTCTGCCGACTTTGGACGAGACGCTGGAGCCGCGGTCGCGGCCGGCCGTCAGCGAGCTGACGCCTACGGTGGGCCGTCGAGTTTTGATCGTCGACGACAACGAGGACGGTGCGGAATCACTGGCCATGCTGTTGGAGCTGGAAGGTCACGTGACGCACAAGGCACACGACGGCGTCGGAGCGATCGAGGCAGCGGAACGCTTCCGCCCCGATGCCATACTGCTCGACGTCGGCTTGCCGAGAATGAACGGCTACGAAGTGTGCCGCCGCATCCGAGAGCAGCCGTGGGGAAAGGACCTGGTGCTAGTGGCCCTGACCGGCTGGGGGCAGGAAGAAGACCGCCGCAGATCGGAGGAGGCCGGTTTCGACACACACATGGTCAAGCCTCCGGATCACGACGTCCTCACGAGGCTACTTGCTTCTCTACCCTCCAGTCGGAGCGCCAGCCAGCCGACGGTTCACGGAAGCTGAATCCCGGTGGAGTGGGTCGAGAGCCGTCTCGGCGACGTTCAGTGGGTGAGACCAATCGTTTGGTAGGTTCGGGCCGAAGTGGATTGCGCAAAACTGCCGACGGCGATGGCCACTAGCCCCACACGAGCGGCTCGCGTGCGCCGGAGTTTGACCGCGACAACGACCTCAACGTCGGGGTCACCCCGCAGTCGGTGCGCCTCAGGAGGAAGATCCTGAAGCAGGTCAAGCGGCCGAAGCGGCGCGAAGCGGGCGAGTGGACTGCTTGGCCCTTGCTTGGGCGCCGGCGACGCCGTACTCATGTCGGCGCACGAGCCTCTTCGAGCCTCACACGCGACCGGCCCGCAGAACGGCGGGCAGGAGGGTAGGGCGATGACCCACGTTCTTTACTTCATCACGCGCAAGCCCGACATGGACGAGGCGAAATTCCACCGCTATTGGCGCGAGGTTCACGCCCCAATCGTCGTGAAGATTCCCCAGCTCCGCCGCTACGTGCAGAGCCACCGCATCGACACGACGCGGACGAGCTCGGCCTACGACGACAACGTCTCGTCTTACGACGGGGTCGCCGAAGTGCACCTCGACGGGCTCGAGGCCTTCGCCGCCCTGCTCAAGACGCCGCAGTATCTCGAGGGTGCTCTCGCCGACGAGCAGAATTTTCTCGACTTGACCCGCGTCGAGTGGATGGCCACGACGGACCACGTCATTCTCGACGGACCGACGGGCGGCAGCTTGGTGAAGGGCGTGTGGCAGCTCAAGCGCAAGCCCGGCATGTCGCTCGCCGACTTCCGGCGCTACTGGATCGACGTTCACGGCAAGCTCGGCCTCGCCTTGCCGGGACTCCGGCGCTACGTGCAATCGCATTTGGTCGACGAAGCCTATCTCTACGCCGAACCGCGCCACGACGGCGTGGCGCAACTCTGGTTCGACAGCCCCGCGGCCCTCGCCGCGGCCTTCGATTCGCCGGCCGGCAAGGAGCTGCAGGCGGACGGACCCAAGATGATCGACAGGCGCCTGCTGCGCTTCTTCCTCGCCGATGAAACCGTGGTCATCGCTTCGCGCTGAAAAGCGTACGAGGCTCTACGCGCGAGATGAGCAACGAACCGAATGACAGCGACCCGCGACGGCCGGCGACCGTGATGCATACGTCCGACTGTCATCTCGGCTCCGACAGGCGTGGCAACGAGGAAGCGGCTTTTGAGCGCGCGATTGTGCGCGCCCGAGACGAGCCCGTGGACGCCGTGCTCATCGCCGGCGATCTCTTCGACCACATCCGCGTCCCCGACGAGACGCTGCAGTGGACGGCCGAGCAGCTCGGCAAGCTCACCTGCCCCGTGGTGGCCATCCGCGGGAACCACGACGTGTTCGAGGGGAAATCGGTGTACGAGCGATTGATGACTCTCGCCGGGCTCGAGCACGTCCACGTCATCGACGATCACGATGGCTGCATCGTAGAGATCCCCGGGACCGACCTCGTCGTCTGGGGACGCGCGATGCTCGAGCACGAGCCGGGATACCGCCCATTCGCCGGCCTGCCCGAGCCGCCGGCCGGCCGGTGGACGATCGCGACCGGCCACGGTCTCGTCGTCGAGGACGGCCCGTCCGGCCGATCTTCACCGATCTTCGCGAGCGACCTCTCGGCGGTGAACTGGGACTACGTCGCGCTGGGACACGTTCACGCCTACCTCGAGGTGCGCGATGAGCCGACGCCGGTCCGCTACCCCGGCGCAACGGCCATGTCGCGCAACGGCAAGCCGGGGGTCGTGCTCGTCGACTTCGTTCCTGGCGCCGGCGCCCGCCCGCGCTGGGTCAGCCTCGGGTAGCTCGGGTCGCACGGGTGCGAAGCGCCGGATTGAACGCCGATGAAACACCTCGCCGTGGCCGTCCTTGAATACCGGCGTGAACCGCTCGTACGATGGCGGCGTGGTGAGCGTATCAACGTCGACCGGAGCGTGGACTCTTCATCGCGAAACCGCACCACCCTACGGCGCGAGCGGACTTGTTGGTCACGCCACGGAGTCGACGGCCAGCGAGCACACGCTCCGTGCGCGGCCGGCGCCGAAGCTTCTCGAGCGAGTGCGCGTCGCGCTTCGCATCGGCACCGCAGCCGGAAGACCGAGCGGGCCTACGTCGGCTGGATCCGCCGCTTCATCCTCCTCAACGCGAAGCGCCATCCTGCGGAGATGGGCGCGGCAGAGGTCGAGCGCTTTTCTCGAGCCTCGTCGTCGAGGCTCCGGCTTATCTGGCAACTGACGCTGGATAACGCGCTAATAACCGCCGGTCAGGCAGAAGAAGCACTCAGGATTTCCGGCGAGGTACGGGACGTGTGGCTGATTCCATACCACGTTATCAGAGCGTGATAACTGGATTTGTGTAGGGTTCGGATTGCAGCCCAACTACAACTAATGGTTGGGCGGCTTCAGGGAGGGAAATATGCTCATTCGCAAGAGTGTACCATCGGATCTCGCGGCGACGTTGGCAATCATCAATGATGCAGCGCAGGCCTATCGAGGTGTAATACCGATCGACCGCTGGCACGAACCTTACATAGCGGCCGACGAATTGATGAAAGAGATCTCTGCTGGCGTCGTGTTTTGGGTGGCGGAGGAGGAAGGACGGCTATTGGGAGTGATGGGAATTCAGGACAAAAGCGATGTCGCTTTGGTGCGCCACGCGTATACCGCGCCAACGGCACAGAGGAAAGGCGTGGGAACGAAGCTACTGCGCCACGTGGAAGGCCTCGCTGACAAGCCCATTTTGATTGGGACCTGGGCGGATGCCTCGTGGGCCATCGAGTTCTACCGGCGGAATGGCTTCACTCTTCTCCCTGGCAGCGACAAAGATCGCTTGCTCCAGACATACTGGTCGATCCCGGCGAGACAAATCGAAACTTCGGTTGTCCTTGCTGACAGTCGATGGACCCAAACCCAGAGTCACGGTAGCGCAGCGTAACTACATTGGTTCTCCGACTTGCGACAGTAGTGAGTACGACGCCTAGCGTGCTGCGAACGCCGCCCGACATTCGCACGCACATGACCGGCTACAGCGGGCTTCGCCCGCCTCCGCCGGCAGGTGATGCGGTGCGTTTGGCCGTGCTACGAGCCGGCCAAGCGAGGTCTCGGAGACGACCCGCCAGAACCTGCAACAGCTTCATGGCGCCCCAGCCGCTTGGAGCGGACCGGCGCGCGACCAGCTCATCTCGACCGAGTGTTAGTTGGCACCGGCCGCTCAACCACAGGCCGTTAGCCCCAAAGCGAAGATCTCCGTGAGGTCCCCGATCCGAAATTCGCGCGGGTCCTGTCGTCGGCGCAGCCCGCGCCGTGCTCGCTGGGCGCCCCTCTCCGCCGCTCCACCTCGCCGGGACTTCGCCCCGCATTCGCTGCGCGCGGCGCGGGCGCC
>JBEVNX010000222.1:0-26881 GCA_040507895.1 Binatia bacterium | reverse complement strand
GAGCCCCCGACATACCCGAGCTGCCGCCCCGAGCGCCGACAGCCGACGTTCCAGCCTCTTCCACCGGGGAAGCTTCGGCTCGGCCGAACGCAGACATCATGATCGAGACGCCGCTCGTTCGGGCGGGCTTCTCGACGCTTGGCGGGCGACTCGTGAGCCTTCAACTGAAGCGCTATCGGGCCACCGTCGACCCGCTGAGCCCCCCGCTCGAACTCGTCGCCGCGGGGGCGAGCCACGACTTGCCTCTCGGCGTCTTGTTGCGCGGCGAGAAATCGCTGAGCGATCAGAGCGTCGTCTACAAGCCGAGTGCCACGGCCCTCGCCGTCGACGCGGGTCGGAGCGACGAGCTACTGCTGCGGGGTGAAACGCTCGACGGTGTCACGATCGCCAAGCGCTTGCGTTTCGACGGCGGGAGTTACGCATTCGAGCTCGGCTTGGAAGTCTCCGATCCGCGGCACGAGTACGCCGAGGCCGGGATCCGCTGGACGCATAGCCCGACCGAAAGTCAGGCGACCTCCTCGTACCTTCAGGCGGCCTACTCGTACCAAGGTCCGGAGGCCCTAGTGGGCGGCAAGCTTCTGCACTTCAACGAGACCGAGCTGGCGCAGGGCCTGATCCTTCCCGATACGCGGGCGGCACCGGAACCGACGCCACCCTTGATCCACTGGGCGGGTTACGCGGACAGCTACTTTCTGTCCGCCATGGCGCCCCGGGAAAACGATGCGGTGCGGCTCTGGGTCAAGAAAGACAACGGCGAAATCTTCGCCGAGGTGCTGGTGCCCATAGCGGCGCTATCGGCGGGCCCATACCCGTTCACAGTGTACGCGGGGCCGAAGGATTTGAGCGCACTGGCGTCGGTCGGGCACCATCTCACCCGGGCCGTGGACCTCGGCTGGTTCAGCTTCGTCGCCGAGCCGATGCTACGCATCCTGAAGGTCTTCCATCGCGCGACCGGGAACTACGGAATCGACATCATTTTGCTCACGCTCCTCGTCAAGCTCGTCACCGTGCCGCTCACGCACAAGAGCTACAAATCCATGCAGGACATGCAGAAGCTTCAGCCGCAAATGAAGAAGCTTCAGGACAAGTACGCCGACGATCGAGCCGCTCTCAACAAGGAGGTCATGGAGCTCTACCGTCGCCACAACGTGAATCCGCTCGGCGGCTGTTTGCCGATGGTCGTGCAGATGCCGATCTTCATCGGCCTATACAACGCGCTACTCTCCGCCGTGGAGCTCCGTCACGCGCCCTTCGCCCTTTGGATCAACGATCTCTCGGCTCCCGATCGGCTACCGCCGTTCCCGAGGCCCCCGCTTGCGATGATCGCCGGTACGGAGATTCGCATTCCCGTGCTGACGTTGTTGATGGGCCTCAGCATGCTCGTGCAGCAGAGAATGACCCCGCAGGTCGGCGATCCCGCGCAACAGCGCATCATGATGATCATGCCCCTGGTGTTCACGGTGATGTTCATCAACTTTCCATCGGGGCTTGCACTCTATTGGCTCGTCAACAACATCCTGACGATCGCGCAGCAGATACTCATGCAGCGATCCGCGCGGTGACCTGAGCGGAGAACGAGTTCGTGTCGGCAAGCGGCAAACTGCTGGAGGCGGAGGGCGAGACCATCGACGAGGCCATCGACAACGCCCTCGCCGCGCTCGCCATCTCGCGGGAGCAAGCCGAGGTGGAGATCTTGCAGGACGCTCGGCGTGGGGTTTTCGGCTTCGGCAGCCAGCCGGCGCGTGTGCGTGTTTCGGTACGTGACACCGCCGTCGTCGGACCGAGCCAAGCGGCCGCTGCAATGTCGCAAGCGCAGAGTACGGCCGATGCGGCCGGCGACGATGCGGTCCGCATTCTCGGGCGCCTTCTCGAGCTCATGGGGTTCGGCGCGAGAATCGATTCGGTTGGCGGCGACGAACTCGGGGAGGTTTGTTTGCGTATTTCGAGCGAAGCCGGGGGGTTGCTCATCGGTCGGCATGGGCAAACGCTCGACGCGCTCGAGTATCTCTTGAACCGGCTCGTCGAACGGAAGGACGAGCGCATCAAGCGAATCGCGCTGGATGCAGAAGGGTACCGCGAGCGAAGGCGTCGCGAGTTGGTCGATACCGCCCACCGCTTGGCTTCCCGCGTGCGGGAGACCGGACGCCCTGTAGCGATGAATCCCTCGACGGCGCGGGAGCGGAGAATCGTTCATTTGGCGCTGGCGAACGACTCGAGGTTGGGCACGCGCAGTGACGGCGAAGGTGTGCTCCGCCACGTCGTCATCTTCCCTCGACGCCCAGGTCGAGACGGCGCGACTCCGCGGCGAGGCCCGAGCTCGCAGGACCCGTCCGACTAGTCGTTCGACCCGGACGATTCGGCTAGGTCCGCGGGCCCGGCGGAGTTACCGAAACCCGAAGAATCCGCTAACGTCCGCGGTCGGTGTATCCGCGCGACACAATCGCCGCGATCGCTACGGCAGCCGGAGTCGGTGCGGTGGCCGTCATCCGAGTGAGTGGCCCGGGAGCGTCCGAGGTGGCCACTCGTGTGTTCCGCGAGCGACCCCCAGAGAGATGGCGGTCGCATCGCCTTTACCTTGGCCGCTTCGTCGATACAGAGGGGCGAGATCTCGATCGAGGTCTCGCGGTGATCATGCGCGCGCCGCACAGCTATACCGGCGAGGACGTGTTGGAGCTTCATTCTCACGGCGGCGCTCTGGTGGCGCGCCGAGTCCTTGGAGCGGTGCTGGATGCAGGCGCTCGCGCCGCGCGGCCGGGCGAGTTCACCGCGCGGGCTTTGCTAAACGGCAAGCTCGACCTCGCCCAGGCGGAATCAGTGGCGGATGTAGTCGGCGCATCGACTGACGCCGCGCTGCGCGTGGCGGTGGACCAGCTGGGAGGAGCGCTCTCGCAATGGGTTAGCGGAATGCGGGAGAGGCTGATCGACATCAGCGCGCACCTCGAGGTGGCGATAGATTTTTCCGAGGACGACGTCGGCGAGCTCGACCGCACGGCCTTGGCCGCCGACACGGCCGGCGTCGAGCGAGCGCTTCTCGACCTCGCCGCTACTCACGCTCACGGCCGGATTCTGCGCGAAGGTCTCCGCGTCGCGATCGTCGGGAAGCCGAACGTCGGGAAGTCGAGCTTGTTGAATCATTTGCTCCAAACAGAGAGGGCGATCGTCACGCCGATCCCGGGAACGACGCGCGACACTCTGGAAGAGACACTCGATCTCGAAGGGGTTCCGGTCGTTCTTGTGGACACCGCCGGCATTCGCGGTGTCGACAGCGAGGTCGAGCGCCTCGGAATCGACCGGACGCGAGCACAGATCGTGGCTGCGGATCTCGTGATCGTCATGCTCGACAGCTCCCGCCCGTTCGCCACGGAAGACCAGACCGTTTTAGACGCAACGCGTCAGAAATCACGCATCCTATTGATAAACAAGGCTGATCTTACACAAGAACTGGTGTTTAATGGCGAAGCCGATTTCTCCGCGAGAATCCGCGCCTCACTGGTAGACGGCCGCGGAATCGATTCTCTGAAGCGCGAGATCGTGGCTACGGGGCTCTCCGGTCCAGCGTTCAATGAAGGAGTCGTGATCCTCCGTGAGCGTCACCGAAGCGCGCTCGAGCTCGCGGCGAGAGCGGCAGGAAGCGCCGCGAGATCCCTATCCGCGGGTCACCCTGCAGACTTGGTCGCGGTCGACGTCATGACGGCGCTGGATCATCTCGGAAATATCGTGGGTACGACCTCCTCCGAGGATGTGCTTGATCGCATCTTCTCCGAATTCTGCATCGGCAAGTGAACTGTGTTTCACGTGAAACAATAGGAGCGTTCGATCGCTATGACCGAATTCGACGTCATCGTAGTCGGCGCCGGACACGCCGGCATCGAGGCAGCGCTCGCCGCGGCACGGATGGGACGGCGAACCCTCATGCTGACACTCAATCTGGACCACGTCGGCCAGATGTCGTGCAATCCGGCGATCGGCGGCATCGGCAAGGGTCAGCTGGTTCGGGAGATCGATGCGCTTGGCGGAGAGATGGGACGTGCAATCGACGAGACAGGCATCCAGTTTCGCCGCTTGAACACCAAGAAGGGGCCAGCGGTCCGCGCCACGCGGGCGCAAGCGGACAAGGCGCTCTACAGGACACGCATGAAGCGCGTGCTGGAGTACGAGCCTGGCTTGGCTTGCCGGCAGGGTAGCGTCGAACGCCTGATCGTTCAGGATGGCCGCGTACGCGGGGTGGAGACACAGGTCGGTGAGGTGTTTTCTTCCCGTGCTGTCATTCTCACCACCGGTACGTTCCTGAAGGGGCTTATCCACGTAGGAGACAAGCACTACTCGGCTGGGCGCGCCGGTGACTTCGCGGCGATGAATCTCTCCGACCAGCTCGGCGCTCTGGGCTTTCGCGTCGGACGTCTCAAGACGGGAACGTGCCCACGGCTCGACAGGCGGACGATCGATTTCAGCCGGCTCGAAGAGCAGTCAGGGGACGATCCGCCGCCGCTCTTTTCGTTTGCGTCGACGGGCATTCGGCAGCCACAGATCTGCTGCCATCTCACCTACACGAATCCGGAGACCCATGAGATCATCCGCTCGGGCCTCGACCGCTCCCCGCTTTACAACGGAACGATCGAGAGTCGTGGCCCGAGGTATTGCCCATCGATCGAGGACAAGGTCATGCGCTTCGCAACCAAGGAGCGCCACCAGATTTTTCTGGAGCCCGAGGGATGCGACACCGTCGAGATCTATCCAAACGGGCTCTCGACGAGCCTGCCGCTCGACATCCAGATTCGCATGGTGCGATCGATCGCGGGACTCGAGCGGGCCGATATCATGCGGCCGGGATATGCCATCGAATACGACTACTGCGATCCGATGCTGCTCGAATCGTCGCTGGGGAGCAAGCTCCTTGAAGGACTGTTCCTCGCGGGTCAGATCAACGGTACGACCGGCTACGAAGAGGCCGCGGCTCAAGGGATCATGGCCGGAATCAATGCTGCGCGCTTCGTCGCGGGCGACCCGCCAATCGTGTTGCGCCGCGACCAAGCATACGTAGGAGTTCTGGTCGACGACTTGGTCACGAAGGGCGTAGGCGGCGAACCCTATCGCATGTTCACCTCTCGCGCCGAGCATCGCCTGCTGCTGCGTGAGGACAATGCAGACCAGCGCCTCGGCGAGATCGGATATCGGGTCGGCCTGGTCCGCGAATCTGCCCGCGACCGCTTACAGGCGAAGGAACGTTGGATCGCAGACGAGATCCGCCGGCTCGAGGAGACGACCCTCGTGCCTAGTCCAGCGGTGGAGACCGCGCTCGCTAGGATCGGCACGGCGCCCATTCGCCAGCCGCTGCGACTCGCAGCCTTGCTGCGGCGCCCGGAGGTGAGCTACGCCGAGCTTCGGACTCTGGAGACCTCGGGTCAGCCCGTCACGAGCACCAGCGCCGATGCGGCCGCCCAGGTCGAGATCGAAATCAAATATGGCGGCTACGTCGCGCGGCAGCGCCAGCTCGTCGAACGCTCGGTCGGTATCGAAGACGTCGGGCTGCCGGCTAACCTGGACTACGAGCGGATTGCGGGGCTCTCCAACGAGGCGCGGGAGAAGCTGAGGAAGATACGGCCCCGCTCGCTCGGACAAGCGAGCCGGATCGCGGGCGTCACTCCAGCGGCGGTTTCGCTTCTCGCGATCCACCTGCGCCGAAGCGGCCTCACCTAGTACCTTATGGAGCGGGTGTCCCGGGAGCTCCTCCCGCGGCGTGCCGCGGAGATCTTCGGCATCGCTCTCGTCGCCGAGGAGCTTCGGCGCATCGACGAGTTCGTCGCACTACTCGCTCGCTGGTCTGCGCGCATCAATCTCGTATCGGCGCGCTCTGCAGACGAGATCACCGATCGGCACGTGCTCGACTCGCTTGCCCTGACCAAGCTAGCGCGCGGCGCGAAGGTCGCCGCGGACTTCGGGAGCGGCGCGGGCTTTCCTGGAGTCCTCATGGCCATCACGGCACCCGAAACGATGGTGCACCTAGTCGAGGCTCGCGAGCGGAGAGTGGCTTTCCTACGAGAAGTGGCGCGAACGATAGGGCTCGACAATATTCGGGTGTGGCTGAGCCGAGCCGAAACCTGGCAGCCGCCTGAGCGGCTGGAGCTAGTAGCGGTACGCGCATTACGATCGGACGTCGCCGCCGCGCTTGCCCGACCGGTGCTGACCGAGCGCGGCGACCTGGCCTTGATGCGAAAGCAAAACGCGGGAGGTGTTCACGCCCCCGGCTTTGAGGAGCTCGGAAGGCTCCGGTATTCCCTGCCACGAGGCGAGCGGCACGAAGTGTTGGTACTCCGACGTCGAACTTGAATGTTTCACGTGAAACTTTCGGCAGGCCTGTGCTAAGCCCCGGAAGCTCGTGTGGGGGTGGCTTTTGGCAAGAGTCATCGCAGTGGCGAATCAAAAGGGGGGAGTGGGAAAGACGACCACCGCGATCAATCTTGCCGCCTCGCTCGGTAGCCTAGGCGAACCAGTTCTGTTGCTCGATCTCGATCCGCAGGGCAACTCGACGAGCGGGGTCGGCATCATCCCAGCCGATGTGGCGCACTCGACTTACACGGTGCTGGCCGGCACCTCTTCACCAAGCGAGGCAATCCTTGAGACGAAGGCGGCAGGCCTCGAGGTTTTGCCTGCCAATCGCGATCTCATCGGAGCCGAGGTCGAATTGGTAAATATGCAAAATCGCGAACTTATTCTTCGCGAGAGGATTGCCACAATAGATTCAAAATATCGTTCTATAATTATAGATTGCCCGCCCTCCCTTGGGCTTTTGACCGTCAACGCTCTCGCGGCGTGCGACGCGGTTATCGTTCCCCTGCAGTGTGAGTACTACGCCATGGAGGGCGTGAGCGCATTGGTAGCGACCGTCGAGATGGTTCGAGAGTCTCTAAATCCGCCGTTGCAGCTCGAGGGTGTACTGCTGACGATGTTCGATACGCGCAACACGATTTGTCACCAAGTCGCCGAGCAGGCTCGCCAGCATTTCGGTGACAAGGTCTATCGAACCGTGATCCCGCGCAACGTGCGGTTGAGCGAGAGCCCGAGCTTCGGTCTTCCAATCTTGCTCTACGATCCCGGGTCGCGCGGGGCGCAGAGCTACCTCGAGCTCGCCCGCGAGCTCCTCGAGCGCAGGGGGCTCCGCCAAGCTCCCGGAGCGGGCTGATGGACGGCACGAAGCGAACAGGTCTCGGACGCGGCTTCGGCGCGCTGATTCCCCAAGCGCCGAGCCCGAAGCCGCTCGAGCGCTCACTGCCACTCGACCAAGTGGGTCCCAACCCGTGGCAGCCCCGTGTCGACTTCGATGACGAGAAGCTGCGCGAGATGGCCGAGTCGATCCGGGAGCACGGAGTCGTGGAGCCGCTAGTGGTGCGGCAACGCCACGGAAGCTTCGAGCTCGTCGCAGGCGAGAGAAGGCTGCGCGCGGCGCGCTTGGCGGGACTCCAGGCGGTGCCTGTGGTCGTGCGCGACATGGACGACCGCGAAGTCTTGGAGGTTACGCTGATCGAGAACCTTCAGCGCGAGGATCTCTCCGCGCTCGAAGAGGCGGCCGCGTACGTGCGGCTCATGGAAGAATTCGGCGCGACTCAAGAGGACGTAGCTCGCCGGGTCGGCAAGAGCCGCCCGGCAGTCGCCAACACCATCCGGCTGCTCCAGCTTCCGGAGGCCGTGCGCGACGCGATGCGCAGCGGACGCCTCTCCGCCGGCCATGCGCGTGCGCTGCTCGCGCTGGAGTCGCCGATCGAGCAGACGGCGTTGGCAAGGGACGTCGTTCGGCTCGGTCTCTCCGTCCGCCAGCTCGAAGCGCGCATTCGATGGCGCAAGCAGCCGCGCGCCTCAAAGCGGCCGGGAAGGGACCTCCACGTAGCCGATGTCGAGAAGCAACTGATGCGCAGCCTCGGCACCCGCGTCCGCCTGCACGCCCGCGGACAGCGTGGGCGCATCGTCATCGAGTTTTACTCGCCCGCGGAGCTCGAGCGGTTGCTCGAGCGACTGCGCCGGCCGTGAGCGCGCCTGGACAACCCCGGGGGTGGGATGGTAATGGGGACCGCTTCGCGAGAACGCCAATCAAGGAGACGCCGATGGGCTTGTTCGGCCGCGACGACAAGGACCAGAAGGAGCCGGCCAAGGACCCGCTGAAGGACTATCGGCCGGAGAATCGAACGGCTTTCGAGCCGAAGACCGCTTCTCCCGGGCAGGTCCAGGCGGTGCTACCCCAGGTGGCAAGCGGCCCAGCACGGAAGGAGCCGACCGTGTCCGAAAAGGAGAGAGCGGACGGCGCCGACGGCGAAGTCCAGGCCTACCTCGGAAAGGGGAGCCGGGTGAGCGGCAAGCTCAACTTCGAGGGCACCGTGCGCGTGGATGGACAAGTCGAGGGTGAGATCTCCGCGCAAGATACGCTCATCGTCGGCGAACGCGCGGTGATCACGGCGCAAATCAACGGTACGACGGTGGTCATACGCGGCAAAGTCACTGGCGACATCAACGCGCGCAAGCGCGTGGAGATCCGCGCCCCGGGTCGATTGTTCGGGAACATCGTGACGCCGAGTTTAGTGATTCACGACGGTGTGATCTTCGAAGGACACTGCTCGATGACGAGTGGCGCCGAGACGCGGTCCGCAGAGCCTCCGAGGGTCTCACCGCTTTCGAAGGACGAGAAAGGAGGCAACGGCGTCCTCGCTCGCATTTCGGGCGAAGCGACGAAGTAGCGCCAGCCTCTTCGCACCCGAACCCCGCAGCGCTTCCGAGCTTTCGATCGTCGGCGCCCCCTCGGGCGGAAGCTGCGGTGTGACCCCGATCGGAGCCGAATCGACCGTTCCATGGAGTTCACCGCCCCGCAGATTGCTTACCAAGTCCTGCTGTTTATCGTTCTGTACTTCGCCCTGAAGAACCTGGTTTTCGATCGCTTCCTCGCCAACCTCGACGCGCGTACCCAGCGCACCCGTGGCGCCCTGGAGCAAGCGACTCAATTGCGCCACGAGACCGCTCGGTTGCAGACGGAATACGAAGCTCAGATGGCCGAGCTGCGCCGCCAGGCGGCCGCCGCCGGAGAGGACATCCGCCGGCGGGCGGAAGGCGAGGAGCGGCAGATGCTCGAATCCGCTCGCCAAGGGGCGGCGCTCTCGCTCGCGGAAGCGCGTCAGCGGATCGCCGCCGAGGCGGAAGCGACGCGGGCCGCGCTCGGGGGCGACACGTCGAAGCTCGTCGAAGAGATCCTTCGCAACATCCTCAAACGCCCTTCATGAATCGAGTCACCCGGGCCAAGCTGCTTCTCGCTGCTGCTCTACCTGCCGTAGCAATCGCCGCCGAGGAGCATGCGGCTCACACCGCGCCGTCGCTCGGCAGTCTCGTGCTGCCGATCCTCAACTTTGCGACCTTTGCCGGGCTGTTCTGGTACTTCGCCTGGCCGCTGATCGTGGGCGCGCTCTCCGAGCGCCGCAGGCTCGTCGAGAAAGAGATCGCCGAGGCTGACGAAGTCCGCCGTACGGCGGCCGCCATGCTTGCGGACATCGAAGCTCGCCGTGCTGGGCTGAACGAGACGGCAGACCGCTTGGTGCGCGAGATTCGCGCCGAGGCCGAGCGCGAGCGGGAGCATCTACTGGAGGCCGCTCGCCGTGGGGCGGAAAGGATTCGTGACGACGCGCGACTCCTCGCCGAGCAGGAAGGCAATCGAGCGGCACGGCTCATCCGAGAAGAAGTCGCCGCTCGGGTGATCGCCGAGGTCGTCGCCAAGCTGCAAGAGCAACTGACGCGCGACGACGAGGAGCGATTCTCGCGCGAGTTCGTAGCCGCCGTCGAGAGCGGAGAGATGCGATGAGCGCGGTCGGGCGGCGCTATGCGAAGGCGTTGATCGAGCTCGGCCGGGAAGCCGGCGACTTCGAGGCGGTCGGACGCGAGCTCAAGGGTGTGGCGCGCGCCTTCGACGACCCCGCGCTGGCGCGTTTGGTCGGGCTTGCCACGCTCGACCGCCGTACGCGCCGCGCTATGGCCTCTCAGATTTCGGCTCGGCTCGGCCTGTCGCGGCTGCTCGTGAACTTTCTCGGCGTGCTCGCGGTCAACAATCGTCTGCGGGAGCTCGGCACGATCGACCGCGAGTACCAGCGGCTCGAGGACCGCGCGCTCGGCAGGGTCCGCGCGCGCGTGCGTAGTGCGCGCCCCCTGTCCGACGAGAGCCAGCGACGCATCAACGAGGTCTTCGAGCGGCGGACGGGCAAGCAGGTTATCGCTGAAGTGGGCGTGGATCCGGAGCTGCTCGGCGGGGTCGTCGTCGAAGTGGCGGGACGCGTCTTCGACGGCAGCTTGCGCACGCGCCTCGAGCGGCTCGAGCGCTCCTTGGCCGGCTGACGCTGAGCGGAACGAAAGGGAAGCCATGGAGATTCGAGCAGCCGAGATCAGCGAGATCCTCAAGCAGCAGATCAAGGACTTCGACGATCGCGTCGAGGTCCGCGAGACCGGCACCGTGCTCTCGACCGGCGACGGGATCGCGCGCATCCACGGTCTCGATTCCGCGGCGGCGGGAGAGTTGCTGCAATTCCCGAACGATCTCTACGGAATCGTGCTGAACCTCGATGAGGACAACGTCGGCGCGGCGATCTTCGGCGAGGCCTACATGGTGAGCGAGGGAACCGAGGTGCGTCGCACCGGCCGCATCGCAGAGGTTCCGGTGGGCGCGGAGATGCGCGGTCGCGTGGTGAATGCCCTGGGACAGGCCATCGACGGCAAGGGGCCGATTCGATCTAGCGAGAACCGCCGCATCGAGCTGAAGGCGCCCGGCATCGTCGCCCGCCAACCGGTGAAACAGGCCCTGCAGACCGGCATCAAGGCGATCGACTCGATGATCCCGATCGGGCGCGGACAGCGCGAGCTCGTGATCGGCGACCGGCAGACCGGAAAAACCGCGGTCTGCATCGATACGATCCTCAATCAGAAGGGTGGGGACGTCACGTGCATCTACGTGGCCATCGGTCAGAAGCGGTCGACCGTCGCGCAGGTCGTCGATCGTCTGACCCGCAGCGGCGCCATGGACTATACGATCGTAGTCGCCGCCACGGCGTCGGAATCGGCGCCTTTGCAATACATCGCTCCATACACGGGATGCACCATCGGCGAGTATTTTCGCGACAACGCCCAGCACGCGCTAGTCATCTACGATGACCTGTCGAAGCACGCAGTCGCCTACCGCCAGCTCTCCTTGTTGCTGCGCCGCCCGCCGGGGCGCGAGGCGTTCCCCGGCGACGTGTTCTATCTCCATTCGCGGCTACTTGAGCGCGCAGCCAAGATGAGCGACGCCCGCGGCGGCGGCTCGCTGACGGCGCTGCCGATCATCGAGACGCAAGCTAGCGACGTATCGGCATATATCCCGACCAACGTCATCTCGATCACGGACGGCCAGATCTATCTGCAGACCGACCTCTTCTATTCTGGCGTACGTCCCGCGGTGGACGTCGGCCTGTCGGTCTCACGGGTCGGCGGATCCGCGCAGATCAAGGCGATGCGTCAAGTTGCCGGGTCTCTTCGTCTCGAGCTCGCGCAGTACCGCGAGATGGCTGCCTTCGCGCAGTTCGGTTCCGACCTCGACGCGGCAACGCAAAGGATGCTCGCGCGCGGATCCCGCCTGGTGGAAGTGCTCAAGCAGGGTCAATACCGGCCGATGTCGGTGGAGCGCCAAGTCGTGATCCTCTACGCGGCTACCAACGGCTACCTCGATTCGCTCCCCGTGGGAGTGCTCGCTCGCTTCGAGCGCGAGCTCGAGAGCTTCATGGAAACCCAGCACCCCGAGATCTACCGAACGATTCTCGACAAGCGCGAGCTGACGGACGAGATCAAGAAGCAGCTCACGGCTGCGCTCGAGGAGTTCAAGGGGCGCTTCTCCGCTTGAGCCGCTAGACCTCGAACTCAGCCCGCATGCCGAACCTCAAGGCCATCCGCAAGCGCATCGCCTCGGTGCGCAACACGCAGCAGATTACCAAGGCCATGAAGATGGTCTCGGCAGCGAAGCTCCGCCGTGCGCAGGAGGCTGTGGTCGCAGCTCGCCCCTACGCCGACAAATTGGTGGAGCTGCTGCGTGGCGTGGCCGGCGCCGTGAGTGAGGAGGCACATCCGCTGCTCCGCACGAGCGAGGAGCCGGCCCGAATTCGACTCGTGCTCATCACGTCGGACCGAGGCTTGTGCGGTGCTTACAACTCGTCCCTGATCCGCCACGCCGACACCTACCTGCGGGGCCACGCGGGACGCGAGGCGTCGCTGACGATTCTCGGGCGCAAGGGGGTCGAATACTACCGTCGAAGGACGGTGACGATCGCGGACCGGCATGTGCAAATCCCCGGTCCCTCCGTCTCGCTTGCGCGGGAGATCGCGACCAAGGTGGCCACCGAGTTCGTCGAAGGGCGCGTCGATCGCGTCGATCTCCTTTACAGCACGTTCCGCTCCGCGCTCTCGCAAGTGCCGACGGTGGAGACGCTTCTGCCGGTCGGTATCGAAGCGGGGCTCGAGGAGGCTCCGTCCGTGGAGCCCATCCTCGAGCCAGATCGCAGCGGATTGCTCGGTCGGCTGCTCCCCTGGTTCGTCGGAGTGCGCGTGTACCGCGCGCTGCTGGAGGCGGCCGCAAGCGAGCACGGCGCCCGCATGACGGCGATGGACAGCGCGACCAGCAACGCCGCGAAGATGATCTTCAGCCTCACGCTGGCGATGAATCGGGCTCGGCAGGCGGCGATCACCAAGGAGCTCATGGAGATCGTGTCGGGTGCGGAGGCGCTCAAGGGATAGGCTCGTCTTGCGGTTCGCTCTGGGAATCGAAGATCAAACGGGAGGCACGGGCGGCAATGAGCAAGGGTAAAATCACTCAGGTCATCGGACCGGCGGTCGACGTCGAGTTCGAAGATGTCGTACCGCCGATCTACAACGCTTTGCGGATCACCAACCCCACGATCAACGATCAGCCGGAGAATCTCGTCGTCGAAGTTGCGCAGCACCTCGGAGAAAAGACGGTGCGATGCATCGCCATGGACTCCACCGAGGGCCTGGTTCGCGGACAGGAAGTGCGCGACACGGGCGAGGGCATTCGCATCCCCGTCGGGGAGGCAACGCTCGGGCGAATTCTCAACGTCATCGGGGACCCCGTCGACGAGGCCGGCCCCGTCTCTACCGACAAGTTCCTCCCGATCCATCGCCCGGCTCCCGAGTTCGTCGATCAGGCGACCGAGGTTCAGGCCTTCGAGACAGGCATAAAGGTCGTCGACTTGCTCGCGCCTTATGCGCGCGGGGGCAAGATCGGTCTCTTCGGCGGCGCCGGCGTCGGCAAGACCGTCATCATCATGGAACTCATCAACAACGTCGCGCAGCAGCACGGCGGCTATTCCGTGTTCGGCGGGGTCGGCGAGCGGACGCGCGAAGGTAACGACCTGTGGCTCGAGATGAAAGAGTCGGGGGTGATCAACAAAACGACGCTCGTCTACGGCCAAATGAACGAGCCGCCAGGCGCTCGCGCACGTGTCGGGCTCTCGGCCCTCACCGCGGCCGAATACTTCCGCGACGAGGAAGGCAAGGACGTTCTTCTCTTCATCGACAACATCTTTCGCTTCACGCAGGCGAACTCGGAGGTCTCCGCGCTCCTCGGTCGGATGCCGTCTGCGGTCGGCTATCAGCCGACCCTGTCCACGGACCTCGGCGAGCTGCAGGAGCGTATCACCACCACGAAGAAGGGCTCGATCACCTCGGTGCAGGCGATCTACGTGCCCGCCGACGACCTCACCGACCCGGCCCCGGCGACCACGTTCGCGCACTTGGACGCGACGACGGTGCTGTCGCGCCAGATCGCCGAGCTCGGCATCTATCCGGCGGTCGACCCGCTCGACTCGACGTCGCGGATCCTGGACCCACAGGTCGTCGGTGCCGAGCACTATCAGGTAGCGCGTGCGGTCCAGGAGGTGTTGCAGCGGTACAAGGACCTGCAAGACATCATCGCCATCCTCGGCATGGACGAGCTCTCGGAGGACGACAAGCTGACAGTGGCGCGCGCGCGCAAGATTCAGCGATTCCTCTCGCAGCCATTCCACGTCGCCGAGGCTTTCACCGGCACACCCGGCGAGTACGTGAAGCTCGCGGACACGATCCAGGGGTTCAAAGAGATCGTCGAAGGCAAGCACGACGATCTTCCCGAGCAGGCGTTCTACATGGTCGGCACGATCCAGGACGCGACTGCCAAAGCCGCGCGGCTCGCTGGTGCCTGAGTCGCTAGATTCCGCGACACAATAAGCTATGGCCGATACGCTCACTCTTCAGGTGCTGACCCCGCAGCGCCAAGTCGTCGACGAGCCCGTCCTGGAGGTCGTCGCCGAGGGCGCCCTCGGCCAATTCGGGATCTTGCCCGATCACGCTGCGTTCGTGACGCTGTTGGAGCCTGGCCTCCTGACGTTCCGGCGACCTGGTGGGGCCGATGAGACGTTAGCCGTCAAGGGCGGCTACGCCGAAGTGCACGACAACGTCGTCACTGTTCTCGCGGACGATGTTCTGCCGCTCGATCGCATCGATGTAACGCAGGCGCGCATCGATTTGGAGAAGGCCGACCTTGCGCTCGAGGAAGCGCCGTTCGGCCACGCCGATCACGAGCGGTTGCGCTTGGAGAGCCGTTGGGCGGCCGTGCGCTTAGCCCTCGGAGGGGGCTGAGGCTGCCGAAGGCCCACCTTGTTTCGCGGTGGGTAACCTGCTTTCTTCACCCCCCGATGTCGCGTCTGGGCCGCTGGCTGGGGGTTTTGGTGGTGATAGAGATGCTGACCGTTGCGAATCAAGCTGCCGCAGAGATTCCTTCGCTAGTCGACCAGGTTCGCGAGGCGACCCTTGAAAATGGGCTCAAGGTGTTGGTGTTGCCCATCACTAAGGCGCCAGTAGTCACCGTGCAGGTTTGGTACCGGGTCGGCTCGCGAAACGAGAAGCTCGGCACCACCGGCCTTTCTCATCTCCTCGAGCACCTGATGTTCAAGGAAACCGACAAGCTGAAGCCCGAGGAGTTCTCGAAGATCATCCAGGCCAACGGTGGCGAGCTGAACGCCTTCACGAGTGCCGACAACACCACGTATTTCGAAACGCTTTCCGCCGATCGGCTACAGCTCGTCTTAGATCTCGAAGCCGACCGCATGACGAACCTGAAGCTCCGCCCCGAGACGACCGAGCCCGAGAAGCGAGTCGTCATGGAGGAGCGCCGGTTGCGGAGCGTCGACAATCCGTGGGGTGCCCTCTACGAAGAAACCAACGCCGCGGCGTTTCGTGCGCATCCCTACATGTGGCCGGTGATCGGCTGGATGCATGACATCGAGTCCGCGACCGTCGACGACATCCGCGGGCACTACGAGACGTACTACAAGCCCAACAACGCCATCGTCGTAGTGGTTGGCAATGTCGACCCGGATCGCACTCTCGAGCAAGTACGCAACGCCTTCGGGGCCACGCGATCCGGTGCGCCGCCCCCGATCGTGAGTGAGGTGGAACCGCCGCAGGTGGGCGAGCGCCGCGTGATCGTCAAGAAGGAGGCCAACCTCCCCGCGCTCTTGTGGGCCTACAAGGTGCCGAACGTGAAGAATCCGGACAGCGCCGCCCTCGAAGTGCTGTCGACGATCCTTTCCGACGGTGAAAGCTCACGGCTCTACCGCCGATTGGTGGTCGAGAAGAGGCTACTGCTCGACGTCAGCGCGGACAACCCACTGCTATCTCTCGATCCCAACCTGTTCACTCTTTCCGGCCAGGTGCTTCCCGATCGGAAAGTCGCAGACGTCGAGGCTGCGCTCGAGAGCGAGCTGGCGGCGATTGCGACACAGGGAGTGTCGGAACGCGAGCTCGCCAAGGCGAAGAACCAGATCGAGGCACAATTCGTGTTCGGGCAAGATTCGAACTTCTATCAGGCTATGTTGCTCGCCCGGTTCGAGCTGATCGAGGGATGGCGCACGCTCGACCGCTACCTCCCGGCGATTCGCGCGGTCAACGCCGAAGACGTCAAACGCGTCACGAAGCAGTATCTCGTGCCTGACAACCGCACGGTCGGTGTGCTCGTGCCCACCGGGCCCGCCAAGCACGCCGCGGCTCCTCCTTCCGACATGCTCCATTGACCGCCGCTATGCGCTGGACCTTCCGGATGGGCGCGATGGCAGTCATCGGGACCTTGTCGCTGGCGGAGCCGGCTCGCGCCGCGGGCGCGGCGCCGGCCGTCGATCGCACGGTGCTACCGAATGGCGTGAAGCTCCTAGTCATTCGCCAGCCGCACCTGCCGATGGTCGTGGTCAACGCGCTCGTCGATGCCGGGAGTCGTTTCGACGCGGCGGGCAAGGAAGGTCTCGCCAGCCTCACCGCGAACTTGCTCACCGAAGGGACGGAGACCCAGTCGGCGGAGGCGATCCACGACGCCATCGATTTTCTCGGCGCAAAGCTGTCGTCCGGAGCCGCCGACGACTATTCCAGCGTCGGGCTCACGGTGCTCAAGAAGGATCTGACGCAGGCCTTCGGTCTGTTTGCAGACGTACTGTTGCGGCCGAAGTTCGCAAAGGACGACTTCGCGCGCAAGCGCGACGAGGCGCTGGCCGAGCTCGAGGCCGAAGATCAGAACCCGGGATCGATCGCCGAGCGGGCGTTTCGCAAAGAGCTCTTTGGTACCGGCCCGTATCGCGCCGATGCGGGCGGATGGCGGGAATCGGTCTCCAAGCTTACCGTCGGAGACGTCAAGGCGTTTTACCAGGCGACGTACCAGCCTCAGCGCACGATCGTCGTCGCTTCCGGCGACGTGACGATCGACGAGATGACATCGCTCTCACAGAAGATGCTCGGAGCATGGAAGCCGTCAGCGACCGAAGCGCGCCTTCCGGCTTCGACGATCTCGTCCGTGAGCAACGAACGGCGCATCGAGCGCGACCTCTCGCAGGCGAACGTCGTCTGGGGTCACCGCGGAACGACGCGTGACGACCCGGATTGGTACGCGATCCAGATCATGAACTACATCCTCGGCGGCGGCGGCTTTTCCTCGCGGATGATGAACTCGATCCGCATCGAAGCCGGGCTCGTCTACTCGGTGTTCAGCTACTTCGTGCCCGGCAAGCTGCCGGGCTCGTTTCAGGTGGTGCTGCAGACCAAGAGCGCGAGCACCGCGGAGGCGCTACGCCGCGTGCGCGGCGAGATCGAGCGCATCCGCACGCAGCCGGTCTCGGACGAGGAGCTGGCTTCCGCCAAGCGCTATCTGACCGGCAGCTTTCCGCTGCGCTTTGATTCCGACGCCGAGATGGTGGGCTTCTTTTCGCAAGTGGAGTTTTACGGGCTCGGTCTAGACTATCCCGAGCGCTACGAGCACATCATCAACTCGGTGACTCAGGATGACGTGCTTCGCGTCGCGAAGAAGTACTTGCATCCCGACGATGCCATCATCGTGGTCGTCGGCAAGCAGTCGGACATTCAGCTGCCGGGCAAGTAGGCAGGAACGCCGAGGCTCGGGAATCGGCGGCGCCGCGCTGCTTCTCGGATCGGGCACGACGCAGAAGGCGAGCACGAGCGCGACGAGCGTTCTTTCCCGCCTCGGCGGCACTCCCTATAATCGACGCGAGGAAACCCCTTGAGCGACCGCAAGCTGCCCCGCCTGGTGCACGTCGTCAGCCACGGCCCACATTGCCTCGACGGCGTGGCGGCCGCGGTCGCCGTCGCGCGCTATCGCTCGGACTCCGAGGTGCGCCCCCACTTCTCGGGCAACCCCAAGATCAACGAGGTCCTCCAGGGTTTGCGCATCGACGAGCCGGTCGCGGACCAGGAGCTGTGGATCACCGACATCTCGTGGACGGCTCCGGAGACGGATGCGCGATTGCGCCGGCTCGCCGAGCAAGGTCTGCCGATCTTTTGGATCGATCACCACCGCACCGCGATCGAGCGCCTCGAGAAGGGGTCGATCGACGTTCCGTTCACGCACCGGATCGTCGACGATCGCTATGCGGCCTCGCGGCTCGTCTTCGAATATCTGCGCGATCGCCTGCGTGCCGAAGGCCGCGAAAACCGCGAGCTCGAGCGGTTCGCACACGTCGTGCGCATGGCTGACGACAACGACCGCTGGCTGCACCAGGTTGCGGGATCGTGGGAGCTGGCGCTGACCGTTCGAGCGATGAACGGCCCCGAGGCGTTCGAGGACCTCTTGCACATCGACGAGCGGGGAACGTACACGCCTCGCATGCAAGCCGCGTAC
This sequence comes from Binatia bacterium, assembly GCA_040507895.1. Taxonomy (GTDB): domain Bacteria; phylum Desulfobacterota; class Binatia; order JACPRU01; family JACPRU01; genus JBEVNX01. Next base: position 8,664 of record JBEVNX010000222.1, on the reverse strand, counting down.
GATCGCGTGGCTGCCGAGCTGAAGCGAAGCTTCGAGGTCGCCGAGCAAAGCCGAGCGACATGGCCGCTGCCGAGCGGCGTCCAGGTCGTCGGCGCGGTCTGCGACGGTTATCCGAGCGAGATCGCCGACCGTTGGGGTCGAGAGGCGTCCAATGCCGTGTTCGTTTTCTTCGACCTGCGCAGTGGCGCGGTGAGCTATCGTCGCTCGCCCGATTGTACGATCGACCTCTCGGCGGTGGCCGCCGCGTTCGGCGGTGGAGGCCATCCGGCAGCGGCGGGCTGTGAGATGCCGGAGCTCTTGTCTCTGGTCGCACGCAGCGCCAGCGAGCGCGTCGCGCAAGTCGTGCGACGGCTCGAAGGAACGAGCTGACCGTTGCAGCGCGCCGGGCTCGAAGGCTAGCGTCGCAGACCGTGGTGCCGGAGCCGCGATCGCGACCAGCCGGAGCGATCTGTGACGCGCGCTTCGAGCTGCTTCTCGCCATTCTCTTTCTGGCGCTTTGGATTCTCCCGCCGTTCTGGAACATCGTCACGCTCCGCACGGTGAACGTCCAAGACGACGTTTTCGCCAGCGACCTGTGGAACGATCGGCTGCCGACTCGAGCCTTCGTCGGGGCGAGCCTGCGTCGCGGCGACAGCCCGGCCTGGATGCCCGGAATCTACACCGGCTTCCCGAGCCTCGCCCAGGTCGAGGTGGGCACCCTCTATCCGTCGAATCTCCTGCTGTTCACTCTGCTGCCCCCCTACCCGGCCCTCGCCTGGGCGCAGGTTTTGCCTCTTGCGATCGCCGGTTTCGGGGCATTCCTTCTCGCCGGCGAGCTCGGGGTCTCACTCGAAGGACGGCTCCTCGCCGGCGGGGCGTTCTCCCTCTGCGGCTTCCTGATCTCGCACCTTCGCCAACTCAACATGGTCGATGCGGCCGCCTGGATCCCGCTGTTGCTTCTCTTGGTCGAGCGGATCGCTGACGCCAAGCCGGGCCGGGCGCCTCTTTGGCTAGCACTGGTCTGGGCGCTCCAGCTTCTCGCCGGACATCCGCAGATCAGCTATTTCACCGGCCTCGTTCTCGTCGCGTACTTCGTGCCCCGGTGGTGGGGATCGAGCCGCGCCCTCTCGAGCTGGGGTTGGCTCGCTCTGGGGCTTTGCTTCGGTACGCTGCTCGCGGCCGCGCAGATCCTACCCATGGTCGAGCTCTCGAATCTAAGCTACCGCCGCGGCGGTCTCGGCTTCGACGAGGCAGCCCGCTATTCGGTCTCGCCGCTGAGCTTCTGGACGATCTTCGTGCCCGGGCTCTTCGGCGAAGCGCGTGATGACAGCTTCCGCCTCTCCGGGCTCTACTGGGAACAATACGGCTACGCGGGGCTGCTCCCTGCCCTCCTCGCGATCGTCGGCCTCGTGATCGGACGTCGCGACTCTCGCGTGCTGCTCCTCGGAGCGATCGCAACGGTCAGCTACTTGCTCGTGCTCGGCAAGAACACGCCGGTCTTCGCATGGGCGTTCGCCGTCGTCCCAGGCATGAGCTATTTCCGTTTTCCCACCCGGTTCCTTGTCTTCGTCGACCTCGCGATCGCCCTGCTCGCGGGTGTTGGTTTCAGCGGCTGTCTCGGAACGCTGCGAGGGAGGTGGCGATCGCTCGCCGCCGCGATCGTGATCGCCTTGACCGCCGCCGACCTCTGGATCCACCAGGGGCGTCAGGTGCCCCAGGTCGCCAGGGAACGCTGGGTTTCCCCGATCGACACGCTCCGCATCCTGTCCGAGCGCAGGTCCGAGGACTGGGGCCCATCGCGCTTGCACACGCTAGACGCTGCGCTGGTGCATGCTCAGACGTACCACGCCGCGCGCGGCTGGAGTGGAGACCTCGAGCCGTACGTGCGTCTGCGTGCCCTCCTTCAGCCAAGCTTCAATCTGTTGTTCGGTATCGAGACCCCCGACGGGTATTCGAACCTCGTGCCGCGAAGCTATGAAGCGGTCTGGGGCTCGGAGAAGCAGCCGGGTATCCGTCCGATGGGCCATCTCGAGAGCGGCGAGCTCGATCCGACATTCGCCAAAATGCTGCGGCTATTCAACGTACGTTGGCTCCTGTCGGCGGTCCCGCTGCGGTCCGAGGCGCTGCGGGGTGGGGTGCGATCGGCCGAAGGCGTAGAGGTTTACGAGATCGCTGACCCGCTGCCGCGTGCGTTCGTCGTCGGCGAAGTCACAGCGGCGACGAGCGACGAGGAAGCGCTCCACCGTCTTGCCGCGCCCGACTTCGACGTCGCCAAACAGGCCGTCGTGCAGGATGCGACGGTCGAGCTTCCTGCGGACGCCGCCCCCTCACGCGACGTGCAGATTACACATCGCACGAATTGTCGAGTCTCGCTTCGAGCCAAGCTCACCCATCCGGGCTTGCTGGTGCTCTCCGAAGGCTACTATCCGGGATGGCGGGCGGCGGTCGACGGGCTCGAAGCGCCCGTGATTCGAGTCAACGTGATGATGCGCGGTCTGGCCCTTCCGGCGGGAGAGCACGAAGTCGAATTCCGCTTCCGCTCGCGGTCGATCGCGGCGGGCGCGGTGCTCTCCGTCGCAGCGCTCGCGTCGCTCGTCATGCTCCGGCGCCGGCTCCTCGTCAGCGCGGCCGGTTCGTGACCCGCTCGATCTCCTGAGCGAGGAGCGGGACCGCCACCGCCCAATCGGCGACGAGCCCCAGGTCCGATTGCGCGAACACAGGCGCCTTGGGGTTCTTGTTGACGGAGACGATCGTCCCTACCCTACGCAACCCGACCATGTGCTCGAAAGCGCCGCGGATTCCAATGCCGAAGTAAAGTCTCGGCGCGATGGCCCGCCCGGTCAGACCGACCTGATGCTGGCGAGACAACCAGCCGGCATCGGTGACGTCGCGGGTCGCGCCGATCGCCGCACCGCCGAGCGCGGCGGCCAACGGTTCGAGCCGCGTCAGATTCTCCGCCCCTCCCAAACCCATGCCGACCCCGATCGCGATCGCGCAGTCATCCAATGCGGCAGCGCTCTCGGATCCGGCCTCGCGGCGCCGTTCCGTCACCAGCGTACGGATGGCCGGCGCCTCGATGATGCGGAGCTCCTCCACGACGACCGGGCGTGCAGCGTTCGCAGCGAGCGGCTCGAGCATCCCCGGCCTCACGGTCGCCATCTCGGGACGGGTGCTCGACAAGATCGGAGCGACGATCGTACCCCCGAAGGCCGGCTTCCATTGCACGAGCCGGCCATCGGCATCGATCGAGAGGTCGATCGCATCTCCAGTCAAACCCAGGCCGAGGCGTGCAGCGACCCGCGGCGCGAGGTCTCTGCCGATCAGCGTCGACGCGACCAGCACGACGCGCGGCTTGCGTGCTCGAATGGTCGTAGCGAGGACCGAGGCGAAGGCATCGGTCGAGTAGTCGTCGAGCAACGGATCGTCGCAGACGAGGATGGTCTCGGCGCCTCGGGTCGCGAGCTCGGCCGCGTGCCTGCGTACGCCGTGGCCGAGCAGCAGCGCGGCGACGCGCCCGCGGGTCCTCGGAGCCAGCTCGACGGCCTTCCCGAGCAGCTCGAACGTGACGCGCCGGAGCTCCCCGCCCAGGAGCTCGGCGACCACCCAGATGTCCTCCGCCGGGTCGAGCCCCGATGCCGAGCGCGCCGCTGGCGCGGAGCGAACAGAGGCGACCGGAGATGCGAATGCTCCTCCGTTCACCAGCTCGGCTACTAAAGCTTGCACAGCGTTCGCTGGTTCGCCGTCGAACATTCGGCCTTGACGCTTCACCTCGATCGTCTCGAGGCCTTCGACGCGAGTCGGCGAACCGAGGGTGCCGAAGAGCGCGATGTCCTTCGAGAGATCCCGCGCGGAGAGCTCGACGATCGCCTTCGACTTGGCGGCATCCTTGTCCGAGCGCTTCGGGAATCGCTCGGGCGCGAGGTCCTCGGTGGCAGTCACCAGAGCCGGGAGCTGGCATTCGAGCAGCTCGAACCCGCTCTCTGTCTCTCGCTCCGCCTTGATGCGCCTGCGGCGCGGGTCGATGTCGAGCCGGCTCGCCGCCGTGATCTGCACGACGTCGAGAAGCTCGGCGACCTCGGGGCCGACCTGACCCGTCTCGGCATCGACGCTCGATTTCCCGCAGAGAACGAGGTCGAAGCCTTCGCGGCGCAGCGCCAGGGCCAAGGCGCGGGCCGTAGCGAGCGTGTCCGACCCCGCGAAGGCGGGGTCGACCAGATGAACCCCGCGGTCGGCGCCGAGTGCCAGGCAGTGCTCGAGAGCTTCGCGGGCCTGCGGCGGCCCCATCGTGAGAGCGACGACTTCGCCGCCCGTCTCCTTGCGGAGCTCGATTGCTCGCACGAGTGCCCGGACATCGAAGGAGCTCACCTCGAGTCGCACGCCCTCGCGCCTCAAGCGGCGCGTACCCGGGTCGAACTGCAGTTGTGAAACATCGGGGACTTGTTTGACGAGAACGGCGTACTTCATTGCAACGCGGTCCTATGCGAAGGCGGCAGAGTGGGCAAGTTTCCAAGCTCGACCGCGCGTCCGTCGAGCTGCTACCACGGACCCGTGTCGGTTCCTCGAATCGCGGCCAAGCTTGCCTTCGTCGCGCTGTTCTGTGCTGAGGCGGCGCTCGGTGGTCCGCCAAGTGCTCGCCAGGATGAGGCTCGTTCCCTCGCGGAGCAGGCATTCGCGGCGAGAAGGGAGGCAGACCGACTTGAGAACGGCTGGGACGCGGCTTACGACCGTGGCTTCGCGCTCGCCAACCAGGCCATCGCTCTCGATCCCGGCTTCGCTGACGCTTACTACGCCGCGTTTCTGAACCTCGGCCAGAAGTCGGAACGAAGGGGAATCGGCTCACAGATGGCGAATCTCTCCCAGCTAAGGAGCCTTCTCGATCGCACACTGGAGCTCGATCCCCACCATGCACACGCCTGGGAGGCAAAAGGTGAGATGCTACTCCGCTTGCCCCGGCTGATGGGTGGCTCGAGGCGCGAGGGCTACGGGGCTTTGCGCCGCTCGCCCGAGCGCGCGCCCCAGTGGGCGAAGCCCCCGCTGCGCCTCGCGGAGCTCTACTGGAAGAACGGGCGCACCGACGAAGCCCGCGCAGAGGCGTTGCGTGCCCGCGATCTAGCGCGCGCGGCCGGCGACGAAGACCATCTCCGAGACGCCGAGGCGCTCCTCAAGCAGATGGACGTCCAGATCCCCTGACGCTCCCCCGCACGACGTGGAGAAGCGCGGCGCGGGTCGCTCCTAGCAAGAAGGCCAACGGCACGAGGCCGAGCACGATCGTGGGATGAAGAAGCGTGCCGAGCAGGGTCCACATTCCCGACCAACCCCACGCCCAGTAGGACGCGATCGCCAGACCCAGGATCGCGACGAGGAGAATCTTCACGCCAGCGCCGAACGCCTCGCTCCCGGCAAGCCGGCGGGTCGGTCGACTGCCCGTGTCGCGGGCGAGGCATTCAATGCACAGAAACTCCGGCGAGCCGGTTTCGATTGATAGTCGCCAACAGCGGTCGCAAACCCTCGCACCGCAAGCCCGGCAGACGGCTTGAGCCGGCCGCCCGCATCGCAAGCAGGCTCGCACACGTCGACGCTTGTGGCGTTCGACCACCAGCCGGAAACGGCGGAAAAATGCTTCGAGTAGCCCCGTCAAAATTTCATCGTGTCGCCAAAGTGGCACCTCAATTCAAAGCACCAAATTTTGGCAGACAATTCTGTCCCCGCCGATCGCCTTTCGGCGGCCCGCAAGGGCCGAGAACTGCTGAAAATTGGCTCGCGCCGAACCGGATACCCCCTTTGGCGCACAATTCGCACTGCCCTGGGGGCGGAGCGAACGGCGGAATGGCGAGAAAGACGGCTGAAGTCGGTGACGGCAGCATTTGGGATCCGAACTCGATGCTCGAACCGGATGTCATCCTTCCGGCTCAGCTCGAGGACAGCGGCGTGGCCGAACGCACGGGCGAGTTTGGATTGCTGTGGGCCGTGTATACCGACGGGATCCAGACCTTTTGCCGGGAGGTGTTGCACGGCACCACGACCAGCCTGAGCTATCGCGAAGTCGAGCGATGGATCTTCCGTCCGAATTCCGATGCCATCACTTCGTTCTCGACCCTCTGCGAGCTGTTCGGTATCGATCCACGCCGTATGCGACGGGCTCTGATTCGCTTCCGCGAGCAGCCGAGCGAAGGCATTCTCAACCTGCTGACGGTCAACGCCGCCTGAGCGCCCGCACCTGCCTGCGGGTGCGCGCGGGAGCAGAGCCGAGCGCCTGACCAAACGAGAGCTCCACTGCGTTTCCGTCCGGATCGCGCAGCATGCAAAAATAACCGACGATCGGTCCCGCCTCACGAGGCTCGAGCTCGAGTACGCCGTCGCTGCGGGCAACCGCAGCTCGCGAATCCACCTCCTCCCTGCTCGTACACGAGAAGCCGAAGTGAGCGAACGAGCTCCGAGTTGGGCGGGTTGCAGGGCGACAGATGAGCACGATCACGAAGCGAGTCCGATGCTCGTGCTCGCCGACCCACACGACGTGGCCGCCGTCCGGCTCGACGCGGTCGTGCACGACCCGGAGACCGCAGTGGCGCCGGTAGAAGCCGACGGAGCGCTCGACGTCCGCAGTCCATAGCGCCACGTGGGTCAGATGCGGCGCGCGCGAAGCTCGGCGAGGCATGTCGGCCGACTAGCAGATCGCCGCAGTGGGGACCATTGATTTCCTATGCCGACCGAAGCATACCTCTTTAGCAGCGCGGGCGTAATTCAGTGGCAGAATGCCAGCTTCCCAAGCTGGACGTCGCCGGTTCGACCCCGGCCGCCCGCTCTCATCGAAGCCCTCGATTCGTCGGGGGTTTCGTTTTTGGCGCGAGCGGCCTCAGTCTCGTCCGAGTCGAAGGTTCCGGGTAGGTTCCGTTTCTGTAAGGCGCTATTGCGCCTCGCCGTAGCGCGCTCAGCGGCGTCGCCGATAAGAGAATCGAGTTCGTCGGCGACTACCTGGGCCTTGGCGTAGTGCCTCTCGATCATCTCGAGACTCGTTCCCGTCTGGTCAGCGAAATGGCCTCCAAGGGCCTCTCGGGACGCGCGATCGCGAAGACGGTCGGAGTGTCGGAGGCGACGGTACGGCGCATCCTGCGGTCGAGTCGCGAGAGCTCTGCGGTGATGATCGCCGATGTGGCCTGCGCACCTGTTCCTTGAATCGCCGCAACCAGCAGGTCTAGGCTGCTGACGGCCTCCTGATAGGCCGTTGATGCGTTGTCTATCCTGCGGCTTCGAAAACGCGCTCGACATCAAGTTCTGCGGGGAATGTTGAGTAAGACGCGATGTTCGGCGACGGCTTCGAGCAAGCGACGATCCTGCTCGCCTGCTCCGACGGCCTCGCGCGCGTCATCACCCGCAGCTCGTGATCCAGAGCCCGAGTTCGTGCCCCTGATGCGAATAGCGGCGCTCTGGGTGCCGGCGGCTACTAGCTGGTCCGATTTGTAAATAGAAGAGGTCGGGCGCACGGGAGAGAGGAGCGGCGGAGGCGTGACATGGCGAACAGCGAGGCGCAACGGAAGGTCGACGAGAGGGCGAGGAGCGTTTGCTTCGCGAGCGGCTGTCCCGAGTGTGGAGAGGTTAGCGGAAGCCTCAATACGCTGGGGGAGTCGCCGCGGACTCTACTAGAACTCGTCATCGACCGGTGCCTCAGCGTCAATCTCGAAACGCTCAATCACTGGTTCGTGTGCAACGAGCATGAGACGAAATGGTTCATCGGGGCGAATCTCTTCTCAAGAGACCCGGAACACGACACCGACGAGAACCCGGAACACGACACCGACGAGAACCTCCGCGCGAACGCGGAACGGCTCAAGAGCTACGTGGAGGTCGAGCCGCTTCGACCTTCGCACCAAGAGCACGAGTGAGGTGATGTTCGATGGAACCTTCGAGCAGAGCACCATCCTCCGCATCGGCCCCGACGGGCTGGCGCGCGTCTTCGTGCGGAGCGCCCGGGGTCGATTCCAATCGAAGCCTAGGAAGCGGAGCTAGCTCGAGCTCGAGCGCTGGTCGGAATTTCACCATGGCGTTGGCGTTCACGCTTAGTTGGGGGGCGTATACGTACAGAATGCTGGTCGTGGCGGCGGCTTACCGCTACGGCGGCTGGTAAGGCGGCTGGCGTTTCGCTCGGCACACGCCTGACCGAGGAAAGCTTCCAGAGCCATCCGATGAGCACGAACCCGACGACATAGAGAATCGAAAGCAAAGCGCCCAGGATGATGAATGTGAGCCGCAGACTTAGTACCCCCCTCGAGCGCTCAGCAGACTGCACCAAAATTTCCGTGACGGGATGGCAGGCTATCCACTCTCAAACAGAATCGGCGCGTAGGAGTCGCGGATGAATGTCGTTCCCCTCGCGACCCCGACCCGCGCTTGGTTGCGTTCTTTCGGCGCATTCTCTTCGGTGCCGCAGCGGCCGCGCTCGGACTCGCTCTGCGCAAAGCGATAGGCCGTTTCTCGACGAGGACGATCCGACGCGGAGAGCTGATCGCGCAGGCGCTACTCTACGGAGGGACGTGCGCGGTGATCGCACTGGCAAAGTTCCTGGCCCGCACGTTACAGGCCGAGGAGCCTGCGGGCCGACCACTCGTCGCCGTAGAGGAGAGAGCTTTCGGGAGCTGGACGATCGCAAGGCTGTGCTCCTTGCGCCAGGGCGGGTGTGAGAAACGCGGA
>JBEVNX010000176.1:0-17524 GCA_040507895.1 Binatia bacterium | reverse complement strand
GCAGGCCAAGATGGTCGGCAAACACCAGCCGGTAGCTCTCGCTGCAATGGAAGGCAGGTTTGTCGGCGGGCCCATGGCCGGTGTCGCTGTAATCGGCCAGCCCAATGTTGCGGCCCGCCGGCTCGACAATCCGATCGAGATTCCGGGTGCGCTCAGCTTTCTGGCCTACGGCAACGGGGACGCCATTTCACCTTGATTGGCTTCACGGGCCTTTATTTTGTGCTCGGTCTGCAAGGCTTTTACTAGAAGCTGTCATCCGCGCAACTTTTGATTCGAAGCAGCCTCACTAGTGCCCCAGCCCTACCTGGAACCACGTGATTCAAAGTTCCCTTTCCACGCGCGCTGGAGCGGGACAGGCATCTGGGCTATGCCCCTCGCGATGCACTGCGGGATGGCACGGAGGGTGTGCGCATGATCACGAAAGAGTATTCGTTTCATGCGCCGCAAAAGCTCGAGGAAGCAATCGCCCTCCTTCAGCACTATGGCGAAGATGCAAAACTGCTGGCTGGCGGGGTGAGCCTCGTCCCGCTGATGACCCTCGGCCTGGTTCAGCCTGAGGCGTTGATCAGTCTGAAACATATCCGCGAGCTAGACTACGTTCGAGAAGCGGGCGATCACCTGCGGATCGGGGCGATGACTCGCCACGACCGCGTCCGGGCTGATTCGCTGATCCGGCAACACTGTCCGGTCCTTGCGGAGGCGGCTGGATTCATCGGGGATCCGCAGGTCCGTCACCGGGGAACGATTGGCGGAAGCCTGGCCCACGCGGATCCGGCTGCAGACTATCCGCCAGTGATGCTCGTACTCAACGCCCTCCTTCGGATCCGGAACCAGAACGGAGAGCGGACGGTCGCGGCCACGGACTTCTTCAAGGGCCTCCTGCAGACGGATCTCGGGCGGGGCGAGATTCTGACGGAGGTGGTAGTTCCGAAGCTTGCGAAGGGATCGGGGTCGGCCTACCGGCGTCTCCATCGGGTGGAGGGGAGCTTCGCGATCGTCGCCAGCGCAGCGGTGATCGAGCCTGGATTCAAGGCCGCGCGTGTCGGCCTGAGCGGCGTCGGTCCGAAGGCGGTGCTGCTGGACGTGACTCGCCATCTCGCCGGAGGCGTGAGCGACGAGGCGCTCCAGGCGATCGCACGGGACACGGTCGAGGCCTCGGCGGATGCGTATGGCGATTTAAACGGAGACGCCGAGTACCGGCGAGAGATGGCGAAGGTCTACGCGAAGCGGGCGATCAAGGCCGCGGCGGAAGCGACGACTTGACTTCCGCCGCAGCCGCGGACCTGCCGGCCGGCCTTCTCAGGGCGAGCGTTACTTGATCGCCTGCGGGTTGATCGGCGAGCCCACGGCGCCCGTGATCGGCAGCGGCGGCGCCACGAAGAAGAACTCGTAGACGCCGTCGGCCGCGCAATCCTCGGCGAGCCCGTCGAGGTCGAAAATCTCTCCAACGAGCACACCGGTGTGGACCAGCGACACGCAGTGGATCGGCTGGAAGACGTCCGCAGTCTCGTTCGGAATCACTTCGGTGCCCCAGGTGTCGGTCGCGTAGCCGGCGATCTCCTTGCGGTAGATCCACTCGGCGCAGGTGAGGCTCAGCCCGGGAGCGTCTCCTCCATTGTACCCGGCCCAGCTCCCGCGGCTCTTGCACATGGCGACCTGCCCGGTCCGCACGAGGACGATGTCGCCTCGCTCCACCTTCACGCCCGCTTCGGTCGCCGCCGCGTCCAGCTCGTCGGGGTAGATAGCCTCCCCCGGTTCGAGCCAGTCCTTCTTGCGAAGCCGCGGGATGTCGAGCAGCACGCCTCGGGAGGCGATGCGGTTTCGCAGCGGCACGATGCTGTTCCGTTTCGCTCCGCCGCTGTCCACGAGCGCAGGCAAGCCTCCGTTGTACATCTTGCCGTCGAAGAAGATGTGGGCGAGCGCGTCCCACTGGGTCGCGCACTGGAGCGGCATGATCACCGCGTCGTCCGTGTAGCGCAGCGTCGGGATCCAATCCTGCGATCCAGAGGCGACGTCCCCTCCGTCCTGCATCATGTAGTGGATGGGGTTCGTCCGGCCGAACTCCCCCGTCTGCGGACCGCGGGAATCGAACGGAATCGCGAGGCTCAGGATCTTCCCCGTGCGCGCGAGCCGCGCCGCCGACGCGACCTTCTCGGGCGTGATGAAGTTCACCGTTCCGAGTTCGTCGTCGTCACCCCACCGTCCCCAGTTCGAGTAACGCTTCGCCATCTCGCGGACGTCCGCGATCGTGAATGAGAGCTTCTTGCGGGTCATGCCGTCCTCCTTGGTGAGCGAGCCACGTCGGGCCCGCGGGAATCATCGAATCATCCCCACAGCCTCTTCGAGGCGAGATCGGCTCCCTCGCGAAGCGTGCGGAGCTTGGCCCATACCACGCTCGGCGCCACGATCTCCCAGCCGGCGAACGTCCCGAAGCCGCAGTCCGAGCTGGCGATGACGCGGCTCCGGTCGCCGACAGCGTCGACGGCCCGCAGGATGCGGTTGCAGACGACCTCCGGGTGCTCGACGAAGTTCGTCTTCGAGTCGATCACGCCCGGGACAAAAATCATGGAGTCCGGCAGCGAATGCTTCTTCACGACGGCCATCTCGTGCTCGTGCCGCGGGTTGGCGAGCTCGAGCGACAGGGCTCCGACGCGTGCGCGGTAGAGGATCGGCAGGATGTCCTCGAGTGACACGTCGTAGACGTGCGGTCCGTCCCAGTTCCCCCAGCAGACGTGGAGCCGCACGCTCTCGCGCGGAATGTTCACGAGGGCTCGGTTGATGGCCTCGACGTGAGCCTCCACGGCCTCGAGGAACCGCGACAGCGGCTCCTTCTGGAAGAGCCCGACCCGCTCCATCGCAAGGTCCGGGCAGTCGAGCTGCAGCAGCAGGCCCTTCGAGTGGATGTACTCGTACTCCTTCCGCATCTCCCGGGCGACGGCGTTCACGTAACTCTCGTGGGAATCGTAGTGGGCGTTCAGCAGCGTCGTCGCCACGATCCCCGGAGAGGCGGCCGTCATGAACAGCTCGCGGTACCGTCCCGCGTGCTCGCGTGCGGCTTCGAGAACGAGCTCGCACTCCCGCTGCGCCTCGCTCAAGCCCGCGTACTCGATCTCCGCCACGGCCTGCGGCGCGTCGAACACCTTCGAAGTCGCCATGCCGCGGTTCTGCCAGAGCGTCGCGTAGTCCGGAAAATCGACGAAGTCGCGGAAGAAGGGCCGAGAACTCTTGCCGCCGAAGCCCTTCATGCGGAGCCCGACGTAGGTCTGGAAGCCGACGCGCGGCTGCTCGCCGTCGCTGATCACGTCGACGCCGCACGCGACCTGCTGGCCGACCACGTGCCGGACCGCCGTCTGGCATTCACGGTCGAGCGCCGCCCGGTCGATCGTCTCGCCGCGCTCCTGGCGGATCAACAGCTCGCTCAGCGCCCGGCTCCGCGGCAGGCTTCCAACGTGAGTCGTCAGGATCCGGTCCCCGCTGTGCTGCATGGTGTGTCCTCCGGTTCAACCCTCTGCTCGCCCGAGGCCTAGCCGAAAGCATGATTGAATTGCAACGTACGAATCCGAGAGGCGCCTGGGGCAGCGCGGAACGTGTATAGCCGCTCGACCGTGCGGTTGCGCGCGTGATACGTCTCGTATTCGAGCTCGCGAGGCCGACGATCGGATTCGTCCCGCAGCAAGGCCGAATTACGGAGGTCGGAGTCGCGGACCAAGCGGAACGGCCCGTGAACGGTTTGCAGAAGCGCGACCCTCTCGCGTCCGTCGACAGCGTCCAGGACGCCTTTGCGCGCGAAGACTACATTTGCGACCGGTCGCTCGCGCTCGCCGTGAAGCTCGCGTGGAGCCTTCGCAAGCCCCTTCTCCTCGAGGGAGAGCCGGGCGTGGGCAAGACGGAAGTTGCGAAGGTGCTCGCCAGCGCCCTCGGCACGGAGCTCATCCGTCTCCAGTGCTATGAGGGGCTCGACGCCCAGAGCGCGATCTACGAGTGGAACTACGCGAAGCAGGTCCTGCGGATTCGGCTCGACGAGCGATCCGGAAGGCCGGCGGAAGAGGTCGAGAGCACGATCTTCTCCGACGAGTTCCTTCTCTCGCGGCCGCTCCTCCGAGCCATTCGGCACCCTGGGCCGGAGCCCGCCGTTCTTCTCGTCGACGAGGTCGATCGCGCCGATGAGGAGTTCGAGGCGTTTCTGCTCGAGCTCCTCTCCGACGCGCAGGTCACCGTGCCGGAGCTTGGAACGTTCCGCGCGGTGCACCCTCCCGTGGTCATTCTGACCTCCAATCGCACCCGGGAGTTGAACGACGGCCTAAAACGCCGCTGCCTCTATCTCTGGATCGACTATCCGAGCCCCGCCAAGGAGTGGGACATCGTACTGCGGAAAGTTCCGGGCATCCCTTCGAAGCTCGCGGAAGAGGTATCGGCAGCGATGCAGCGACTGCGATCGATCGAGTTCTACAAACGCCCAGGAGTCGCCGAGACGCTCGACTGGGCAAGAGCGCTGGTCGATCTGGGCGTTCAGCGGCTGGAGGCATCGGTGCTGCAGGAAACCGCCGGCTGCATCCTCAAGTACCGCGAGGACCTCGAACGGCTGCGAACCCTGGAGCCCGAGGGGATCCTCGGTCGAGAACCTGCGATCGAAGGGACATGAGTCTTACCGACCCGAGGCGAGCACAGTACCCGCTGGGGCAAGACCTCGGGCGGGCCCTCCTCGGCCGAATCCTCGGGTTCTGTCGCCTCCTGCGGCGCTCCGACCTCGGCGTGACGCCGAGCCGCATCGTCGATGCGATCCGATCCCTGGAGCACGTCCGGCTGGATCGACGACACGAGTTCCACATCGCCCTTCGCGCGAACCTGGCGAGCAGCCCCGAAGAGGAGCGAACGTTCGACCGCTTGTTCCACCGCTACTGGGAAGGGGGCGACGAGGCGCCTCGACAATACCGCACGTCGGTAACGCAGAGCGAATCGGCGAATCCCGGCCACCTGAGTCGCGTGACGGGTAGCGGGAGACGGTATAGCCCGCTCGAAGTTCTCCGCGGCGAGGAAGAGGCATTTTCGACACCCGCGGAGTGGATCGTGCTCGAGCGGACCATCCGCCGACTCGCACCGAAGATCGCCACGCGCCCCAGCCGTCGCCGCCGGCCGGCCAGACGTGGGCGGGCAATCGACCTTCGCCGCTCCTTCAGGCGAAGCCTCCCGAGCGGGATGGAGCTCGTCGCGCTCGCGCGCACCTCGCGGAAAGTTCGAAAGCTGCGGCTCCTCGTACTTTGCGACGTGAGCGGGTCGATGGACTGCCACGGCGAGCTCATCCTCGGTTCGCTGCTCGCACTCCAGCGTGCTGTACCGGGCTCGCGAACGTTCGTCTTCAGCACGCGGGTCACCGAGGTCACGGACGTTCTCAAGAAGCGCTCCATCCCGGAAGCCTTGGCGGAGATGAGAACCCGAGCTCGACACTGGTCGGGGGGGACCGATCTCGGCGCGGCGCTCACTTTCGTGAACCGCTACGCGACAGCGGGGGCATGGTCGCGACGCACGGTGGGCGTGATCCTCAGCGACGGCTACGACCAGGGAGACCCGGATCCGATCGGTCGCGAGATGGCGACCCTCCGCCGCAGGACCCGGAGGCTACTCTGGGTGAACCCTCTCGTCGGAACGGAAGGGTACGAACCGATCGCGAGCGGGATGCGCGCAGCGCTTCCTCACGTCGACGACTTCCTCGCCGCCGGGGATGTGGAGTCACTCTCGGAGTTGTTCCGGAAGCTGAGGTACGCCTGATCGCAGGGCCGAGAGCCAGCGGAGGAACCGTATGAGGTACGTCGGAGCGCGGATCCCATCACTGATCCACCGCCAGCTAGCCGCGGGTCGAGGCCAATACGTCGCAGACATCTACCTGGACGGGATGCTCCACCTGGCCGTCTCGCGAAGCCCGTACGCGCACGCCCGGATCGTGAGGATCGACACGACGGCGGCACGTCGCGAGCCGGGAGTGGTCGATGTCGTGACCGGCGAGGAGCTCCGAGAGAAGACGCGGCCCATCCCACAGGTCTTCGACCCGCAGTCGATGGGAGCGAAGGCGGTCGACACTTACGCTCTGGCGGCGGAGCGCGTGCGGTACGCCGGAGAAGGGATCGCTGCGGTGATCGCGGAGGACAAATATGCTGCTTGCCGCGCGGCGGAGCGGATCGAGGTGGAGTACGAGGAACTGCCGGTGGTCGTCGATCCCGTGCAGGCGATGGCGGCCGGCGCACAGCTTCTCGAACCGTCGTGGGGCGACAACGTGCTCCTCGCACAGAAGTTCAACGCGGGGAATGTCGACGCGGCGTTCCAAGAGGCCGACGGCCGGCTCTCCGGCGAGCTTCGAACGCAGCGCTATACGGCGGCGCCTCTCGAGCCCCGAGGATACGTCGCTGCCTCCGATCCGTTCACCGGAGAGCTCACGTTCTGGGCCTCGACGCAAAGCCCCCACCCGCTACGGGTCTTCCTCGCCGAGACGCTTGGGCTGCCGGAAGCGTCCATACGCGTCATCCAGCCGCGCGTCGGCGGCGCGTTCGGCGAGAAGATCCCGATGTTTCAGGAGGAGCCGCTCGTAGCGTACCTCGCATCGAAGCACGGGCGGCCGGTCAAATGGATCGAGGAGCGCTCGGAGAATCTCCTCGCGGGCGGTCATGCACGGGAGATGTTCCTCACGTACGAGGTCGCCTACAAGACCGACGGCCGCATCCTCGGTCTGCGGGCACGGGTTGTCGCGGATGTCGGCGCACCCTCGGCGTTGTGCGGTTGGGCGATGTCTTACGTGACGGCCTACTGCATCCCGACCGTCTACAAGATCCCGAACTGTCACGTCGAGCTATTTTCGGTCGTCACGAACAAGTGCCCCTGGAACGCCTACCGCGGCTTCGGGAAGGAGACCGCATCGTTCCTGATGGACCGAATCATCGATCACGTCGCATCCGAGAGCGGCCAAGACCGAACGGAGGTGCGCCTGCGGAACTTCATCCAGCCCCACGAATTTCCCTACTCTCAGGTGTCGGGCGCCGTCATCGACAGCGGCGACTATCCGAAGGCCCTCCGCCGTGTGCTTGAGATGATCGACTACCAGGCGTTTCCGAAGGTCCAGGCGGAGGCGCGCCGGGAGGGTCGCCATCTCGGAATCGGCTTCGGCCAGGAGCTGACGCCCGAAGGCTGCTCCGTGCCGAACTCGACCCTCGTATCCGGGTACGACGCAGCGACCGTCCGGGTCAGCCCCTCCGGGACGGTCTCCGTCTTGACCGGAGTGACCTCGCCGGGCACCGGCAACGAGACGGCGATGGCGCAGATCGCCGCCGACGCCCTCGGCATCGACATCGCGGACGTCCGGGTCGTCCAGGGAGACACGGAGATCTGCCCGTTCGGGCTCGGCAACTACAGCTCTCGGAGCGTGATCATCGGAGGATCGGCCGTCCACGTGGCGGCGACGGAGATCCGGGAGAAGATGGCGAAGGTCGCCGCAAAGCACCTCGAAGTGGCGCCGGAAGACATCGACGTGCGCGACGGGCGCTTTTCGCTTCGCGGTGCACCGACCCGTTTCGTCTCGTTCCAGAAGATCGCCGATCTCGTCTACCGACATGCCTACGAGGACGCCCGGGAGGTCGAGCCCGGTCTCGAGGTGACGCGCTACTTCCGCCATCCGAACGTCTATCACCAGCCGGAACTCGACGGTCGCTTCAGCGCGTATCCGTCTTGGCCGAACCAGGCCGTGGCCTGCATCGTCGAGGTGGACCCCGATACCGGGGTCGTGAAGATCCTCCGCTACTGCGCCGTCCATGACAGCGGCATCGTAGTGAACCCGCTGATGGCGGAGGGAAACCTCCACGGCGGGACGGCACAGGGAATCGGCGGAGCGCTCTTCGAGGAGCTCGTCTACGACGAGATCGGCCAGCTCACCACCGGGACCTTTCTCGACTACACACTGCCGACAGCGGTCGAAGTGCCCCACCTCGAGGTCGAGCATCAAGAGACCCCTTCGCCCTTCACGCCTCTCGGCACGAAAGGGGTTGGAGAATCCGGCGTCACAGGTCCCCTCGGAGCGATCTGCGGCGCGGTCGAGAACGCGTTTCCCGAACTGAAGCTTCGCTTCACCGCGATGCCGCTCACGCCGCAGCGGGTGTGGAGGGCACTGCGGGCGGCGGGGTATCCGGGGGGTGTGTCATGATCGTTCGAGAACCCGAGCTCTTCCGCCCCCACGAGTGCGGCGAGTCCAAAGTCCGTGACGGAGAAGCGGGACGATGAAGATTCTCACGCAGCTGATGGTCAACGGGCAGAGGCGTCGGCTCGAGTTGGACACGCGAGCCGTGCTGGCGAACGTGCTCCGGGACGAGCTGCGTCTGACCGGGACTCACGTCGGCTGCGGGACGGGGAGCTGCGGGGCATGCACAGTTTTCCTTGACGGGAAGACCGTGAAGTCCTGCTCCATCTTGGCGGTCGACGTCGACGGCTGCGAGGTGACGACGATCGAGGGGCTCGCCCAAAACCGGCACACGCTCCATCCGATCCAGGAGGCGTTTGCCGCCCACCACGGTATGCAGTGCGGTTACTGCACTCCCGGCATGATCCTCGCCGCGCTCCAGCTCCTCTCAGAGAACCCGGACCCGTCTGAGAACGAGATCCGTCACGCGATCGCCGGAAACCTCTGCCGATGTACGGGCTACCAGTTCATCGTCGAGTCGATCGCTGCGGCCGCAAAGGCTCTCCGCGAGAGTCGTCGCAACGGATCGTAGTCGCCGACCGTCAGGACGCCCGCAGCGGTGCGAGCACCTCCCGAGAGAGGCGCCGCAGGATCCGTTCCGGATCCGGCCCGATCGCCGTGAGGAAGAGGACGTCCACGCCCAGCTCCGCCAGAGATCGGACATCGCGCTGGCAGCTCTCGGGATCGCCGACGACGGCGAAGCGCCGCGCGAGATAGTCCGTCAGGCCAAGCTCATCCGGGAGGGCGGCGTTTCGGGTCGCTCCCGCTCGCTCGTGCTGCGAGGTGTCATACTCCCGAAGGAGCCGCCGGACGCGCTCGTGAAGATCGGCCGGGACGTATTTCCCCTCAAGGGTCGCGCGGAACGCGTGATGCGCGCTCGCCGCCAGTCCCATTTTGATCTCCTCGATGGCGGCTTCCCGCGTGTCGCCGACGTTACACTTGGCGAAGGCCCAGATACCGACGCTTCCGGGGCGGCGTCCGGCCCGGCGTTCTCCTTCCCGCACCCGGGCGATCGAGCTCCCCAGGATCTCCGGCGTAAGGCCCGTATGGATGAGTACCGCGTCTGCTAGTTCGCCGCCGAGCTCGAGCGTCTTCGGTCCCTCGGCGGCAAGTACCAGCGGGAGCGGACGGCGCACCCAGCGCGTGTGGATCTCCGCTTCCCCATAGCGATAAGTCCCCCCTTGCAGGAGCTCACGCAGGGCGCGCAGAAACTCTCGCATCTCCGCGAGGCGTGCCGGCGGGAGGTCGAGGTTGAGAACGGCGCTGTCTCCCGAACCGACTCCGAGGAACGCTCGCCCGCCGCACACCTCGTCGACCGACGCGATCGCGGACGCAGTCACGGCGGGGTGGCGCGTCAGCGGGTTCGTCACCGTCGGGCCGATGCGAATTCGGCGGGTCTCCAGGGCGAGCGCAGTCAAGGCGACGTAGACGTCTCGCGCTAGGGATTGGCTGTCGGCGATGCCGAGATAGGCGAACCCCCCCGCCTCCGCAAGCCGCGCAAGCTCGAGCAGACGCTCGTGGGGGCAATCCGGGAGTAAAGTTACTCCGAGCTCCATTCTGTCCTGCCGACCCGAACCGAACGTCGCGTTGGCACCTCTCTCTCCGCCTCCAGGAGCGGCGTTGGTGTCCCGCCACTCGTGCGCGGTGCCGGCTCGCCGGCTAGTCCGGCGGCGATCAACTAGGCCGTCGCCTCAAGTCCCAGCATGCCTCACTGGCCCAGAACACCGACTCGGTCGAAGAGTGCCAAAGACTCCGCGATTTCGGAGATCCGGGCCCGGTACTCGCGCCGCGCGTGCATTGCGTCGTCCACGTCGACGGCGTGGAACATCACCTTCGAACCGGGTGGCGCCTGTGCCAGCCGATCGAGATCGCACTGAATGACTGTTCCGATCGTCGCGTATCCTCCCCCGGTCACGGCGTCTCGCATCAACAGGATCGCTTCCTGACCGCCCGGCACCTGTATCGATCCAACGGGATAGCCGACGTCGACCACGTTCGACACATCGGAACCGGCGCCGAATGGCGCCTCCCTGTCCTTGAATCGGAACGCCGGCCCGCGCAGCCGGTAGCCAACGCGGTCGGCCTCGGTCGAAACCTGCCACTTCGCCTGGAGGAACTCCTCGACGCTGTCCTCGGTCAGCCGGTAGGAGCACAGGCCCATGATGATCCGGAGCTCGATCTCTCTTTGCAGCCCCGGGAGGAATCGGGACGGGATCATCCTTCCGACAAACGCGTCGGTCTCCGGGTGCAATGGCCCGACCGGCAGGAGGTCACCCGCCTGAAGTCGCCTTCCCTCGACACCGCCGAAGCGCGCGAGAAGGTAGGTGGAGCGACTGCCGAGCAACGACGGAATCGTGATGCCTCCGGAAATGCAGAAATACGCGCGCACGCCGCGCTTCACCTCTCCGCACGCGATCTGGTCGCCCGCACGCGCCCGGTGTGTCACCCACTGGGGAACGCGCGTGTCGTTCAGGGTTACGCTGAGATCCGCGCCGGTAACCGCGAAGACCGCCTCCTCGGTCGTCTCCATCACGGGACCGGCGAAGGTGATTTCGAGCGCTGCGGCATCGTCGCGGTTGCCGACCAGCATGTTGCCCACGCGGAAGGAGAACTGGTCCATCGCCCCGGCGGGAGGCATTCCGATGTGGTACCAGGCGAACCGTCCCGCGTCCTGGACGGTCGTCTGCAGGCCTCCCTCCAAGATGCTCAGCATCCTGCGGCCTCTGTCTGCAGCCGCTTCAGGTAGCGATCCGGGTCGCGGAAGTACTGCGCCGGCCGGAACTCCTGCGCAAAGGTCCTGTAGCGGTAGGTGCCCGCCTCGACCTCGGCGCGGATCGACAGGAACTCGTCCATCTCGATCGGCCTGAGCTTCCAACGGTCCCCGGGGAGGGCGAGGATGTAGCGTTCCCGCAGGTCGACGAGACTTCCGGTGGGATCGTAGATCGGTACCGGCGTCATACCCAGCAACTGATATCCGCCGGGGCCCCGCACCGGGTAGATCGCTACGAATACACCCCCATGCGATACCGCTCGCTCTGGCGTATCGGTACGCGGACGCACGTACTTCGGAGCTTGGATCGCACGGTCGCGGCTCACCATCTGAAAACACCACGCGGTCCCCGGAACGAAGCCGATCATCGACACCCAATACGGGGTGCCGGAATGGGCGGCGATGAATTCGTTCTTGCTCGAGTAACCGTTGATGGCCATCAGGTATTCGAGATTCGTTACCGACGCGTCCTGATGCCGATCCGCGAAACGCTTCGCGCACTCCTTGGTCCAGGGATCGTCGTAGAGGACGGGGATGTCGACGAGCCGCGAGCTCAACGACTCGATGTGCTCCGCCTTGTGCTCGATCTCGCGCAGCAGCTTCATGAGCCGTCGTGGCTCGACCTTTTCCGGCTCGTAGTGAAGCAGGTACGATGTGTTGGCGGGGCACACCTCGATGACACCCTCGATCCGCTGCCGCTCGATTTCCTGGCATATCGAGAGGACCCGGAAGTTCACCTCCAGACTCATCTCGATGTCGAAATCGACGAAGATGAACTCGTCGCCGCCGTAGTCGTAGCGGGTCTCCATGCGCTCGCGCCCTTCCGTCAGCAGGCCATCTCTCTGAGGACGTCGCTGGCGACCCGCAGCACCTCGTCGACGTCGCCCTCGCTATGAGCGATAGACAGAAAGCCCGGGTGAGCCGGAGGGAGCAGTACCCCCTTCGAGATCATCCCGATGCTGAACGCATATTGCCTGGCGGGATCGGCGCGCATCGCGGAGCGCTTGTCGTGTATCGGCTCGCCTGCGAAGTGAACGTGGAAGATCGATCCGATGCCGGTCGCTTGAAGCTCGAGCCCTTGTCTTCGGCCGGCTTCGCGGAGCCCCGTTCTCAGCCGCTGTCCGCGCTGTGCCAGGGTGTCGTATATGTCGGCGCGTTCGAGCTCCGATATCATCGCGAGTCCAGCTACCATGCTGAGCGGGTTCCCGGAAAACGTCCCCGAAGCGAAGATCTTCTCCTTCACGTCCGAGGGCTCCTTGGTCGGAGTGACGACCTTCTCCATGATGTCCCGCCGCCCGCCGAACCCGCCGATCGGGAACCCACCGCCGATGATCTTGCCGATCGCACCGAGATCAGGATGCACGCCGAACCAGGACGAGGCACCGCCGAGACCGAGGCGAAAGCCGGTGACGATTTCGTCGAAGACGAGCAGGATTCCTTTCTCCACCGTGAGCTCACGCAGGGCGGCGAGCCAGTCACGCTCAGCCGGTATCGCTCCGATTCCGAACCCGGCCACCGGCTCGATGAAGACCGCCGCCAGCTCATTGGCGTGATCGCGGATGATGTCGAGCGCTGCCGCGTCGTTGTACGGCAGCAAGAGGAGGTCGTTCAGCGACGACCGCTCGGTTCCGGCGCAACCGGCGATCGGCTCCGGACGATGCTCGGATCCCGCCCCGGCGACGAAGGCGCCGGTGAGACCGAAGTCGTGCTGGCCGTGATAGTTCCCCTCGAACTTCGCGATGCGCTCTTTTCCGGTGAAGGCACGCGCCGCGCGCGCCAGCAGGAAGGTCGCCTCGGAGCCACTGTTTACGAAGCGGACCATATCCATGTAGCGCATGTGCGTCGTGACCTTTCGCGCGAGCCGGACCTCGAGCTCCGTAGCGAAGATGGGCGAGATCGCCTGCTCGAGCTGCGTCGCAACCGCACGTCTCACCGCCTCGGGGCCGTGACCGAGGATAGCCGAACCGGCGCCGGCGAGGAGGTCGATGTACACGTTGCCGTCGACGTCGACGACCTTCGAGCCCGATGCCTTCTCGATGTAGATCGGATGCGGCTTGAAGAACTTGGCATTCCCGCTGACTCCTCCGGGAAGAACACCGCGCGCCTCTTCCCAGAGCTGCCGCGAACGAGGAGTCCGCGCCGTGTAAGCTCGTACGAATTCATCGATAGGCATGCGAGTCTCCAGCCGGGGCTGTTCCCGGACCTTCTCCGCGGGACGCGGTAGATCGATCCACGCTCTCATTGAAGCCCTGCGGGTTTTGTTCTCATCGACGGAGTGCCGCGACCGCTCAAGCGGGAAACGGATCAGGGATCTCCGTGCCGAGATCCACCCAGACGCTCTTGACCTGGGTGTATTCGCGAATGACTTCGAGGCCGTTTTCTCGGCCGAAGCCGCTCAGCTTGTAACCACCGAACGGGGAGGCGAAGTGGATTCGCCGGTAGTTATTCACCCACACCGTTCCGGCCCGGATCTGGTTCGCGATCCGGTGCGCCCGCTTCACGTTCCCGGTCCAGACGCCGGCCGCGAGTCCGTATGGCACGTCGTTCGCGAGCTCCACGGCTTCCTCGTCCTCCCGGAACGTCAGCACACAGACTACCGGACCGAAGATCTCTTCCTGGGCGATTCGCATCGAGTTCCGAACACGCGCGAAGACGCTGGATAGGAAGAAGCATCCCCGGGCGAGGGCCTCCTCACGAGGTGCGCCGCCGCAGAGGAGCTCCGCTCCCTCCTCCTTTCCGATGTGGACGTACTCCTCGACCTTCCGCCGTTGCTCCTGCGACACCAGCGACCCGATGTGCGTTCGCGGATCGAGAGGATCCCCGACGCGGATTTTCCGCACGCGCTCGACTAGGCGGGCGACGAATTCGTCGGCGATTCGTTCGTGCAGGAGTAGCCGCGACCCGGCGACGCACGTCTGACCGGCCGCCACGAAGACGTCGGCCATTGCTCCGCGCACGGCGTTGTCCATCTCCGCGTCGTCGAACACGATGTTCGGTGACTTGCCTCCGAGCTCGCACGTAAGTCGCTTGAGGTTCCCGGTCATCTCCCTGCAGATGAGCTGCCCCGTTGTGGTCTCCCCGGTGAAGGCGATCTTGTCGACACCCGGATGGCGCACGAGGGCCGCGCCCGCGCTCTCGCCGTATCCCGGAACGACGTTCACCACTCCCGGCGGGATCTCGGCGCGCTGAATCAGCTTCGCCAGCTCGAGCGCAGTCACGGGCGTCTGCTCTGCTGGCTTCACGACCACCGTGTTCCCCGCGGCCAAAGCCGGTCCGAGCTTCATCGCGTACATGAGGAGCGGCGAGTTCCACGGGGTGATCGCGCCCACGACGCCCACCGGCTCCCGAACCGTGTAGTTCAGGAAGTCCGGTCCGAGCGGGACCGTTTCACCCTGGACCTTGTCGGCGAGGCGCCGAAGTAGTGGTACCAGTTCGGGATCGCGGCGAGCTCGACCCCGAGCGTCTCCCGGATCGCCTTGCCGTAGTCCATGCTTTCGAGCCGCGCCAGCTCCGCGGCACTCTCCGCGATGAGCTCTCCGAGGCGTCGCAAGCGTTTGCCGCGTTCGATCGGCGCCATCTTCCGCCAAGGTCCGTCCTCGAACGCCTTTCGCGCCGCAGCGACCGCCCGGTCGATGTCTTCTGCGTTTCCTTCCGGAACCTCCGCCCAGACCTCGCCGGTCGCCGGATTGACAGAGGCGAGCACACGACCCGACGACGAGTCCAGCCATTCGTCGTTGATGAACATCTGGTAGGCTCTGCGAGACGCGACCATGGGAGACCTCCTGTTCTGCTCCTCCCTGAACGAAGCGGTCAGCTATGCCAATGCCGGGAGAGAGATCACCGGCTCCGATATCACGGAGGGACTGCGGCGGCTTCCCCTTTTTGAAGGTGCATGTCGCTACGCCGTTGGGGCTTGCAGATCCTCGGCGCACCCCACGGGAGATCGGTCATTGTCATGAAGACACCGCTTTTGTCGCGGACCGCACGGTTCTCGGCGTATCGCCGCTTGACAGCCGCGGCACAATGCGCGGAGGCTTTCTCGTATCAGCCCCGGGAAGGAGGAATCCATGAGGCGACAAATGGACGTCAACAGTGACATGGGCGAGAGCTTCGGAAACTGGGTGATGGGGAACGATGCCGCGCTCCTGCCGTTCGTGACGACGGCGAACGTCGCTTGCGGGTTTCACGCCGGCGATCCCGTGACGCTCCTCCGCACGGTCCGCCTCGCGAAGCAGAACGGTGTCGTCATCGGCGCGCATCCGGGGCTCCCGGACCTCCTCGGCTTCGGCCGCCGCGCGATGAAGATATCGCCGGAGGACGCGTACGCCTACGTGGTCTATCAGGTGGGCGCGCTCCAGGCGACGCTCGCAGTGGAGGGCATGCGGCTCCACCACGTGAAGCCGCACGGGGCGTTTTACTCGGTTCTGAAGGCCGACGAGGAGCTTGCGGATGTCGTGGCAGAGGCGATCGGGCAGCTCTCGCCGGAGCCGATGCTCTACTGGCCCGCGCCCACCGATTCGGCGCTTCCCCAGGCGGTGCGGAAGCGGGGCGGGCGCGTCGTCGGGGAGATCTACGTGGACCTCGAGTACGCCCCGGACGGCTCCCTCATCATCCAACGTATGAAGCACTCGACGGACGTCGCGAAAGTGATCGCTCAGGTGCGGCGCTACATCGATACTGGGAAGGTCCTCGCGCAGGACGGCACGGCCGTCTCTCTCGATGCGGAGAGCATCTGCGTCCATGGCGACGGTCCGAACGCAGTCGACGTCGCGCGCGCCGTGCGCCGAACTTTGGAAGAATCGGGCTGTCTCACCGAGCCGGTCGTCGCCCGCGCCGCATAGCCGGTCGAGGCTGGCCACCTCGAGGCGGAAAGTTCCGAGGAGGCACGCCATGAAATTCGGTTTGCTCTTCAGTCATCAGGTCCCTCCCGAGAGCGGGATTCCCTGGAACACGCCCTACCAGGACATGTTGCGCTGTCTGCCCCGCGCGGAGGAGCTCGGCTACGTCTCGGCGTTCCAGGTCTCTCACCACGTCCAGAAGGACGGTCTCTGTCCGGGGCCTCTCGTGACGCTAGGCGCCGCTGCGGCCGTGACCCAGCGGATGCGGGTCGGGACCGGAGTCCTCCTCGTCCCCCTGTATGCTCCACTCAAGCTCGCCGAGGACATCGCCGTTCTGGACAATGTTTCGAATGGGCGATTCATCTTTGGCGTCGCTCCGGGCTACGTGAGCGAGGAGTTCACCGCGCACGGGGTTCCGCGGAACCAGCGGGTGGGACGGCTCGAAGAGTCCCTCGAGCTGATGACGCTCGCGTGGAGAGAGGAGCGCTTCTCGTTCGAGGGGCGCTACTACAGGGTCCCCGAGGCATGTCTCACGCCGAAGCCCGTCCAAAAGCCCCACCCGCCGATCTGGTACGGCGTCTCGGCCCCGAACTCGATCCGCCGGGCGGCGCGCCGCCGCGCGGTCCTCTTCGCCTCGCCGCGACACGGGATCGCGGAACTGAAAGAACACTTCCGCATCTACGAGGATGCGGCGAGGGAGGTCGGCTTCCAGCCGGCGGAGCGTCCCGTCATCCGGCAGGTATTCGTCGCCGAGACTCGGAGCGAAGCCGAGAGGGCCGCGGCCCCTGCCGTGAGCTACCTCTACCGGGAGCTTTACGGCGCCAAGTCCGCTCAGGGCGAGCGGGAGCTACGCACCGACGACGGGCGGGTGATCACGGACCGCCAGCAGGCGACGTATGCAGCGCTCAAGGATCGGTACGCGATCGGCGAACCGGACTTCGTCTACGAATCGCTCGAGCGTTGCGAGACGGAGCTCGGCGCCACTGAGATCATCTGCTGGATGCACATGCCGGGGATCCGCGGCGAGGACGCAATGCGTTCCGTGGAGCTCTTTGCGAAGGAGGTCATGCCCCGCTTCTGACGAGGACGAAGAAGAAGCCCCGCTCGAGCGCGATTGGATTTCGGTCCAGCCGTTGAACGTCCCGCGGCTGCCGCTTGGCCTTGCAGTCGGGCCTCGACAAGCACCGACTCGCGCTCCGCCCACTAGCTTTGCGTGATGACGCGTGTCAGGCCGTCGCGCCCCGGCGCGATTCCAGGGATCAGGAAGCGTACGCGTGATTGGTGCCAGTTGGAAATGGGCGGCTATGCTCGTGTCTCGGATGCACCTAGCATTGGCTGATTCTCCTGGTTGCCCTCAGGGGCGCCACCGGCAAGCATCATTCGGAGCCTCCGATGACCTGGTTCCGCCGTAATGCCCCGCGCATGGTAGATGACCCAGTTTTTGGGACGCTGACACTGGCGCGTGGTTCAGATTGGGAGGGAAAGGTCGCCTCACCAACGCCGGGCGAGAGGCTCGCGGTCTCGATCGCGCGCCCGAACGAGGTGCCGACCGCAGAAGACCGGAAGGTGTTCACCGAGTTCGTCGCCAGCTATTCCCTCTTGGTACCAGCGTTGAGCTCCGAGTTGTTCAAACTCCTAGACCCCACTGTCCGGACTCCGGATTGGGAGGGCCCGAGCCCTCGCACGGCGGACGAGCTCTGG
>JBEVNX010000161.1:0-10650 GCA_040507895.1 Binatia bacterium | reverse complement strand
GGGCGGCGCGCGGCGCGGCTCGAGGACAAACGGGTGCGCGCTCAGGCTGCGACGCGGGCCGGCCGCCGCGCCATGGCGCACGCGCGCCGGCTTGGGTCGGCGCGCCGACGGGCGGTGGCGTAGCCGGTGCCGGTCGAGCATCCGGTGATCAGCACCGATTTCGCAGCGTTCTGCGCGGACACGTCCCCCTCCTTACCGCCCGACCGCGCGGCGAAGCGATCAATGCAGGAGCCGCGTGGCGAAGCAAGCGGCCGCCGCGAGACGCGAGGGCTCGCCCGTGGTATCGTGCGCTCGCGACTCGAACCCGGGGCCCGCCGCGAGGAGGTCAGCGATGGCCGAGGACTTCTTTCACCCGGACATGGAGCTGTTCATCGATCACCGCGTCGACTGGCGCCGCTACCTGCGCTTGCGGCGCGGAGACGAAGGCGAGGCGGGCGGCGAGATCGCCACCTACAAGATGATCCTCCGCACGCTCGGGGAGATCTGCGAGGCCATCGACGCCGATGCTCGCGACCATTGGCACGAGGAGGCACGCCTCGAGGCCGGCTCGGTGGTGGTGCCGCCGCACGTCGCCCGCGCCTATGAGAAGCTTCGCGCCTCCGGCCTCGTGTGTCTGACGCTGGAGCCGCAGTACGGCGGTCAGGGCCTTCCGCTCCTGCTCAACTGCTTCTACCTCGAGATGGTGGCGCGGGCCGACGCCAGCCTGATGACGATCGTCGGCCTGCAGGCAGGCGTCGCGCAGGACATCCAACGGTTCGGCTCCGAAGACGTGAAGCAGCGTTACCTCCCGGGATTCGTCGCCGGTGACCTGCAAGGCGCAATGGATCTCACCGAGCCGCAGGCAGGCTCCGACCTCGGTGCGATCCATACCCGCGTCACGTCGCAGGACGGCCGCCATTTCGTCGACGGGCAAAAGATCTTCATCACCAACGGCGGAGCGCCCGTTCACCTGGTGCTGGCGCGTGAGGCCGCGACCTTCGAGCAGTCCAAGGGGACCACGAACGGACTTTCGCTCGTGCTCTGTCCGACGACGCTGCCGGACGGCACGTCGAATCGCGTGAGTGTCTCCCGGGTCGAGAAGAAGCTTGGCATTCACGGCTCCCCGACGTGCGTCGTCGAGTTCGACCACGCCGAGGGCTTTCTCCTCGGAAGCGCGGGCGGCGGCTTTCGGGCCATGCTCGAGCTCATGAACTACGCCCGCCTCGGCGTGGCCGCGCAGGGGATCGGCATCGCCGAGGCCGCTTACCGAAAAGCGCGCGGCCATGCCGCGGAGCGAGTGCAGTTCGGCGCGCCGATCATCGACCAGCCCCTCGTCAAGTCGATGCTGACGCTGATGGCGATCCACATCGCCTCCGCGCGCGCCCTTCTCTATCGGACGTGCGCGCTGATGGATCAGGTCGAGGCCATGCGCCGCTTCCTCGCCGGCCCGGCGTCGCCGGGCGACGAGGCCGAACGGAGGCGCCTCGACGACGAGATCGATCATTCGACCCAGCTCGTGCGGTTCTTCACCCCGCTCTGCAAGTACTACGCGACCGAGATCTCGAATCACGTGACCCGCCAGGCGATTCAGGTGCACGGCGGAATCGGCTACATGGCCGAGTCGGCGGTCGGCCACTACCATTCCGACTCGATCATCACGACGATCTACGAGGGCACGTCGGAGATCCAGGCGAGCTTCGCGCTCAAAGAGATGAGCAAGGGCGCACTGTTTGCCACGCTCGACGCGACGCGAGCGGAGCTCGGGGGGCTCTCGGCGAGCTTCCCCGATCTCGTCGCCCTCGTCTCCAAGGGCATCGACTGCATCCAGCAGTCGGTGCCGGCGCTGATGGGCGACCCGCAGTACGCGCTGCTCAACGCCAAGCGGGTGTGCGAGATGGTGATCGACGTGGTGGTGTCCTCCGAGCTCTTGATCCAGGCCGGGCTCTCGGAGCAGCGCCATGCGCTGGCGACGGCGTTCGTCCACCGGCGCATGCCGGTGGTCGAGCAGAACGCCCAGCGCATCTCCAGCGGAGACGCAACGCGCATCCACAACTACGACCGGATCCTCGGTCTGTGAGCCGTGGCAACCGACGCCGAACCGGCCTAGTGTACTCTCTCGTGCGCGGAACGCTCTACGCAGGCACGTCCGGCTTCGCCTACAAGACGTGGAAGCCGGACTTCTATCCCGCGGACCTCAAGACCGCGGACATGCTCTGCTACTATGCGGCCCGGTTGCCGTCCGTGGAGATCAACAACACGTTCTATCGCACGCCCAGCGAGAAGGTCCTCGCGGACTGGCGAGACGAAACGCCCGCTTCGTTCGTGCTCACGCTGAAAGCCCCGCAGCGCATCACGCACATTGGCCGGCTGAAAGACGTCGGCGATCCGCTGGCGTACTTTCTGCGTGCGGCACGCACCCTCGGTCCGCGGCTCGGCTGCATCCTGTTCCAGTGCCCGCCGTCGCTGCGCTACGACTCGGCGGTTCTCGACGCCTTCCTCGCCGCGCTCCCCGCCGACGGCATGCGCTTCGCGATGGAATTTCGCCATCGGAGCTGGCTGGACGGCGAGGCCCGTGCCAAGCTCACCGCGCGAGAGGTGGCCTGGTGCAGCGTCGACTCGGAGGAAGGGGATGCGTCGCCGGAACGGACCGCCCGCGGCTTCGTTTACCTGCGCTTGCGCAAGCCGCGCTACGATCGCGCCATACTCGACCGCTGGGCGGGGGCGCTTCGCGCCGTGCTCGACGACGGCGCGGATGCCTACGTATACTTCAAGCACGAGGACGATCCGGGCGGGGTCGAGTATGCGCGCACGCTGATCTCGAGCGTTTGAGTTCCCGGGCGCGGGGGTAGGATCGAGCTCGACATGAAGTGGACATCAACCGCATCGAGCCAGTCGGATCTCGGCCAGGCGACGAAAGAGGTTGTCGCTCGAGTGCGAGCGGAGCTGGGAGAGGCGATCGATCTCGCCGTCGTGTTTCTGTCGCCCCATCATCGCGCGCGCTACCCGGAGATCGCCGGCGCGCTCCGGTCCGATCTCCGCCCCCGCGTACTGATCGGCTGCTCTGCCGGCGGCGTGATCGGCGGCGGTCACGAGATCGAGGACGAACCGGGCCTTTCTCTGAGCGTGGCCGTCCTCCCAGGCGTCGAGCTCGACCCCTTTTACGTGAGCGACGCCGCCCCCGCGACGGCGGCCGGTTCGGCGTCGCGAGCGGGGGCGGAGGCGCCGGGCTTCGTGCTGCTCGCCGACCCCTTTACGTTCGATGCCGAGGCCTTCGTCCGCGGCCTCGACGCCAGATACCCGAGCAGCGCCAAGATCGGCGGGTTGGCAAGCAGCGGCCGGCGTCCGGGCGAGAACGTCCTTTACCTCGACGCCGCGGTCCATCGCAGCGGTCTCGTCGGGGTCGCTTTGTCCGGCGACGTGCGCCTCGACACCCTGGTCGCGCAGGGTTGCCGGCCGATCGGCGAGCCGATGTTCGTCACCCGCTCGGTGGAAAACGAGGTCCAGGCGCTCGATGGTCGAGCTCCGCTCGAGGTATTGCAGCAGCTCTACGAGAGTCTCGACCCGCGTGATCGCGAGCTCTTCCGGCATTCGCTGTTCGTCGGCCTGGTGATGCGCGAGAAGAGTGAAGTCTACCGGAGGGGCGATTTTCTCATCCGTAACGTCGCCGGGCTCGACGCCGAGCGCGGCGCGCTGTTGGTCGGCGCGCGGGTCGCGGAGGGGACGATCGTGCAATTCCACCTGCGCGACGCCGACACGTCCGCGGAAGACCTCGAGCAGATGCTGTCGAGCCTCGTGCCCGAGCAGCGCCACGAGGCTCGGGGGGCGCTACTCTTCTCGTGCCTCGGTCGTGGCCGGCACCTCTATGGTCGCGTCGACCACGATACAGAATCGTTCCGCCGCCACCTCGGCGAGGTGCCGCTGGGGGGCTTCTTCTGCAACGGCGAGATCGGCCCCGTCCACGGCACGACGTTCGTGCACGGCTATACGAGCTCGTTCGGCCTCTTTCGCCCGCGCGGGTCCCGCTGAGCAGACGGAGCGTTGCGCCTCCGGCCAGTGGCCGGTATGGATACCCCCTGGGGGTATTCGGGATGCGCGATCGGGCGAACCAAGCCGCGTGCGGCTGCGAAGCCAGCGAGAAGGGCCGGAAAGCCCTCGGCGTCGATGCGGGCCTCAGGGCCGAAAACCGCCGGCGCTTGCGCCGCATCGAGGGACAGGTGCGCGGTCTTGCGCGCATGGTGGATGACGATCGCTATTGCGCCGACATCCTCGTGCAGCTGTCGTCCGTCGTCGAGGCGCTGCGGGCCGTCGGCAAGAACCTGATGCGCAACCATCTCCGCCATTGCGCGAGCGAAATGATCCGCAAGGGCTCGGCGCGAGAGGTCGAGGGGATGTACGAGGAGCTCCTCGACTTGATGTACCGACATTCTCGGTGACCGGAGATCGAATGGGCGAATCCCGTTGCGGCTCTCATCCCGGAGGCGGATCGCACGCGTGCGGGGCCCATCGGCGAAACGCTGCCGCGCCCTCGGGCGGCTACTTCTGCCCGATGTGCGCGGCCGTCGAAGCCGCGAGCCCAGGCAGTTGCCCGCATTGCGGCATGGCACTCGAGAGAGCGCCTAGTCTCGCGATAGACGACACAGAGTACGTCTGCCCGATGCACCCGCAGATCGTCTCGCCCGCGCCCGGCTCTTGCCCGATCTGCGGCATGGCGCTCGAGCCGCGCGTCGCACTCGGCGCAGACGATCCCTCGGGCGAGCTCGGCGAGATGACCCGTCGCTTCTGGATCGCGCTGGCCTTCGCGGCGCCTGTGCTGCTGATCGCCATGGGCGAGATGCTGCCGCCGCTCGCGCACGGGCTCGGCGGCCGCGCCACGAGGTGGGTCGAGCTGCTGCTCGCGACGCCTGCGGTGTTGTGGGCCGGGGCTCCGCTTTTCGCGCGTGCGTGGACATCCATCGTCACCGGTCGGCCCAACATGTTCACCCTGATCGGTCTCGGCACCGGCGCCGCTTACCTCGAAAGCCTGATAGCCACGCTCCTGCCCGGCCTCTTTCCCGCAGCGTTCCGGGACCATTCGGGGAGCGTCCCGGTCTACTTCGAGGCCGCGGCGGTGATCACCGCGCTCGTTCTGCTCGGGCAGGTGCTCGAGCTCCGCGCCCGAGCAAAAACTGGCGACGCGATTCGCGATCTAATCGCGCTCGCTCCGAAGACCGCCCGGTGGGTTGGCGCAGATGGCGCCGAGGCGGATGTTCCGGTGGCCGAGCTTCGGCCCGGCGATCGACTGCGGGTGCGCCCCGGCGACAAGATCCCGGTGGACGGCACGGTCGAAGAGGGGGCGAGCGCGGTCGATGAATCCCTGCTTACGGGAGAGCCGATGCCCGTAGAGAAGGGGCCGGGGGATTCCGTGTCCGGAGGTACGCTCAACGGCAGTGGCGCCTTCGTCATGCGCGCGGAGCGAGTCGGAGCGGACACGGTGTTGGCCCAGATCGTCAGGCTGGTAGCCGAGGCACAGCGAAGCCGCGCGCCGATCCAGCGGCTCGCCGATGCCGTATCCGCCGTCTTCGTGCCCGGGGTGGTGGTCGTCGCCGTCGCCACCGCGGTCGTCTGGGGCGTGGCGGGTCCCGAGCCGCGCCTGGCCTACGCACTGGTGAACGCGGTTGCCGTACTCATCATCGCCTGTCCGTGCGCCCTCGGGCTCGCCACGCCGATGTCTGTGATGGTGGCGACCGGACGCGGTGCGCGCGCCGGCGTGCTCGTCCGCTCCGCCGAAGCGCTTGAGGGCCTCGGCAAGGTCGATACCCTGGTCGTCGACAAGACCGGCACACTCACCGAGGGAAAGCCGCGCTTGACGGACGTGCGCACGATCCCGGGCTTCAGTCGGGACGAGGCGCTCGCGCTTGCCGCCAGCCTGGAGCGGGGGAGCGAGCACCCGCTCGCGTCGGCGATTCTCTCCGCCGCGCAGGAGCGCGGCGTGACGCTATCCCCCGTGGAGGCGTTCGAGGGTTTGTCGGGAAGGGGCGTCCGGGGACGGATCGGCGGCCGATCGATGGCGCTCGGCAACGGCGCACTCGTCGTCGGCGATCTCGGGTCGCTCGCCGCCGACGCCGAAGAGCTTCGTCGCCACCGCAAGACCGTCGCGCTTCTCGGCATCGACGGGCGCGCTTGCGCCTTGCTGGCCGTCAGCGACTCGATCAAATCCGCCACCCCCGAAGCCATCCGGCGGCTGCATGCTCTCGGTATCGAGATCGTCATGGCCACCGGCGACAATCGCATCAGTGCCGAGGCCGTGGCGAGCCAGCTCGGCATTGATCGCGTCGTCGCCGAGGTGCTGCCGCAGCAAAAGGCGGAACTAGTGGCGCGGCTCAAAAACGAGGGAAGGGTGGTGGCCATGGCGGGCGACGGCATCAACGACGCCCCGGCGCTTGGGGCCGCGCACGTCGGCATCGCGATGGCGACGGGCAGCGATCTCGCGATCGAGAGCGCCGGCATCACTCTCCTGAAAGGGGATCTCCGCGGCGTGGCCCGTGCCGTGTGCTTGAGTCGGGCCACGCTGCGCAACATTCGACAGAACCTGTTCTTCGCGTTCGCATACAACGTGCTGGGCGTGCCGCTCGCCGCCGGGGTCTTGTATCCCTTCACGGGCTGGCTGCTGTCGCCGATGGTCGCCAGCCTGGCGATGAGTGCGAGCTCGGTCTGCGTGGTCGGCAACGCGTTGCGCCTGCGCAGCGTGGAAATCTGAGCGCCTCGTGCGCCGAGGCATTGCCGGGCGCCTTTCGCGGCCGGTCCGGTGCCGGTTGCCTTGTCCCAGGTTCGGGGCTAGAGCGAAATGAGAATGAATTTCACAATCTTGTGCAGGCCGGTGCGGCGAAAGGGAGCGGGGAGGCTCGCCTTCGCGGCAGCGCTCGTCGTGGTGTCGATCGCCTGGAGCGCGGAGACGCCGACGCCGGAGGACACCTTGCGCCGGGCCATCGAGCGCTACTCGCCGGCTTCCGCGTCGATGGTGAAACAGGAAGCGGCCGACGCGTTCTTTCTCTTCGAGGAGTCGGCGCTCGACCGCGAGCTCGCCGTGCGCGATCCCTCGCTCTATCGCGAGGTAGAAAGCCAGTGGATGCGTTTGCTGTCGGACATGGAAGAGGGCCGGCCGACGGAAGCCATTCGCACGCAAGGAACACGGGTGCTCGAGCTGCTCGCGCGCGGCGCGCAGGCAGCTGAGGCGGGGAGCAGCCTATTCGCCGATTCGATGCTCATCATCCTGCGGGAGGGCTTCGAGGCGATCCTCATCGTGTCGGCTCTCGCGGCCTATCTCGTCCGAATCGGACAGCGATCACGCGCCCCTTACCTTTATGCGGGGGCTGCGCTGGCCGTCGCGGGCAGCGTCGCCCTGTGGATGACGACGCGCAGCCTGCTCGACATGAGCGGCAGCGCGCGGGAGGCGTTCGAAGGCTGGACCATCCTGGCGGCCACCGGGGTGCTGTTCTGGGTGTCCTATTGGTTGGTGTCGAAGGCCGAGGCCGACCGTTGGCAAGCCTTCATTCGCAGCCGCGTGGAGCAAGCGGTCGGCCGGGGGGCGCTCTTCGGCCTCGGCTTGCTCTCCTTCATCGTGGTGTTCCGCGAGGGGCTCGAAACCGTTCTTTTCTACGAGGCCGTCGTGGCGCGGGCGCGCTCGGCGTCGGATCAGTCGTTGCTCGTCTCCGGGTTTCTCACCGGGTGCGCCGCTCTCGCGGCGCTGTTCGTGGCCTTCCAGCGTATCGGCCCGCGTATTCCGATGCGCGCGTTTTTCAACGTGACGGGAGGGCTCCTGTATTTCATGGCCTTCCGCTTCGCCGGCGCCGGCATCCGCGAGTTGCAGGAGGCCGGCGTGGTGCGGCAGACGCCGTGCGATTGGGTGCCCGACTCGATGTTCCTCGCGCAGTGGCTCGGCGTGTTTCCGTACGTCGAGCCGCTGGCGCTACAAGCGTTGCTGCTGGCCCTCGCCGTCCTCGCTTTCGTGACAATGGCCTGCCGGCGCGTCACAGGCGAAGCCGGCGCTCAGCCGATCGACCAGCACCGCGCGGCGGCGGACCGGCGCTGAGCGTCGACGACCGCGGGCGAGCGTTTCACGCGTGGTCGGTTGTCGTGCAGGTGACGTCCGCTCCCCATTCGACCTGAATGGTCGAATGATCGATGCCCGCGGACTCCTTCAGGAGCTTCTGCACCGCGCGCAACACCTCGCCCCGCGGGCTCTCCTCCGCGGCGCGGATGTGCACGGTGGCCGAATGGAGTCCCGACGTGAGCGTCCAGAAATGGAGATCGTGCAGCTCGACGACGCCCGGGAGGGCGAGCAACCGCCGGCGCATCTCGCCGAGATCCACCTCGAGTGGCGTTCCCTCGAGGAGGACGTGCGCGGAGTGACGCAGCACGCTCAACGCTCGCGGTAACACGAGGCAGCCGATGCCCACCGTGACGAGCGGATCGAGCCAGAACCAGCGCGTGAATGCGATGACAGCGGCCGCGATCACCACGCCGAAGCTGCCGAGGGCATCGCTCAACACCTCGAGGTACGCCGCCTTCACGTTGAGGCTGTGCGCGCTGCCCTCGTGGAGGAGCGCCACCGAAACCAGGTTGGCGCCGAGGCCGGCGACCGCCACCACAATCATCAGACCCGTGCGGATCTCGTGCGGCTCGAGCAGCCGCAGGTATGCCTCGTAGAAAAGGAATCCCATCACCAGCAGCAGCAGCTCCGCGTTGACGAACGCGGCGAGGATCTCGACGCGGTACAAGCCGAACGTGTACTTCTTGGTCGGCACCAGCTCGGCGAGGGCCATCGCTCCGTAGGCGAGGGTCAGCGCCGCGACGTCGGCGAAGAGATGCGCGGCGTCCGCGAGCAGCGCGAGACTTCCCGAGGCGAGGCCGCCGGCGATTTCGATGAGCAGGAAGACGCCGGCGAGACAGAGGACGGCGCGCAAGCGTTTGCGGTCGAACTCGCGATCCTGCGCTACGTCGTGCGCATGCATCGCGTTCATCCTGTGCGATCGCCGCGAGGTTGCCAAGCCCCGCGGAGGGCTCTCGACGAGACATCGCAATCGATCCCAGGTAGGATTCGGTCCGGGTGATCCGCCTCTATCATGTCTCTAAAGTTTATCCCCCGCGTTTCCCCGCGCTGACCGATCTTTCGCTCGGCATCGAAGCTGGAGAGTTCGTTCTGCTCACCGGGCCGAGCGGAGCAGGCAAGACGACGCTTCTTCGCCTGCTGCTCGGCGCGGAGGCGCCGACCGCCGGCCAGATCGTCATCAGCGGACGAAACCTGGCGCGACTGGGGAGGACCGGCATCGCGGCCCTGCGTCGCAAGACGGGGATGGTCTTCCAGGATGCCAAGCTTCTCGCCGGGCTTCCGGTTCTCGACAACGTCGCGCTTCCCGCCGAGGCTTCCGGCGATTCCTCGAAGGAGGCACGGCGCAAGGCCTTCGCGCTGCTTCGCGACGTCGGGCTCAAGGACCTCGTCCGGCGCTATCCGCGCTCGCTGTCCGGCGGGGAGCAGCAACGCGTTGCGCTGGCGCGGGCGCTGGTGAACGAGCCGGCGCTGCTGCTCGCCGACGAGCCGACCGGCAATCTCGACGAGGAGTCAGCGAGCCGCGTGGTGGAGCTGATGTTGCGAGCCCACGGCGCCGGGGCGACGGTGGTGCTCGCGACCCACGATCCTCATCTCCTGCGCACGGTGAAAGGCCGGCAGATCACGTTGCGCGCCGGCCGCTTGGTGGACGGCGAGGCCCCATCCGCATGAGGAGGTTTCACCCGTTCTACTTCGTGCGCCGCGCCTTCGCCAATCTGCGCGGGGCGCCCCGGCCGGCGGCGGTCACGGCGTCGACGATCGCCGTCGCCGTATTCCTGTTCGGTGCCTTCCTGTTGTTCGGCGA
This sequence comes from Binatia bacterium, assembly GCA_040507895.1. GTDB lineage: Bacteria > Desulfobacterota > Binatia > JACPRU01 > JACPRU01 > JBEVNX01. Next base: position 781 of record JBEVNX010000161.1, on the reverse strand, counting down.
GAACGTCCACCGGACCTTGATCGGGTGGGCCGGAGAGGGCGACCCGATCCTAGTCTACGCCAAGCGGGGGCTGTCGGTCGCGGCGACCGAGGCCCTGGCGCGACGGATCGAGGGGGAGCCCGAAGTCGCGCGCGCGAGGCTCGTGTCGCCGGAGGAAGGGATGCGCGACTTGCGCCGCACGCTCGGCCCGAACGCGGACGTGCTCGAGGGAGTGGATTCGCGCGAGGTGCTGCCGGCCGTTATCGCCGTCGGCCTTCGCGAGGCGAACCTCGATCCGGCGGCGGTGGGCGCCCTCGCCGCGCGCTTCGGCCGCTTCGACGGCGTCGACGGCGTCGATTCGGAGGCGGCGTGGCGCGACCGCTTCGCCATGCTGCTCCGTCTGCTGGCGTGGACGGGCGCGGCGTGGGCGGCGATCCTCGGATTCGGAGCGTTGCTGGTGATCGGCAATTCCGCGCGGCTCGCGGCGTTGACGCGCAAGGACGAGATCGAGGTGTTGCGGCTCGTTGGAGCCTCCGACTCCTTCATCCTGATCCCATTCTTCCTGGAAGGTGCGATCCAGGGTCTCTCCGGCTCGGCGCTCGGCGTCGGCGCGCTTGCCGCTGCCTTCTACGGAGTGCGACATTCGCTCGGCACCGACTCGTTCTTCGCGCCGTTCGTCGCCGGCCTGCAGTTCGTCGAGCCGCGGGCAGTGGCGGCGTTGCTGACGGCGGGGCCGCTGCTCGGCGCGCTCGGTAGCGCGAGCGCCGCTCAGCGCTTCGTGCGGGGGGTGGAGCTCTGAGGG
>JBEVNX010000142.1:0-5967 GCA_040507895.1 Binatia bacterium | reverse complement strand
GCTTCTGGCGGCCGGAGAGGATGCGCTCGAGAGACGTCTCGATCGGAACCCGGAAGTAGAGCGCGAGATCGGGGCGCGGGGCGATCGAGTACACCGCGCGAACCCACTGTGGATCCACCCCGCGGGCGACGTCGCGCGCGAAGGCCGTATACGCATAGCGATCGGCGAGCACGATCATGCCGCCCTTGAGAGGAGGCAGGATGCTGTAGGTCAAGCGGTCGGCGAAATCGACGGCATGCAACAGGCTGAAAGTCGAGGGCGTTAGCAGGTCCTTCCGCTTGCCGCGGCGGATCGCGCGGCGCACGAGCCGCGAGGAGTTCCACTCGGTGAAGAAGACTCGGTAGCCCTCCGACTCGAGCCAGCGATGGACGAGCGAGAGCTGCGTCGACTTGCCCGATCCGTCGATGCCTTCGACGACGATCAGCTTCCCCGGATACGTATGCCGGTCGAGCAGGCCGTTCACCCGCGCACCGCCCGCGGCGGGTGGCGCTTCACCTCGAACTCGAGGTCCACCTCGAAGCACTTCTCCCACAGGTCCGCCTTGCGCTCCGCTCCCCAGAGCTCCAAAGCGGCGTCGCGCCCCGCCGTATCGAGCTCGACGCGGAGCCTGCCGTTGCGCTGCACCAAGCGCAGGTCGCGCACCAACCCATGGTGGCTGCGGTCGAAGCTATCCGCGACCCGCAGAATCGCCGTGAGGTCGATGACCAAGCGCCGCGCGTCCGGAGACAGCTCCGCGAGCTCCTCGTGCGAGGCCTTCGGTGGCGCTCCCTTATGAAAGCGGGCCACCGACGCGATGATTGCGATTTCTTCCGGCGTGAAGCCGCGCAGCTCGCCGTGGGTGATGAGATAGTGCGAGTGACGATGGTGCTTTGCGTGATTCACGTACAGGCCGATGTCGTGCAGCAGCGCCGCGAACTCCAGGAGCTCGCGCTCGCGCCGTCCGAGCCCGTGCATGCGGCGCGAAGCGTCGAAGAGCTTGAGTGCGAGATCGGCGACGTGGCGCCCATGGGTCTCGTCGGAGCGCAAGCGCTCGGCGAGGGCGAGCACGCTCCGTCTGCGCAGATCCGGGATGCGTTCGGCGACGGCGACTTCGGTGGGATGCCTGGCGATGAAGTCGAGGAGCATGCCTTCGCGCAACGCCCATTCACAGGCGTGCATCTGCGGCAGGCGCAGACCCCGCATCAGCGTCTCGGCGAGCACCGCGCCCGCGGGGATCAGGTCGACCCGCCGCCGGTCGAGCCCCGCCAGGATCGCGCGTTGGTCGGTGTTGCAAGCAAGCACCTTCTTGCGCACGGCCTCGAGCCGTCGCAGGGGCAGGACCCGATTGTGGAGCTTCGCTGGCAGGCGCCCGGTCTCGAGCGCCGCGGCCATCGCCGTCAGGTTGAGTACCGTACCGGACGTCCCGACGAGCAGTGTCGGCCGGAAGATCCGCGCCCGGCGGAACACCCGCTCGAGGGCTCGATCGAGATGGACTTGCAGCGCCTCGATTTCGCGCTCCTCCGGGGGATCGGAAGAGAGAAAGCGCTCGGTCAGCCGCACCACGCCGAGCTTCAGGCTCTCCATCCAGCGCACCTGGCTTCCGTTGCCGGCGATGACTTCTACGCTGCCGCCGCCGATGTCGACGACGATCCCGCGCTGGCGGCGAAAATCGATGGCGTGGGTCGCCGCCAGGAAGATCAGCCGCGCTTCCTCGGTGCCGGTGATCACGTCGATGTGGAGACCGAGCCGATCCCAGACGCGAAGCGCGAAGTCGCCGCCGTTCTTCGCCTCCCGCACCGCGCTCGTCGCCACGGCGAGGACCGGATCCGCACCGTGTTTCTCGGCGAGTCGCTTGAACGTATCGAGCGTCCGGAACCCGACGTCGATCGCCGCCGGAGACAGGCGACCGGTGCTCAGCGTGGAGCGGCCGAGGCCCACCATCTCTTTGGCGCGGGCGAGGATCTGAAATCCCGAGCGCTGCACTTGGGCGATCACCATGTGAATGGAGTTCGAGCCGATGTCGATCGCGGCGATCTTCATGGGGCTGCCAGGGCCATCATGCCTAGCAGAAGAAAAAATTGCAGCCGGCAAGCGCGCGGAGTCGTTTGGGGCCTAGGAGGCGCGGTCGACCGCTGCGAGACGACCGCGGATCCATTGCTCGGCGCGCTGCCGAAGAGCCGCGGCATCCCGTCCCCGAATCTCATCCCCGATCGCGACTGACACCCGCAGGCGCCGGGCACGGAAACACTCGAGAAAGTGCGCGACGAAGCTCGAATCGTCCACCCACGCTGCGCCAACATCGTGGTAGGCGATGGCGACCGGTACGATCGGCAGATCGCGAACGGCGGCGAGCCGGAAGGCGCCGACGCGAAACGGCAGGCAGCCGGGGCCGGTGGAGGTCGTGCCCTCGGGGAACACCACGATACGCTGGCCGCGGTCGAGCGCGTCGCCGAGCGCTGCGAATGCTCGCTGCCGGGAACCGGGGTCGTCTCGGTCGACGAAAACCGTCCTTGCGAGCCGAGCGGCCGTGCCGAACAATGGCCATCCGGCGATCTCGGCTTTGGCGAGAAACACCGACGGCATCGTCGACATCACCAGAGGAACGTCGACGTAGGAGCGGTGATTCGCCACGATCACCGAGAGCTCTTCGGGGGCTCGGCCTTCGAGCTCGACGCGCACCCCGAGCAAGCGGAGCAGCCACGCGGCGAGTCGCGCATAGATCGCCCGAGCCAGGCGCTCCGGTGCTCGGGCGAGATGAGGCAGGATTCGAGCCAGCGCGTTCGTTCCGCCCACGAGCAACGCGACGGCCAGCAGCCGTCCCGCTGACCGACAGGCTCGAAGCGGTCGAGTCGGCCCACGAAGCGTTTGGATGCCCGCGATCTCGGCGCCGGCTCGAACGGTCAAGGTATCGCCGCTCATCAGGCTCGCCTCGATATCGCCGCGCTCAGGCACGGTCCTGCGGACCCGCCGTCAGACACCGCCGTAGCTCCTCGTCACGGGCGACGTCCGCGATCGTCCAGGCGAGGGTCGTGGCTCCATCCATCAGCGCACGCTCGGCGACCGGCGTCACGCAACGGGCGGTGAATTCGGGCTGATGGTTCACGGCTGGCAATGAGTCGATGCCGATGGCGGGATGGATGGCCGGGATCCGCTGAGAGACGTTCCCCATGTCGGTCGATCCTGTGCCACGTGCGAGCAGCGCGCCGAGCTCTGGGAAGACGCGCCCCACGGCGCGGGCGTTGCGCCGGTAAAGCTCGGCGAGCTCGTGGTGATGGCGCATGTCGCCGTAGGGCTCGTGCGCTTCGCGGATCTCGAGCTTCGAACCGAGCGCGTGAGCGCCGGCCTCGAAGCAGCGCACCACGCGCTGTCGTAACGGTAGAAGCTCGGCCAGGGTCCGGGCGCGCACCATGTAGGTCGCGGTCGCGCACGAGGGAAGCAGAGCCGGCGTCCGTCCTCCGCTCGTCAGCACGCCGTGCACTCGGTCGGTCGGGCGCAGGCCGGCCCGCAGCATGCCGATTGCCACCTGCGCGAGCGTCAGCGCATCCGCCGCGCTGACGCCGGGCCCAGCCGGCGCGAAGGCATCGGCTTCTCGGCCGCGATACTCGACGTCGAACTGGGCGAAGGCGAGAAGCGGCGGCGTGAGCACGTCGATCGGCGCCGGATGAGTCATCAACGCGGCGTGCACGCCCTGGAAGGCTCCGCGCTCGAGCAGGAGCGCTTTGCCGTTGCCCAGCTCTTCGGCAGGCGTGCCGAAAACGGTGAGCGTGACCCCGAGATCGTTCAGCAGCTCGCGAAGCCCGCACGCGGCGCCGAGCGCCATCGCCGCGATCAGATTGTGACCGCAAGCATGCCCGATTTCGGGCAGGGCATCGTATTCGGCGCATAGGGCCATATGGAGCGAGCCCGATCCCGCTCGCGCGACGAGCGCGGTGGGCAAGCCGAAGACGTCGAGCTCGACTTCGAAGCCCGCTCGTTCTAGGGCAGCAGCGAGCCACGCGGATGCGCGCATTTCCTCGAACCCGAGCTCCGGGTGAGCATGGATTTTGCGGCTCAGCTCGATCAGCGATTCGCCGACGGCGACAATCCGCTGTCGGATTCTCTGCTTCGTCGTCGAGTCGGCTCGCTCGGTTCGCACGTCAGGCGGGGGGCCACGCGTCGTCGCGGCGAAGATCGGTCGGACGATGATACTCGAAGAACGCGCAGGCTCCTTCGGGGCCCATGTAGCGCTCGAGCACGCGAACCGGTGCAGCGGACAAATCCACCAGAACGAGCACGTCGAGAGTGTCACCGAAATCTGGATCGCGTGCGAAGGACAGGACCCGGCCGCCGAGCTTGAGATATTGCTTCAGGAGCACCGGTACGCCGCGCGCCCCGCCCTCGAGCTCGAGAACCTCTCGCTCGAGCGAGCCGAGGTCCTCCGGGTGCGCGGACGACGGCGAGGGGAGGTCGTGCGGGTCTGCCACGAGCGGGTTCCGCGGCCTCACGAAGCGGGCGAGGCCGGGAAGATAGCTTTTCTCGCGCAGGTATTCGACGATGTGGCGCTGCGCCGCGTCCCCGAAATCGTTGCTGATGCTCACGGCGCCGAACAATAGCTTGTAGCGCGGGCTGCGGACGACGAACTCGGCGATCGCGCGCCACAACAGGAGGAGCGCGGAGTAGGTCTTCTGATACTCGAGCCGGACGAAGGAGCGCCCGAGCTCGAGTGCGGGGACGAGCCTTGCGACGATCTCGTTCCCGTAGGCGAACAGACTGGCGGTATAGAGCCCGTCCACGCCGAATTTAGGAATGATGTGGTCGGTCGGAGCACAGCGATACGCGCCGACGACTTCACTCCGCTCCCGATTCCACAGCACCAAGTGCAAGTAGTGCGAGTCGAACCAGTCGAGGTCGATGCGCTTGTCGGTGCCTTCGCCGATGGCCCGGAACGTGGCTTCGCGCAGCCGCCCGATCTCGTAGAGCAGGTGCGGGATAGCTTGGGCGCCAGCAAAGAACACCGTCAGCGGCCCGCTGCTGGCGAGGATGGCCGAGGGGGGCAGCGCGCGAGCCTCGCCGGCCAGCGTCGCGGGATCTGCGGGCGGCGCGACGGGCTCCGGAGCATCGCTCGCGGCCCGCAGGGTCGGCGATCGGTGGTCTCGCTCATCGGATGCGACCTCCGCGTCTGCTCTTCGGGACGCCTTCTCAGACATCCCGAGTAGAGCAGGGGGGCGTTTCCGCCGAGCGACCCGGCGATTATGGCTTCGTGAAATCTGCCGTCGACACGGCTGGCCCCGGCGGACCCCCCAGCCAGCTCGCGACCGCTCTGTGCCCGACGTCGGCCTGCGCCTCGGCGAGGATTGCGGGATCGTCGGGCGGAAACGCCCGGCGCTCGCGCGCCAACTCCGCCAGACCCTCCTGCACGGCTTCGAGGTCGGAGAGCACGACCTCCGGACGCGCCAAGGCTTCGGCGATGGAGTGCTGCAGCATCTGATGATCGTGCCAGTGGCCGAGGCTCTCCTGGAGGGTGCGACACCATTCGAGCAGCGGCTCGGCGTCCACCTCGCCGAGCTCACGTGCGAGCTCGACCTGGTAGCGCAGGCGCTTGGTGGCGATGCGCAACGCGTGCACGGAATCGACGTCGCGCTTGGCCTCGGCCCGCGTGCACGCCTCGCGCCACCGAGCCCATGCGCCCTCCGCGCCCGCCCGGACGAAGGCCTGAACACGGTCCGCGGGCATCGTCGGCAGGAGCTCGCGAAAGGCGCCCTGTAGGCGCCGCGCAAAGTCCCACAGATCCTTGCCGAGAAGCTTGCGCCGCGCTCGGATGCACTCTTCGAGGCGGCGCTGCTCGAGGTGTTGACGCACGAGGTCCCATGCCGAGCGTCGCCGCGGGCTGCGCGTGCGACGGCGGTGCTCGGCCGCCATCCCCAGGGCGACGTCGCAGTTGCGCCAGGCGCCGAGCGCGCGCCGGACCCGTCGCAGCCTTCGTTGCAGGCGCTTGGTCGGTTTGGGTAG
>JBEVNX010000115.1:0-6646 GCA_040507895.1 Binatia bacterium | reverse complement strand
ACCGGAGCCCTCGCGGCGGCCGCCGAAGACCACGAGCTCCGCGTGCTCGTCCTCACGGGGGCAGGCCGCGCTTTCTGCCCCGGGGCGGATTTGAACGTCATCGCTTCCGGGGAAGGGCCCCCCGAGGGAGAGCTGCGCCCGGATCACTTCCGCGCCCCGGTGCTTCTCCACCAGATGCCGGCGGTGACGATCGCCGCGGTGAACGGAGCTTGCGCCGGCGCCGGGCTCGGCTGGGCGTGTGCCTGCGACTTCCGCTTCGCGGCGGCCTCGGCGCGATTCAACGTCGCGTTCCTCGACGTCGGCGTGGCGGGCGACATGGGCGGACCGTGGACGCTCCCGCGCATCGTCGGCGCCGCGCGCGCTCGAGAGCTCTACTTCTTCCCGGAGAAGTTCGGAGCGGACGAGGCGTTGCGGATCGGGCTCGTATCGCGAGTCTTTCCCGACGAGCACCTGCACGCGGAGGTCGCCGCAATCGCCGGGCGATTGGCACAAGCAGCGCCGATCGCGCTCCGCACGCTCAAGGCGAACTTCGTCGACGCGGAGCGGTTGGATTTCGCGGGCTACGTGGCCCTCGAGACCGAGCGACACCTGCGGATGTTCTCCACGGAGGACACGCGCGAAGCGTTCGCGGCGAAGGTCGAGAAGCGCAAGCCCCGCTTCGTCGGGCGCTGAAGAGTGGAGGTTCGCCGTGCTCAGGCTTCGTCAAGTTGCGCTGGTCGCGCGGTCGCTCGCGCCGGTTGTGGAAGAGATCCGCGACGTGCTCGGTCTCGAAGTGGCGTTTCGCGATCCGAGCGTTGCGTCCTTCGGGCTCGAGAACGCTTTGTTTCCGATCGGCGATCAGTTCCTCGAGGTGGTCTCTCCGATCCGTCAAGGTACCGCCGCAGGGCGCTATCTCGACAGGCGCGGCGGGGACGGCGGCTACATGGTCATCCTGCAATGCGACGACCCCGCCGAGCGCGAGCGCCGCGCCGTCGCGCTCGGCATCCGCAAGGCGTTCGAGCAGGATACCGGCGGATACCGTGTTCTTCAGCTTCATCCCGGGGACACCGGCGGTTGCTTTCTGTCCGTCGATTTTCAAGAGGGCGGAGAGGACCGCGAGGGCCCCTGGCATCCGGCAGGGCCGACCTGGCCGGCAGCCGTGAGGAGCGGCGTCGTCTGCGGCATCACGGCCGTGGAAATCCAATCACCGGAGCCCGCGAAGCTCGCGGCGCGGTGGCAGGAGATCCTCGATCTGCCGCTCGAGACCGATTCGACGTTGAGACTCGATGACGCGGCGATCCGGTTCGGAGAAGACCGGGACGGGCGCGGGGAAGGGCTCGGCGCTCTGGAACTCGTCACCGTCGATCGTTCGCGTCTGCTGGCCGCCGCGGAGCGCCGCGGTCACCGCGTCTCGGTCAACCGCGTGGAGATCTGCGGTACGGGCTTCCATCTGGCCGCCGACCGGAGCGCTCGGTAACCGCCGACCAGCAGGAGGGCGATCGCAGCCAGGAGTGACGGCGGATGAGCGACGAGATCCGCGTCGGCGTCTCGACCTGCTTGCTCGGTGAGCGCGTCCGCCACGACGGCGGCCACAAGCGCGACGCGTTCGTGACCGAGACGCTCGCGCCTTACATACGGTTCGTGCCCGTCTGCCCCGAGGTCGAGATCGGCCTTGGCATTCCGCGCGAGGCGATCCATCTGCTGCGCCGCGCCGGCGAGATCCGGCTCGTCGGCGTCGAGAGCGGCCGAGACCATACCGAGGCGATGACCTCCTTCGCGCGCCGCAGAGTCGCGGAGCTCGCAGCGCTCGACCTCTCGGGCTACATCCTGAAGAAGGACTCGCCTTCCTGCGGTGTGGAGCGGGTGGCAATCCATCTCGCCGACGGACGCAAGGAGCGCAAGGGTCGAGGCCTTTTCGCCTCGGCGCTGAGGGAGCGGCTCCCGGTGTTGCCCGTCGAGGAAGAAGGGCGGCTCCAGGATCCCAAGCTCCGGGAGAACTTCATCGAGCGTGTATTCGCCTACCGCCGGGTGAAGACCCTGTTCGCGGAACGGTGGACGGCCGCGGACCTGGTCCGCTTTCACAGTCGTGAGAAGATGCTGTTGCTCGTGCACGATCGCTCCCGAACCGTCGCGCTCGGAAGATGGATCGCCGCAATGCACGCGCGCTCACGGGCCGAGATCGCCCGCGGGTATACCGAAGGCTTCCTGAGCGCGCTCGAGAAGATCGCGACGCGCGGCCGTCACGCCGACGTACTCGCGCAGATGGCGGGATTCCTGAGAGGAACGGTCGACGCCGGGAGCCGCCGAGAGCTCGCGTCGCTGATCGAGGACTACCGCAAGGGCGGGGTGCCGCTCGTTGTTCCGCTCACGCTCATCCGCCATCACGTGCGTGCGCGGGCGATCGAGTATCTCGCCGGACAATCATACCTCGAGCCGCATCCACACGAGCTCATGCTGCGAAACCAGGTCTGAGAGGGCGGGGTGGCCAAGTTCGCGGCGCGAGATCGGGATGCCCGCCTGCCGGAGATGCGGCCGCTCTCAGCGGCGCGCCATGCCCGTCCGGGCTCCCGGCGGGGGCGGATTCTCCGGATTGCCGGCGAAGCACTGCGCGATCGCCATCCATTGCTGGGCCGGCTCGCCGACGACCACGAGCGCGGTATCGGCGACGTTCCGGTTCTGGGTCACGACGTGACAGAATTCTGCGGCGGAGCCTTCTACGCGATTTCCGTCGTCTGGGTGGCCCCATTCCCAGATCGCGCCCGAAGGCGCCGTGAGCCGCACGTAGGGCGCCGGGCCGGGCGGAGGAAGGCGCCTGTTCGCGAACGTCCAACCGAACGTCGACACGCCGATGTGAGCGATGTTGCGGAGGCGGTCCGTGTACTGACGGGGCTTCTCCAGGAGATCGTATACGTCCTGACCATGTGCCCAGGTCTCCATCTGTCGCGCCGTAGTGAACATGCGCAGGCCCATGTCGGGGCCGAACCAGGGCAGCCGCGCTTTGGGGTCGAGGGCGGCGAATCGATCACACATGTCGCGAAAGGTGTCACGCCAGAGCCCCAGCATGCGGCGCCCATCGAGCGGACCGAGCTCATCGCGGGTGAAGTCGCGCAAGCTTCCGCCCCGGTCGATGACGGAGCGCATGGCCGCGGTCTCCTCGTGGAACTCCTCACGGCCCTTGAGAGCAGCGACCGCGCAGCGATCCGAGTAGTGGAGGTGAGCGACGACGTCGAAGACGGTCCACTGCTTGAAAGGCGTCGGGCGAGCCCAGTCGGCCTCGTCGAGTGAGTTCAAGAGCGCGCTCAACTCGTTCCCTTCCTCGCGAAGGTCGTCGACTTCCTGAATCATGCACACCCTCTCTTTCAGGGGCCTTCGATTTCCCCGGGGCGGCCAAGGCGTCCCTCGCGGATGGAAACAGGGAATGCGGCGTCTTGCAACGGCGGTGATTGTGATCGTGCAGACGTATCGGGGTTTGCCTGACGCGCCGAGGGCGGACTACCGTGCGCTGGCGGCACGCACATGTGACGCAGGGCAACATCGAGCGATCCGGGTAGGAAGGCTGTGGGATGGAACTGGAGTCTCGCGCTGATCGTCGTCACAACGTTGTTGGGCTGTAGCGGCGGGGGAAGCCTTGCAAATGTGGACGTGGGCACCGCGCTTGGCGCAGCTGCCGACATCGGCAGGGCCAAGGCGATGCGCACCGCGCTCGCCGCAGCGGTGTTCGCAAGACAGCCGTCGCCAGCGGCGGAGGTGCGGCGAGCATTCTTGCCGCGTCCGAGCTCGGCGGCTTGGCCGAGGCGGTGCTGAACGCGCAATACTCGCAGAGCCAGCAAACCGAGGCCGACGACTATGGACTCGCGTTTCTCAAGAAAAACCACCTGAAGGTCGCTGGCGCCGTGAACTCGCTTCGCAAGCTCGCGCAGGGGAGCGGCAGCGGCTACTCGATCCTCTCCACACATCCCGATCCGACTCAGCCTGCCCATCGTCTGGCCAAGATGACGCAGCCCGGCTAGAAGACGCACTCAGGTCGAGACGATCCGGAGGAACCCGTGCTGAAGGTCATCGTCCAGCTCTACCCTGTGATGCCAGCGGCCGACGAGGACGAGCGCCGCCGGCTGCGGCCGATCGGGCGAAACGCCGCTCGCTACCACGAGACGCTCGCCGGCTGGCACGACATCGTGCGCGCTGCCGACGAGCTCGGTGTATGGGGCGTGGCGACGATCGAGCATCACTTTCACTCCGAGGGGTACGAGGTCGGTCCGAGCCCGGGCGTGCTGAATGCCTACTGGGCGGCGATCACCAAGAAGGTGCGCGTCGGCCAGCTAGGCTACGTGATGAGCACGCAGAACCCGATCCGCGTGGCGGAGGAGACGGCCATCCTCGATCATCTCTCCGAGGGCCGCTTCTTCGTCGGCTTCGCGCGCGGCTACCAATCGCGCTGGACCGACGTGCTCGGCCAGCACATCGGCGGTGCCGCCACGCTTTCCGATGGGTCGGCGGCCGACCATGACAACCGCAAGCTCTTCGAAGCTCAGGTCGATCTCGTTCTGCGCGCTTGGACCGAAGAATCGATCGAGCAAGGCTCCGGCGCCTGGCAGATCCCGTATCCGCACGACGCGGGCGGGCGGGACTGGCCGATGGTGGAGTGGACCCGCGCGCTCGGCGCGCGCGGCGAGCTCGACGATCAGGGCGTGATCCGCCGCGTGAGCGTCGTTCCGGCGCCCTTCACGCGTCCGCATCCCCCCGTCTTCGTGTCGAGCAACTCGAGCCTCGAGACCGTCGAGTGGGCGGCGCGGCGCGGCTTCGTTCCCGCGTACTTCTCGAGCATCGGCAAGGCCGCCGACCACGGGCCGGCGTACGTGCGCGCAGCGGCCGGCGCCGGACGGCGGTACGTGCTCGGCGAGAACCAGGCGATCGTCCGCTGGCCGCGGATCGGGGCGACCCGCGGCGAGGGCTTGGAGAAGCTCGCGCTCTACGACGGCGACATCTTCAAGCACTTTTACGCCCCGTTCCTCGGCCGCATCGGCGGCCAGCCGGCGCTGCCTCCTGGGGCGACTCGCCAAGACACGGTGAAGCCGATGCTCGACTCCGGCCTATTCATCGCCGGAAGCGCATCCAACGTTCGCGACGAATTCGTGCGCCAGTGGCGCGAGCTCCCGGCGGAGTACGTCGTGGTGATCTATCACTACGCTCAGCAGCCGAAGGAAAGCGTGATCGAGGAGCTCCGGCGGTTCATGCGCGAGGTGAAGCCCGCCCTCGACGACGTGCTTCGCCAGCAGCGAGTGGGTGCACCCGCGGAGGTCGAAGCTCGCGCGTAGAGTGCCTTCCCGGAAGCAGCCGCGACGCTCAGCCGACACTGAACGCGAGTATGCGGCTCAGCTGACACAGGGGGCGGCCGCTTTCTTCGCGCCAGACGTCGAACGCCTGCTGAACCGCCGCGAGGTAGCGCTTCGAGGTCGGGTTGCCGGTCACGACATTCTCGCGCCGTAGCGCCTTCACGACGTCGGAGGTGAGCAGAAACGTGTCCTTGCCGACCTCGCGGAGGAAGAACGGGCCGGTCATTCCGCCGAGGCGGCTGCCCTCGCGGCGTAGCTCGTCCCACAGACCGACGACGTCATCGATGGGCCAAGCCCCGAGAAAGCTTCCGAAACTGCCGGAGGCGGCTGCCACGCGGGTCATCCAAGCCGCATTGTCGCGCACGCTCTCGATCTTCGCGCGGTTGCGGATCGCGCGCGGATCGGCGAGCAGGTCCTCGACGTCATGGTCGCCGAGGCCGGCGACGATCTCGGGCCGGAAGCCGGCGAACGCTTCCTCCATCGCCGGCCATTTGTACTCAACGATCTTCCACACGAAGCCGGCGCGGAAGATCTGCTTGGCCAGGGCCGAGAGAAAGAACTCATCGGGGGTCTTGGCGAGCGCGGCTCGGCTGCGGGGTCTCGGCAAGAGCTTCGCGAGTGCGGGCGCGCCACCCTTGCGCTTCGCGGCGATTGCCTCGATGCGAGCGAAGGACGTCATCTCGCCGCGGATACTGCTCCCGCCGCTCCGCTGGGTCAAAACCGGCCGCGCCGTCAGGGGTGGAAGCGAAGCACTCGTAGCAGCCGCGCGCGCACCACGCGCCGCGGGGTGAGCCGCACGGCGAGGTTACGCGCCCGAACGGCGAGGGGACTGGCGGCCTGGGCGACCCGGCCGAATCGCCGCGACTCCTCGACGATCCAGCGGGTACGGGCGAAGCGTAGCGACTCGTAGCGGCGAAAAGCGGCCTCGTGCAATGGCTCGGCGGCGAGTGCGCCGGCGAGCACGACCGCGTCTTCGATCGCTTGACAACCACCCTGACCGAGATTCGGTGTGGTGGGATGGGCGGCGTCGCCGAGCAGAGTCACTCGGCCGCTCCACCATCCTGCGGTGGGATCGCGGTCGTGAATGTCGGTGCGAAAGACCCGCTCGCTGGGCGTGGCCGCTAGGAGCTTCCGAACGTCGCCGCCGAATCGGCCGAAGCGATCGCGCACCACGCACCGCGGATCGTCCTCGCGCTCTCCCTCTGGGGCATTGGCGACCGCGAACCAATAGGTTTCGCCATGACTCACCCCCGCCATGCCGAAACGCAGGCCTTGGCCCCACATCTCGATCGCCGTACCGTCCGGACCGACTTCCAGCGGTGCGATGCCCCGCC
>JBEVNX010000096.1:0-14940 GCA_040507895.1 Binatia bacterium | reverse complement strand
TCTTCCTCTGGATGACGATCAGCTTCCTGTCGACGATGACCCTGCTGCCGGCGCTTATGGTGATCGTGCGGCCGAAGTTCATGACCCAGCTGGTCAAGCCGGCTGCCCCGGCGGGCCAGAAGGCAGCCGCGACCGGCACCAATTGATCGAACCGAGCAATCGAAGGAAAGCAGAGCGGGAGGCGGCCCGGAACGGGCGCCTCCCGTTCTCGTCTTCGGGCGGATGGTTGCTGCTAGGTGCGTTCGTCGCCTCGTGTGCCCAGGCCGTCCAGACGCCTCCGCCAGCGCCGGTGGCGGCATCGCCGATCCCGGTCGAGGCCTATTTCCCGCTGACCGACAAGAGTCAGTGGAGCTACCGGGTGCAGGACTTCGTCAAGAAGCTCACGTATCAGTCCAAGGTCCGCGTCTACGGCACTCGGTACGTCGACGCGGTCCAGCGCGAGGGGATCAGCGTCGAGGAGCGCTACTCGAGCTTCGGAATGGAGGGGCCTTATGTTCTCGAGGAGCAGGAGCCGATGCTCTACTTCCGCGAGAACGGCTACCTGAACCGGATGCTGCTCACCTACCAGGCGGGGAGGGTGGTCGCTGCGAGTGGTTCGGGCGACCGGCAGTACCTTCCGGAGGTGCTCACCCACGGAGCATCATGGGACAGCAACACCGAAGCATTCAGTGTCGGCGATCTCGGCTTCAGGGTGAGCTTTCGCCACACGGTCGCGGCCGAGCGCGAGACCGTGAACGTGCCGGCGGGATCCTTCCGCGACTGCATTCGTGTGGACAGCTCATCCACCGAGGGTCCGGGGTCGGGATATCGTCCGGGCGAGGAGCTGGTGTTCTACTATTCCGATTGGTATGCGCCCGGCGTCGGTCTCGTGTTGACGCGCCAGTGGGACGACGCGGAGCGAGAGCACGAGCGCACACGGATCGAGCTTCTGAGCTACTCGATCACACCCGCCCTGCAATCTGCGGGGGATCAAGCCACGATCGACAATTGAGAAAGCGCGTCGCCGGCCGACGCTGGTGCGCGAATCTCAGTGCGGGGCCGAGGCGCCGGCAGCCCCCCCAGTAGCCGCCTCGAGCTTCTTCTGACACCGGCCGAGCTCTTCCTGGGCCATCGTCCGCTGGGTGAGCGCGTTGTCCTTCAGGTCGGTTGCGGCCGTAAACTTCAGCTTGAGCTCCGCGTTCTCCTTGCGAAGGAGGATGGCGTCGCCCCAAGTGAGGTAGCCGAGCGTCATTCCTGCGGCGAGCGTCAGACCGAGCAGCACGGTCCAGCCGCCGTAGGTCCAAATGGCGTTCTTGATCTGAGCCTCCGGGGTGTGAGTCTCGGTCATGATCCCTCCTGAGACGAGATGGAACCGGCGCAACATACGAGACGGAGCGGAAATGGTCAATCTTTTCGGCGCTGGAACGCGCTCTTGCCAAACGAAAGCCTTCTGTTTTATCGGAGGCGAGGTGGATGATGCGGAGGACCGCAGATCGCGCACATTGCCCCCGCGTCGCCGCGCTGACGCTCGCTCTCGGCTCGTCGCTCGTCGCGGCCGGGTGCTTGAGCGGCCCGCTCTCGCAAGGTAACGCGGCGCAGCCCAATCTCGATACCAAGGTCTATCCGATCTCCTGCGAAGACGGCCGACGCTACGCGGCGAGAACGTTCAAGGCGCGAAACTACCGAATCACGGGAGTCGAGCGCAGCGGAAGCGACACGATCGTCGACGGGCGAAACGACACCGAGAAGGTCACTGCACGTCTCACCGTCACCTGCGGTGCCGGCGGCGTGAGCGTCAGTCCCTCGGGCGCCGGCCGCTGGACGTTGGACGGCCTTCGCTTCGGGTTCCACCAGATCGCCGAGGCAGGCGACCGGATCTGGCCGCCACCGAAGGGGCCCGTCGTCAAGATGGAGCTCTACCGCGGGCCAGAGGCGAAGATCGAGTTCCCTTCAGACCTCGAGCCGCTCGGCGTCGTCGCCGTGCGCGTGCGAGTCATCAACGCCGGCGAGCGCGCCATGGGCATCGACCCCCGCCGGGTACAGGCCGTCGGTGAGACGGGGGGGCAGACGGCGCCGCTGGCCCAGTCGGACGCCGAGCGCAGGCTTGCCGGCATGGACCCCGACATCCAATCGAAGCTCTTGCGATCCATCAAGCTGAAGCAGGGAGAGGACATCACCGGCTTCGTATTTTTCCCGACGGGAGACTACACCGGCGGCTCGCTCGCGCTCATCGACGAACAGACAGGCGAAGCCGATGACTACGACGTGAGCTTCGCGAGCTCCTGACCGGACGGGAACTTGCGCACGCCCCTCGGAGCCTTCCTCGTCCCCCTACTCTTTCTCGGCTCGGGGGCCAGCGCGCTCGCGTACGAGGTGCTGTGGGAACGGAGCCTACGCCTCTCGTTCGGCATCTCCACCTATTCGGTCGCCATCGTCACCGGCGCATTCATGGGCGGCCTTTCTTGCGGCTACGCCGCGGGCCGCGCCCGCTGGCTCGCGCGCTTTCATCCACTCGTGGTCTATGCCGCGGCGGAGGCCGCGATCGCGCTCTACGCACTGGCTTTTCCCACGCTGCACGCGGCGGTCGATGCAGTCTATCTCCACTCGGGAGGGTCGCTGGCGATCCGCACCGTTCTCGCCGTCGCGCTGTTGCTCGTGCCGACCATGCTGATGGGCATCACCGTGCCCGTCGTGTCGCGCTGGCTCGCCGCCGCGTGGGGGATGGGACGAGCTGCTGCCGTCTTGCTGGCCGCCAATACGCTCGGCGGAGTTGCCGGCACGCTCGGCACGGCATGGGTTCTGGTCCGGCTCTACGGTGCGGCGGCGGCGAGCGAGGTGGCGACCGGGGTCAACCTCGCCGTCGCGGTGCTCGCGCTGTTGGCATCGATGGCGAGCCCGGCCGAGGCGCGGCGCGAAGCCGCCGCGGACAGCACGGCCCCCCTGCTCGGCAGACGAGCCTTCGCGGCCGCGGCTTTTCTGATCGGATTCCAGGCGATGGCGCTGCAAGTCGTTTGGAATCGCACCCTCGTCTGCGTCGTCGAGAACAACACCACCTCGTTCTCGCTGATCCTCGCTTCGGTGCTGCTCGGCTCGGCGCTCGGAGCGGCCCTCTATGTCCCTTTTGCCGGCGCCATCCGCGGGCCGCACTCCAACATCCGCCTGTTCTTCGTGGTCGAGCTCGCGCTGGCGCTCATCGTCCTCGGGTCTTTGCCGCTGTTGAATCGGCTGTACGACGTGGCGGCAGCGATCAGTGCCTGGCATCCGGTGCGGAGCATCGCCGACCTTTGCTTGGATCGCTGGCTCGTGGCGATGGTGCCGACGGTTCCGGCTTCCGCGGCGGCCGCATTCCTGCTCCCCGTGTTGATCGAAGCACGCGCGGCGCCGAAGCGCGGTGATGGCGGGGAGTCGGTCTCCGCGGTGCTCGCCGCCGACGCAGCGGGCAGCCTGGTGGGCTCGCTCGCGGCGGGCTTCTTGATGATCCCGGTGCTCGGCCTCGGCCGAAGCTTGATCGCAGTCGCCGTGCTCGCGGTGGCCACCGGCCTGCTGTTGTGGACGCAACTCGAGCCCGTGGCGCGCAGACCGGCTGTTGCGTTTGCCGGCGCTGCGCTCGCCTTGGCTCCGATCGCCTTCGTCGGCCCGCTCACGCTGACGCGCTGGTACAACGGCCACGAGAAGGTCGCCGGCGAGCTGCTCTACTACCGCGAGGGCGTTTCGGGAACGATCTCGGTCTTCGAGGTCGAGGGCAGGAAGGAGCTGCTCATCAACTGCATCGAGGAGGTGCCGAACCATCGCGACGCGATGCTGTTCTTCAAGCTCCTCGGCCATGGGCCCCTCCTGCTGCGAGACGGGTCGCAGCGCGTGCTGCTCAACGCGCTCGGCGGCGGCATCACGCTCGGCGCCGTGCTCCAACATCCAGTCGCCGTCGAAGCCGTCGAGCTGGTGCCCGAAGTGCGCGACGCGATGAGGCTCTTCTCCGAGGAGAACAACAACGCGGCCAATCGTAGCGACTGGCGGCTGATCGCCGACGACGGGAGGAACTATCTGCGGCTGGCCCGAGAGCCCTACGACGTGATCGCCGCCGACGCGACGCATCCGGCTGCCGGCGAGAGCTGGCCGCTCTATACCCGCGACTACTATCAGATCGTCCGCTCGCGGCTCGCGCCGAGCGGGATCTTCGCGCAATGGCTGCCGCTGCACAACATGATCGAGGCCGACTTTCTCGGCGTGATGAAGACCTTTCGCAGCGTCTTTCCCGACATGTTGGTGCTGTTTGCCAACCGCTACTGCGTGCTGATCGGCGCCACGACGCCGCTGACGATCGACCCACGAGCGCTCTCGGAGCGCATTCGCGGCGACGCCAAGGTCGCCGACGACCTGCGGCCGTACGGCATCGAGACGGGTGAGGATTTTCTCAAATACATCGTGCTCGACGGGTCCGGGGTCGACCGCCTGACCGCCGGTGCCCAGATCCTCACGGACGACCGGGCCTCGGTCGAGTTCGCAGAGCTCCGGCGCATCGGCGTCAAGGAGACGTTCCCGCTCGACCTCGCGCTGCTGGTTCGTGGGCTCGACGCCGGCGCTCTGGCTCGCCGCACAGGCATGGCGCCCGCGCTGTTCCAGGCACGCAAGCAGCTTCTCGAGGCTCAGCTCGAGCGCCGCAATGACACGCTCGACGCCACCTTTGCCGCGCTCGTCAAGCTCGAGGGCGCGCGTCAGCTCGCGCCGCGCGACCAGGACGTCCAAGTGGCGATCGCGACGATGCAAGCGGATTTGCTCCAGCGCGTGAGCCGTGACTATGCGCAGATTCTCGAGCGCTCCGACCTCGAGGGAGTGGTCGAGATCCTGTACTACGCGGAACAGCTTCACCCCGACGATCCGTTCCTGAATCAGTTGCTCGGCGCGGCGTTCCTCAAGCTCCAGCGCTGGAACGACGCCGTTCCGTACCTGGAGAAGGCGGTCGAAGCGCGGCCCAACGACGTAAACTACCAGTCCAACTTGGTCTTCGCGTACGAGCGAAGCGGCCGGTACGCCGACGCGCTCGGCGCGCTCCGCCGCCTTCGCGAGCTCGCACCGAGCATGCCCGGCCTCGACCGCGTGAAGGAGCGCATCGAAGCCGAGATGGCGGGAAAGGGGAAGGAGTCATGACCGATACCGTCGCAAGCGGCCGGCTGGTTTCGATGGGGCGCGCTCTGATTCGCTGGCGCGTTGCGGTGCTGTCGGCCGTCGCCGTGGTCACCCTCTTCTTCGGCTACCACGCCGTTCAGTTGCAGCTGCTCAGCCGCTTCGACGAGCTGCTGCCCGCCAACCACCCCTACATCGCCGTGCACCGGCAATTCGCCAAGACCTTCGGCGGCGCCAACACCGTATTGCTCATGCTGCGCGTCCGCCAGGGCGACATCTTCAACGTCACGACGCTCGACAAGATCTGGGCGATGACGGAGGAAATCGACAAGATCTACGGCGTCAACCACTATCAGATCGAATCCCTCGCGCACCGCACCAACCGCACGCTGCGAGTCTCGGCGGGCGGTGTGATGGAGATGACGCCGGTGATGATGGGGAGGCCGAAGACGCAGGCGGACGTCGACGGTGTCGCGCGCATCGTGCACTCCTCTCAGAACCTCTACGGCGTGCTCGTGTCGATCGACAACCGCGCGGCCTTGATTCGCGCGAGCTTCATCGAAGGCATCATCGACCACCGCAAGCTCTTCGACGAGATCCAGAATCGGATCGTCAAGCCGTTCAGCGACGCCAACACCGAGATCCTCGTCGCTGGAGAGCCGCAGCTCTACGGCTGGGTCTACCAGTATGCGGGCCAGGTCTACTGGATCCTGCTCGCGACCGCGATCGTCGCGTGGGTGCTCCTCTATCTCTACTTCCGCGACTGGAAGGGCGCGCTCCGGCCGACGATTTCGGGCCTGATCGCCGCGGTCTGGGGGCTCGGGTTCATCCAGCTGATCGGCTTCTCGCTCGACCCGCTCACGCTCGTCATCCCCTTCTTCATCACGGCACGAGCGGTCAGCCACTCCGCGCAGATGCACGAGCGGTACTACGAGGAGTACAAGGCCAGCGGCTGGCAGCAAGAAGAGGCGATCGTCCGCTCGTTCGCGACGTTGTTCGTGCCGACGCTGTCCGGAATCGTGACGGACGCGCTCGGAGTGCTCGCCATCCTGCTCGTTCCGATCGTGCTGTTGCAGCGCCTGGCGCTTACCGCCTCGTTCTGGATCGCCGCGATCGTGGTGAGCGAGCTGTTCCTGAACCCGGTCGTGTATTCGTACCTGAGCCCGCCGGAGCGCGAGATGGTCGAGAGGCGGGAGAAGGGGGCCTTCCAGCGCTGGATCGACCGCATGGCGTCCGCGATCGTGTCGCCGAGCGGGCGGCGCACCAGCATCGCCGTATGGGTCGTCGTGATGTTGGCGAGCCCGCTCTTCTTCACACAGCTGGTGATCGGCGATGCGGAGGCCGTCACGCCGCTCTTGCGCCGCGACTCGCCGTACAACTTCGCCCACAAGCAGATCCAGGACGAGTTTGGCGGCATCGAGCCGCTCATCGTCGTCGTCGAGGCGAACAAGCCGGGATCGATGCGCTTGCCGCACAACGTCAGGGTGTTCGAGAAGTTCCAGCGCTTCCTTGAGCGCGATCCCGACGTGGGAGCGAGCTTCTCGTTCGTCGACGTGATCACCACGATGGCGGTGTTCGTGAACGAGGGAGAACCGAAATGGGGCGTGGTGCCGACCGAGGCCTCGAGAGTGAGCTTTCTGTTCGGCGCGTTCTTCCAAGGCACCTCGTATGCCGAGACCGCGCGGTTTATGGACCCGAACTTCAGTAACACCGCCCTGTTCTTCTACTGCCGCAACCATCGCGGCCAGACGATCCGGCGCATCATCGCCCGCGCGCAGCAGTTCATCGCGGAGAACCCGCTGGAGGACGCGCAATTCCGCCTCGCGGGCGGCATCATCGGCGTGCTCGCCGCCGCCAACGAGGAGATGATCCGGAACGACGTGATCCTCAACGTCGTCGGATACGTGACGATCTTCCTCGTCGTCTGCTTGACCTACTGGTCCGTGGCGGCCGGGTTCTACCTGATCGTGCCGCTGCTGATCGCCAACGAGGTCGTCAACGCGTACATGGGGGCCCGCGGCATCGGCATCAACGTACAGACCCTGCCGGTCGTCACCGTGGGAGTCGGGTTCGGTATCGACTTCGCCTTCTACGTGGTGAGCCGCGTGCGCGAGGAGCTCGCCGCCAGGGGGTCGATCGAGGAGGCGACGCGGGCAGCGCTGCGGACCGCCGGCAAGGCCGTGACCTTCACGGCGCTCACGATGATCGCCGGCATCCTCTTCTGGACGTTCTCCAGCATTCGCTTCAACGCGGAGATGGGTCTGCTGCTCGCGATCTGGATGGCGGTGAGCTTTCTCGCCAGCGTGACGTTGTTGCCGGCGTGCCTGGTGACCTTCCAACCCCGGTTCCTGGGGCGCAAGGTCAGCTAGCCGCGGCGGCAGTGGATCTCGAGGATCGGGTCGGCCTGGCCAGGCCGGCCCCGCTCCCGTCCGTGCGTCTCGCGTAGGCTCGCGCAGCCGTTGTTGAAATCTCGCCACTGCCTGGGCGGGGCCGGGTGCGGTGTGCCCTCCGCCACCTCTTCGAATTGCCGGCCAGGAGAGCCGCGCCTATACTCGGCGCGAGTGCGCAGAGTTCGTCTCCAAACGAAGATCCTCGGCTACTTCGGCACGCTGGTCGCGGCAGCTCTCCTGGGGGCCTTTTGGCTCGTGGACCTGCACATGAACAATCGCGTGCGGGCGTCGGCGCGCGAGCAACTCGAGACCTCGCGCCGAGTGTTCGAGGAAATCCTCGCCACGCGCGCCGAGGGACTGGTCAACGCCGCATCTCTGGTCGCGGAGCTCGGTGTCTTCTACCAGCCGTTGGAGGACACCGATCCCGCGCGGCTCGAGTACGCTTGTCAGCGCATCAACCAGCTCGTCGGCTCCGAAGTCGTGATCGTGACGGACCGCATGGGCGTGATCCTGGCGCGCACCGATCGGCGCTGGGAGGTCGGGGAGACGTTCGTCTCCACCACCGCGGTGGCCCGCGCGCTGCGCGGGGAGCGCGCCAGCACCATGTGGGTGCAGGACAGGAAGCTCTACGCGATGGTCTCCGTGCCGGTGCGCCTCGCGACCGGCCTCGCCGGAACGCTCTCCGTTGGCTACCGTGTCGACGGGAACTTCGCGCTTCAGCTGTCGCTGCTCTCGGGGCACGACGTCGCTTTCCTCGTCGGCTCCGACGTCGCGGCGTCGTCGCGCACGCTCGACCCTGCCGAGGCGAGCGCGGTGCAGTCGCTCGCCTCCGGGATCCGGGGCGATCACGTGGTGTACGGGAGCGTCGATCTCGGAAGTGAGATCCCCGCGATCGTCGTCAGTCCCTTCCTCGGCGTCAAGGGCCCGGACATGCCCTCCTACGCGATCCTCCGATCGCTGCATGGCGAGGCCGAAGAGTTCCGCGCCCTCGAGCGGCAGCTCGCACTGATCGCCGCGTTTGCGCTCGCCGCCGCGCTGGGCACCGGATTCGTGGTCAGCCGCTCGATCGGGCGCCCCCTGACGCGTCTCGCTTCCGCGACACACGAGCTCGGCGAGGGGAACTACGATTTCCAGCTGCCCTCGCCCGCGGGGTCGAGCGAGGTCGAAAGGCTGACGCGGGCGTTCGAAACCATGCGACAGTCGCTCAAAGCTCGAATCGAGGAGCAGCACCGCTTGACCGAGCACCTCGAGCAAATGGTGACCGATCGCACCGCGGCGCTCCAGCGCGCGCTGGCCGACAATCACTCGCTGCTCGAGACGCTGCAGCAATGGAACGACGCGCTCGAGCGCAAAGTAGAAGAGCGCACGCGCGAGCTCGCCGAAGCGCAACGCATGCTCACGCGTCAAGACCGCATGGCGGCGATTGGACGCCTCGCCGCGGGCGTCGCGCACGAGATCAACAACCCGCTCGGAATCCTCGCGGGCTTCGCCGAGGGTCTGCTCGACCGCAGCAGCGACCCCACGCTGGCGGCTCAGCCTGCGTTCGGCGATTTCCCGGAGTACTTGCGGCTCATCGGCCAGGAGGTCGATCGCCTGAAGACGATCGTGCAGCGGTTCCTGCGCTTTGCGCATACCCGAGTTCCCGAGAAGCAAGTCATCGACGTGAACTCGATCGCACAGCAAGTGCTCGACCTGCTCGCCAATCATGCGCGCCGCGAGGGTAGGCAGCTGGCCGGCGACCTCGGGGCCGCGGCATTGTGGGTGGACGCTGATCCGGAACAGCTGAAGCAGGTCGTCCTGAACCTCGCCCTCAACGGTCTGGACGCGGTCGATCGCGGAGGCTGGGTGAAGGTGGCCACGCGCCACTCCGGCGAGACGGCCGAGATCAGTGTACGCGACAACGGCGGAGGCATTCCGAGCGAGATTCGCGAGCGCGTGTTCGAGCCGTTCTTTTCGACCAAGCCGCCGGAAAAGGGCACGGGGCTCGGCCTTGCGCTGTGCCACGACCTCGTGCGAGAGAACGGGGGAGAGATCGAGTTGAGGGAATCGACGGTGGGCGTCGGCACCGAGTTCGTGATTCGTCTGCCACTCTCCGCCCGCAACGAGCTCCGCGCCGCCCATGGCTGAGCCGCGAATCCGCGAGGAGCCGGTGCCCGCGGCGGGACCGCCGCCGCACGTTCTGGTCGTCGACGACGAGGAGATGATGCGGGCGATGCTCGCGCGCGAGCTTCCTCGAATGGGCTTTCGCGTCACGACCGCGGGATCGGGCGAGGAAGGACTGCAGCGCGTGCAGGACCACGAGTTCGCGGTGGCCGTGGTCGACATCCTGATGCCGGGGATGGATGGACTGGAAACGCTGAAGCGCCTCCAGCAGGAAAGCCCCGGCACGGAGGTCGTGCTGCTCACCGGACACGGTACGATCGAGGGCGCGGTCGCCGGCATGCGCGGGGGAGCGTACGACTATTTGACGAAGCCGTGCCGGCTGTCGGAGCTTTCGGCCGTGCTGCTGCGAGCGGTCGAGCATCGCGCGCTGCGGCGTGAGAACGCGGCGCTGAAACGGCTGGCCTGCGGTGAGGGAGGGAGCGCCACGATGGTCGCTCACAGCGCGAGCATGCTGGCGCTGCTCGCGCGCCTCGAGCGGGTCGCCCCCGCCGAAACCGCCGTGCTGGTGCAGGGCGAAAGCGGCACCGGCAAGGAGCTCGTCGCTCGCCTCATCCACGGCCTGTCCGCGCGCCGCGGCAAGCCCTTCGTCGTGATCAATTGCAGCGCGATTCCCGACACTCTGTTCGAGAGCGAGCTCTTCGGGCATCACCGGGGCGCGTTCACTGGCGCCACCGAGCGGCGCCTCGGTCTCGTCGAGGCCGCCGACGGTGGGACACTGTTCCTCGATGAGATCGGCGAAATGAGCTCGTTGGTGCAGGCCAAGCTGTTGCGCACGCTCGAATCGGGCGAGATTCGCCGCGTCGGCGAGAACCGTACGACTCGCGTCGACGTCCGAGTGCTCGCGGCGACCAACAAGGATCTCGCGGCGGAAGTCGCGGCGGGTCGCTTCCGCGAGGACCTGTACTACCGGCTGAACGGCGTCTTGCTGCACATTCCACCGCTGCGCGAACGCAGCGAGGACATCGAACCGCTCGTCCATCACTTCCTTTCGGGGTACGCCGGAAGAAGCCTTCGCCTCACGGGCGTCAGCGCCGAGGCGATGAGTGCGCTCAAAGGCTACCGCTGGCCGGGCAACGTTCGAGAGCTCAAGAACTGCGTCGATTCGATGCGGATCCTCTCACCGGGGCCCGAGGTGAGGATCGACGACGTCCCCTTCCAGGTGCGAGCGGAGCGACCGAAGCCGGGCAGTCCATGGGACCAGCGCCCGATCCTCAAGCTCGAGCAGATGACCGAGGAGTACGTGATCTACGCTCTCCAGCGCTGCGGTGGAAACAAGAGCCAAGCGGCGCGCCTGCTCGGCATCGATCCCAAGACGCTCTACAAGCGGCTACGCAAGCCCGAGTAGGGGGAGGGGCTCGGGACTCAACCCGCGATCGGCCGCTTGTCCACGCTCGGCGGTCGGGACGGCGGCGCAATTTGTAGCTGCGGCGCGCGGAAGTGTAGGTACGCGAGCGCCGCCAGCCCGACCAGGGCGGAAGCCAGCTCGGAAAGCCGCATGGTGAACGAAACGATGATGCCGTCGGTCACCGTGTAGCCCAGTCGCGAGAAGATGAGCGCGTTGCCGCCTTCGAACACGCCGAGCTTCGCCGGAATCAGAAACAAGGTCGCTTCCATGAAGACGAGGCCGGCCGCCGTCGTGAGACACGTCGCCACGGTCGGCTGGAGGCCGAGGGCGGACATCGCCAGGTAGTACTGCGGCACGCGGGCGATCTGGGCCAGCAGGTGAAGGACGACCGAGGCGCCGATCTCGCGTGGGCGCGTAGCGAGAAACGTGGCGACCCGCGAATCGAACACCGCGGCGTCGCCGGGCACGCGCTCGAGCAGCGCCGCACCGCCGAAGATCGTACGGACCACGCCGAGCCCGACGCGCAGGATCCCAGCCCGCTGCAGCAAGAAGAAGGCGAGCACCGCGAGGATCCACAGCCCCAACGCCGCGAGCGCGAGCGCGCGCTCTTCGCGGTCGAGCGACAGCCCCGTCAGCAGCGCGACGGCTCCGGCGCACAGGAAGATCGCTTGGGACACCGCGAACGTGAGTTTGTCGATCATGATCGAGGCGAAGCCGTCGGCCAGCGGCACCCAGCGGCGAAGCAGCATTCCCTTGATGACTTCACCGCCGACCGTCGCGGTCGGCGTGAGGACGTTCACCGCCACTCCCGCCGTGCGCGCGAGGAGCGCGTCGAGCCGCGAAACCGAGTCCATGCCGTCGGGAAGACACCGGCGCCATCCCTCGCTGTGTAGGAAATCGATGAGCAGCTCGAGGGCGAAGATCGCCGCGAACGACCAGCCGACGACCTGGAGGCCGCGCGCGATCTGCGAGAGCCCCGCCTTCTGCACGACGAACACGAACAGCGCGACGCCGAGCAGCAAGAACAGGAGTTGCAGGCGGTGCATGCGGTTCGCTCTCGTCCCGGGGGACGGAAGTCGACGAGGTCGGACCGCTTAGCAAATTCTTGACGGCCGAGAAAGCGCGACACACGTCGCGTTGTCGCCTGGGCGGCGATCTCCTATGACGGCGGCTATGCTCGCTCGAGCGTGGCTGAAGGCGGTGGCGTTCCTTCTCAACGGAGGGGTGATGCTGGTCGGGGTGGCGCGACTGCAGAGCCGGCTCGCGCCGCAAGACTACGTTTTCGTGGGGCTGCTGCTGGCGGCGCCGCTAGTGAGTGCTGCCGCCTTGGTGCTCGGCTACCGCAAGACGGTCGATGCCGAGGTCTCGGCGACCGTGAAGGCCGCGGCCATCCTACTGAACCTGCTGCTGCTGGTCTTCGTCTGCTGGCTCACCGTACACCTCGATCCCGACACTCGAACGGACGAGGCGCTGTGGCTGCTCCTCCTCTACGCCGCACCACCGGCGAACGCGCTGGCGATCTCCGCCGCCCGCTCGGAGGCCGTCGGAACCGAGGCTACGTGAAGATCTTTCGTCACCACCGAATGGAATTCGGAGAGGAGCGGCCGGAGCCGTCGAGAAGGCAAGTCGGAGCCGAGCATTGGGCGGGACGCGGTAGCGATGAATTCTTTGAATTCGAGCGGGCCCGCGTTCGTCTGTTCCCGTGAAACTCGGTTTGACCGGCCACCCTGGAACCAAATATGACCTGCCGCGCATGATCGAAGTCCAGAATTTGCGAAAGCAGTTCGGTTCCACGGTCGCCGTGAACGACGTCTCGTTTCAGGTTCAGCAGGGCGAGGTGATCGGCCTTCTCGGGCCGAATGGATCGGGGAAGACAACGATCATGCGCATCCTCACGGGCTTCTTTCCGCCGACCTCGGGAACCGCGAAGGTAGGAGGCCTGAACGTCGAGACGGACTCCCTTCAGGTGCGGCAGCTCATCGGCTACCTTCCTGAGAGCGTCGTACTCTATCCCGAGATCCCGGTGACCCGCTATCTGCAGTTCTGCGGAGAGGTCAAGGGGTTGCGCGGTCCGCGTCTCAAGAGCCGGATCGAGGCGGTCATCGCGGCCGTCGGGCTCGGTGACGTGCGGAAGCGCGAGATCGGCAAGCTCTCCAGAGGATACCGCCAGCGAGTCGGGCTCGCGCAGGCGTTGATCGCCGAGCCCGCGCTGTTGATCCTCGACGAGCCGACCGTCGGCCTCGACCCCAACCAGGTGATCGACATCCGCAACCTCATCCGCGATCTGCGCGGTCAAAGCACGATTCTGCTCTCCACACACATCCTCCACGAGGCGAGCGTCGTCTGCGATCGGGTGATCATCATCCACCGCGGCGACATCATCGCCGAGGACAGCGCCGAGGCGCTCAACCGTCGGGTCGAGGGCGTCTTTCAGACGCTCGTTCGCGCCGAGGGGCCGAGCGCGGAGATCGCCGCCGCGCTGCGAGGGATCCCCGGCGTCGAGCAGGTGGTGGAGGATCCCCAGCCGAACGATGCCTCGGCGCGTTTCAAGGTCGTGTCGAAGACGGGCGAGGACATCCGCAAGCAGATCGCGCGCACGATCATCGATCGCGGCTGGAGTCTGGCCGAAGTCAGCCCGATCACCCTCACGCTCGAGGATCTGTTCGTTCGACTGGTGAAGCAGGCGCGCGCCGACGAGGCCACGGCCAACTGACATGCAGCGCACGTTCGCTCTCTACAAGAAGGAGGTCCGCGCCTACTTCGCCACGCCGCTCTTCTACGTGGTGGCGACGGTGTTTCTCAGCCTCTGCGGCCTCTTCTTCTACCAGGACCTGAACTTCTTCACCCAGTTTGGCTACGGGGTCGACATCCTCAACAACTTCTTCCAACTGCTGTTCGTGGACATGGCGACCAAGGGCATGACGTTCACGATCCCGCTGCTGACCATGCGGCTGTTTGCCGAGGAGCGGAAGCTCGGCACGATCGAGCTGCTGTTCACCTATCCGCTGACCGACCGCGAGATCCTTGCCGGAAAGTTTCTCGCCGCGGCGACGGTTTTCTTGTTGATGTTGGCAGCCACGCTGCTCTACCCGCTCTATCTCTACTCGATCCAGCCGTACACCTTCCGCGTAGTCGGCGCGGGTTACGCAGGGCTCATCCTCCTCGGCATGGTGTTCATCGCGGTCGGTCTATTCGTGTCGTCGCTGACGGACAGCCAAGTGGTCGCCGGCGTAGGCTCCTTGTTCCTCGTCGGCTTGCTGTGGGCCGTGTCGTGGAACGAGGCCGCGGGCAGCGACCAAGTCATGCGGATCGTGAACGCCTTCTCGACGTTCGATCATTTCTGGAACTTCTCGAAGGGCATCATCGATTCCACCGACGTCCTGTATTTCCTGTGTGTCGCCATCTTCTTCGCCTACCTGACGCTGCGCTCACTCGAATCGCGCCGCTGGCGAGGACGGAGGTGAGACCGCTCCAGAGATACGTGGGCCTGCTGCTGAACGTGATCGGGCTTCTTTGTCTACTGGCGATCGTGGTGGCGATCAGCTACCAGCACAACCTTCGCCTGGACCTCACGCCGGCCAAGGCCTATACGCTCTCGGCGCATTCGCAAAACATCATCGACCACATCACGCAGCCCGTGAAGATCGTCGCCTTCGTGCGCAAGGAGGATCCGCACAACGAATTCTTGAGCGACCTCTTCTGGCGTATCCGGCTTCGCCAGCCGAAGATCACGACGCAGATCTACGATCTGAACCGTAACCCGGGCGTGGCGCGCGCCTATCGCGCGGATGCGTACGGATCGGTCATCGTGGAGTGCGGTCCTCGCCGCAAGAGCTTCTCGAACATCCGCGAGGAAGTTCTCATGGCGACGATTCTGCAGGTCACGCGGGACTACGAGAAGACCGTCTACCTGCTCACGGGACACGGCGAGCACGACATCAC
>JBEVNX010000082.1:0-16525 GCA_040507895.1 Binatia bacterium | reverse complement strand
AAGCCCGAGTTCAAGGGACGGTGAGGCGCGGAGCCGAACGATGACGCCGGGGCAGCGCGTGGCGCACTACGCGGTGGTCTCGGCGGTCATCGGTATGAGCTATGCGGCCGGCATCGATCGGGTGCGGTTTTTCAAGGACGAGAGCCATTGGATCGCCACGAGCTACTATCTCGAGGCCTTCTTGGGCGTGCCGATCGATTAGGTCCGCCCGGACGTCCCCCCTATGGAGCGGACGAGCCCGGGGCAACTCAACCAGCTTGAGGCGATTCTCGCGAGGCGCGTTGCGTCGTTGACACGCACGCCGCCGTGCACCTAGGGTTGGAGTTTCACGTCTGAGGAGTGCGAGTGTTGACGAGCGAAGCGAGGGCGTTGGACTACGAGAAGGTGAGGAGCTTCCTCGGGCACGCCGTCGACGACGTCGGCACGGCGACGCTCGGCGCCCTCAGCTTCATCGGCGATCGGCTCGATCTGTTCAAAGCGCTGGCCGCCGCCGGACCAGTCACCATCGAAGAGCTCGCGGCGAAGACCCGGCTGAACGCGCGCTACCTCCGCGAGTGGCTGAACGCGATGACGGCCGCGCGCTACGTCACCCACGACGGCGAGACCCGGCGCTCCGCCGAGCACGCGGTCGTGCTCGCCGACGAGGCGTCGCCGTTCTTCATCGGCGGCGCCGAAGTTCGACTTCATCACCACCTTCGACGTCGTGGACGACTCGGCGCATCCGGTTGCGCTCCTCAAGGCGATTCGCCGAGCCCTCAAGCCCGACGGCACATACCTCATGCTGGAGATGAACTGCTCTCCCGACGTCAACGAGAACGTCAACTTCATCGGCAAGCTCCTTTACTCGGTGAGCACGCTCTACTGCATGACGCAGTCGCTGGCGCAGAGCGGGGAGGGGATCGGCGCGGCGATGGGAGAGCCGAAGGCCCGGGAGCTCGCTTCGGTGGCCGGCTTCGCACACTTCCGCCGCCTGCCGATTCAGGACCCGTTCTCCGTGCTCTACGAGCTTCGCGCTTGAGCGATCGGCGCCGCGCCTTGACTTCGGCGCCGCCACCCGACTATCAGTTCTGAGAGGCTGTATCACATTGTGAGACGGCCTGGAGGGCCTATCATGCCGACCGATCCACGCAGTCTCGTGAACCTCGACGAGGGGACGATCAGTCGCCTGGTCTACTCCGATCCGTCGATCTACGAGCTCGAGCTCGAGCGCATCTTCGCCCGCTGCTGGCTGTTCCTCGCGCACGAGTCGCAGATTCCCATGCCCGGCGATTTCTTCGCTACCTACATGGGCGAGGACCCCGTGCTCGTCGTTCGCCAGACCGACGGGTCCGTGAAGGCGTTCCTCAACGCTTGCAGCCACCGCGGCATGAAGGTGTGCCGCGCGGACCTCGGCAACGCCAAGTCGTTCACCTGCACGTATCACGGCTGGACCTATGACAGGAGCGGCGCGCTCGTCGGTGTGCCTTACGAGGAGCACTACAAGAGGCTCGACAAGGAGCGATGGAGGCTTCATCCGGTAGCGCGCATCGAGGGCTACAAGGGCATGATCTTCGGCTCCTTCGATCGCGAGGCGCCGCCGCTCGCCGAATATCTCGGCGACATGGCCTGGTACCTCGACCTAGTGCTCGACCGCCGGGAGGGGGGCATCGAGCTCGTTGGCGGCGTGCAGAAGTGGGTGATCGAGGCGAACTGGAAGTTCGGTGCCGAGAACTTCGTGCAGGACATGCACCACGTCGGTCCGACGCACGCGGCGGCGATCATGGCGCTGCTTCCCGAGGGCACGAGCCCGGCCGTCATGACCACGGCCCTGAAGGAGGGCATCCAGGTCGACGCCGGGAACGGTCACGGCACCGGCTTCTTCACCGAAGGCGACCTCACGCCGCTCATCATGGGACCCGTCTGCGCCAAATATCTCCAGGTCGACAGCATGGCCGAGGCCGAACGTCGCCTGGGGCCGGTGCGGCCGCACAAGATCAAGGCCGCGCACGCCACGGTGTTTCCGTCGATGTCGTATCTGCCGCAGGTGCAGACGCTGCGGGTGTGGCATCCCAAGGGGGCGCAGCGCATGGAGGTCTGGGCGTGGATCTTCGTGGACAAGGCCGCGCCGCCCGAGGTGAAGGAAGCGTTCCGTGTGGCGACGCTTCGGAGCTTCGGGCCGGGCGCGATATTCGAACAGGAAGACGGCGAGAACTGGAGCCAATGCTCCGCGGCCGCGCGCGGCTACGTCTCGCGCCATCGGCACTCCAACCTGCAGATGAGCCTCGGCGAGGAGCGCACGGATCCGGATTTCCCGGGCCGGGTGACTCACGTCTACAGCGAGATGAATGGGCGGAGCTTCTACCGGCGCTGGCTCGAGCTGCTCACCCGCGATGGCAACGGCGGCGAAGCGAGCTGATATGGCCGAGGCGGTGAGCCCCGAGCTCCAGCACGAGATCGAACAGTTCCTCTATCTGGAAGCCGCGCTACTCGACGAGGGGAAGTTTCACGAATGGCTGGCCATCCTCGCCGCCGACATCCACTACTGGATGCCGACGCGCTACAACCGCTCGCGGCGCGAGCGCGCGCTCGAGTTCAGCAAGCCGAACGAGATCGCCTTCTTCGACGAGGACAAGCCGAGCCTCGAGACGCGGGTCAAGCGCCTCGATACCGGCATGGCGTGGGCCGAAGACCCGCCGTCGCGGACGCGACACCTGGTGACGAACGTGCAGGTGCGCCCGCGGGCTGGCGGCGTCGAGTACGACGTGTCGTCGAACTTCCTGCTCTATCGCACGCGCCTCGAGACCGACTTGAACGTTTTCGCCGGCCGCCGCGAGGATGTGCTTCGCAAGACGAAGGACGGCTGGCGGATCGCCAAGCGAACGATCCTGCTCGACCAGAACGTGGTGCTCGCGAAGAATCTGAGCGTGTTCTTTTAGCTCGGGCGGCGAGAGGAGGGTCCTCGCCGCGTCAGCCGCGAGCCCGAGCGTGCAGTCGAGGGCGGCTCGTCGTTCAGCTGTGCTGCTTCGCCAGCGCCGCGTGGCGGCGGCGTAGCTCCTCGGGCGAGAGGTCCTCCTTGTGGGTGGCGAAACTCCAGCGATGTCCGAAGGGGTCCTGGAAGAATCCCGAGCGATCTCCGTAGAACTGGTCGGCGACGGGCCGCAGCACTTCGAGGCCGGCGGAGACCGCGCGCTCGGCGAACCGGTCCACGTCCTCGACGTACACGTGGATCGTCACCGGAGAGCCACCCAGCGCTTGCGGGCTCTTGATGTTCATCTCCGGGAACTCGTCGGCCAGCATGACGATCGCGCCGGCTATGCGGAGCTCCGCGTGCCCGACGCGGCCGTCCGGTTGCGTCATACGCAGGAGCTCGGTCGCCCCGAACGCCTTCTTGTAGAAGTCGATCGCCGCGGAGGCGTTGCGGATCGACAGGTATGGGGTGGCTCCGGCGTAGCCCTCCGGGATGGGTTTCACGGCCATGGGCAATCTCCTTTACAGCTGCCGCACTGGGAGAAGCTCTCTCACTCCACGGGACGGATCGTCGTCGGCGGGTTCGGGTTCATCAGCTCATGCCCCCAATAGCTCGGTTTGGGAAGCCGCAGCACCTGCCACGTCGAATCGTCGATCAGCAGGCCGCCCCAACCGTACTCGATCTCGAAGCCGCCCGGCGTGCGTACGTAAAACGAAAGCATCCGGTCGTTCGAGTGCCGGCCGAGGTCCATCGACAACGGTACCCGCTGTTTGCGGCAGAGCTCATACGTGGTGCCGACGTCGTTCAGGTCCTTCAGCTCGAGCATGAGATGGTGCAGCCCGATGAGCGGGCCCATCTGGCCGACCGCTAGCGTGTGATGGCGCGGGTTGCAATGGAAGAAGGCGAGCGGAAACGGCAGGTCGATGAAGTCGCTGACGCGGAAGCCGAACGTTTCGACGAAGAAGCGGGTCGCGGCCGCCAGATCCGGCAGCGCCAGCACGATGTGCCCCATGCCGAGCTCGGCGGTAACGAACCCGGAGATGTCTCGGGTGGGCCGGAACGACATCAGCGACCGCTGGCCATAGAAGAGCTCGTGGCGGATGCCCCACGGGTCGCGGAACACGAGCAGTCCCTCGACGTGGCGGCGGCGGCAATCCTCAGCGGAGCCGCGCTCGGCGGCGAGACCGCTGTGGCGGAGCTGGTCTTCGGCTTCGTCGAGCGCCGTCGGGCTCGCCACTTCCCAGCCGACGTACTGCAGCTCGTCCTGTGCCGCCGGGTGCACCGCGATGCGGTAGGCGCGCTCGTCGAGCCGCAAGTAGACGCCGTCGCTTGGCTCGGTCCAGAGCGGCGTGCCGAGGATCTCCGGGCCGAAGCGTTCCCATTCCCTGGCGCGGGCGCTGCCGACGCCAACGTATCCGAGCGATGAGATCTTCATGACGGCTCCCTAGATCTTCCCGGTGGTGAAGAACTTCCGCGTGACCGTGTTGAACTCCTCGGGCTGCTCGTACTGCGGCCAGTGCGCCGAGTCGCCTTTCATCACGTAGAGCTGCGCGCGCGCCACCTTCGCGCAGGCCTGGCGGGCGGACTCCACGTCGTGCACGGGGTTGTCGAGCGTCCACAGGAACAGCGTCTCGCAGCGGATTCTCTCGAGCGGGATCAGGAACTCGTCATGTCGCGCGATGATCTTCAGCACTGCCGGCGCGACCTCGCGCATGCCCGGCTGGAGGTAGAACTGGAGGCGCGTGCGCACCAGCTCGTCGTTCAGCAGGTGGTGATTGCTGGGATGAATGAGCCATTGCATACGCGCCAGCACGCTCTCGAAGGTCGGCATCTGTCCGGCGTTCTTCTGCGACAGCGCTTTCAGGTTCTCGAGATCGGCACGGCCTTTCTCGGTCAGGATGGGAATGCCGGCCGAGGTGTTCAGCATCATGCGGTTGACGCGCTCCGGCCATCGCACCGTGAAGAGCGCGCTGACCCAGCCGCCGAGGGACTCGCCGGAGAGGTTGACCCGACCGAGCCCGAGGGTGTCGCAGAGCTCGCGGAGCTGCTCCACGAACGTGAGCGGCGTGTAGTCGAGGACCTTCTTCTCGGAAAGGCCGTGGCCGACGTAGTCGTAGGCGATGACGTGAAAACGGTCCGAGAGCGGCACGACGTTCTTCGCATAGGCCTCGAGGTGGCCCCCGATGCCGTGCAGGAACAAGAGCGGTTCCTGACCGCGGCCCGCCTCGGCGATTCGCACGCGCCCGAAGGTCGGCGTTTCGACGAAGCGCACCTCCGCACCCAAGAGATCCAGCCACAGGCTCATTGCGTCCTCCGCTGCGCGGCGAGCTCGAGGGCCACGCTTTCGATCATGTCTTCCTGGCCGCCGACGGTGCCGCGCCGCCCGAGCTCCACGAGCACGTCGCGCGCCGGCACGCCGTAGCGCTCCTCGGCGCGCTTGGCGAAGAGCAGGAACGTCGAATAGACGCCGGCCCAGCCGAGCACCAGTGAATCGCGGTCGATGCGCAGCGGCTGATCCATGATCGGGACGACGAGATTCTCGGCCACGTCCATGAGCTTGAAGAGATCCACGCCCGTGACGATGCCCATGCGATCGCAAACCGCGGCGAACACCTCGAGCGGGGTGTTCCCCGCTCCGGCGCCGAGGCCCGCGGCCGAGCCGTCGATGCGGCTCGCGCCGGCGCCGATCGCGGCTAGCGAGTTCGCGATGCCCATGCCGAGGTTGTGGTGGCCGTGAAAGCCGATCTCCGTCTCGGGCCGCAGGCCGCTGCGCACGAGCCCGATGCGCGCGATCACGTCGTCGGGCAGCATGTAGCCCGCCGAATCGGTCACGTAGACGCAGTTGGCGCCGTAGGATTCCATCAGCTTCGTCTGCGCGGCGATCGTCTCCGGCGGCGCCATGTGGCTCATCATCAGGAAGCCGACGGCATCGAGGCCGAGCTTGCGCGCGACCCCGAGGTGCTGCTCGGCGATGTCGGCCTCGGTGCAGTGGGTGGCGACGCGGATCGCGCTCGCTCCCGCGTCCACCGCGATCCGAAGGTCGTCGATCGTACCGATGCCGGGGATGAGGAGCACGGAGATTCGCGCGCGCTTCATCCTCGGGACCACGGCCCGCAGGTATTCCTCGTCCGAGTGCAGCGGGAACCCGTAGTTGACCGAGCCGCCGCCGAGGCCGTCGCCGTGGGTCACCTCGATCAGCGGAACCCCGGCCTCGTCGAGGCCCGTGGCGATCGCCACCATCTGCTCGGTCGTCAGCTGATGTGCCTTAGCGTGCATGCCGTCGCGCAAGCACATGTCGTGGAGCGTGACGCTGCGGCCGCGCAAGCTCATGACACCGCTCCGCGCCCCGGGGCGGTTTCGCGCTGCTTCGCCTCCGCCCAGATCTCCGCCGTGCGCGTCGCCGCGGCGGTCATGATGTCGAGGTTACCAGCATACTCCGGCAGGAAGTCGCCGCGCCCTTGGATCTCAAGGAAGATCGACACGCGCCGGCCGTCGAACACGACGTCGTTCTTCAGTCGATAGCCGGGAACGTAGCGCCGGACCTCCTCGGTCATCTCCGCGACCGAGCGGAGGATCGCATCCCGATCCGGTTCCGATTCGGTGAGGCAGTGCACGGTGTTGCGCATGATCAGCGGTGGCTCGGCCGGGTTGAGGATGATGATTGCCTTGCCGCGCTTGGCGCCCCCGACTCGCTCGAGCCCGCGCGCCGTTGTGCGGGTGAACTCGTCGATGTTCTTGCGAGTGCCGGGCCCGGCGGACTTCGAGGCTACGGTGGCGACGATCTCCGCGTAGCCGACCGGCTGCACCCGAGTCACTGCAGCGACCATCGGGATCGTCGCCTGCCCGCCGCAAGACACCAGGTTCACGTCGCTCACGCCGTCGCCGACGCGCGCGCGCAGATTGACCGGAGGTACGCAGTAGGGCCCGAGCGCGGCGGGCGTGAGGTCGATCGAGAAGATGCCTGCGCGCTCGAGGAGCGCGGCGTTCGCCGCGTGCTCCGCGGCCGAAGTCGCGTCGAACGCGATCGCCACGCCGTCCCGCGCGATCTCGTCGATCACCACGGCCAGCCCCGCGTACGTGGTCTTCAGCCCGAGCGCCGCCGCGCGCGCCAGGCCGGCGGAAGCGGGGTCGATGCCGACCATCCACCGTGGCTCGACCGACGCGCTGTCGCGGAGCTTGTAGAGCAGGTCGGTACCGATGTTTCCCGAGCCGATGATCGCGGCGCCGAGCTTCATGGGGCCTTCACTCGAAGCTGACCGCGCAGTCGCCGATCCCTTCGATCGATAGACGCATGCGGTCTCCGGGGGCGACGGGCACGAGGGGGCCGAGCGATCCCGTGAGCACGATCTCTCCGGCCCGCAGCACGATGCCGCGCTCGCCGAGCTGATTGACGAGCCAGGTCATGGCCCGGAGCGGCGAGCCCATCG
Organism: Binatia bacterium; assembly: GCA_040507895.1. Lineage (GTDB taxonomy): Bacteria > Desulfobacterota > Binatia > JACPRU01 > JACPRU01 > JBEVNX01. The sequence continues at coordinate 9,151 of JBEVNX010000082.1, read as the reverse complement.
ACGCCGCGCCGGTGCCGCCGCCCGCAGCCGCGCCATTCTTTTCGAGCTGCATGCGGCAGCCCGTGAGGTCGACGCGGTCGGGAAGGGCGCTCGCTTCGCTCACCACCAGCATGGCGCTCGAGGCGTTGTCGGCGACCGTGTCCTGGATCTTGATCTTCCAGTCGTGGATGCGCGAGTCGACGATCTCGAAGCACGCCTTCACGCAGTCCGTCGCTGCCAGCACCTGGGGCGGAGTCAGCCCCGGCCCGTGAAGATCACGCTTGAGCACGAATGCGATCTCGCCTTCGGCTCGCGGCTGGATCAAGCGCCCCATCGGCACCACGCCGCCATCGTGGACGAGCATCTCGGAAGTCAGGTGTCCGAAATCGGGTTGGTCGACGCCGAGCGTCTTCTGGACGACCTCGCTCGTCACGCCGATCTTCTTGCCGACGTGCTTCACTCCCTCGCGCTCAAGCTTGCGCGCGACGATGGCGAGCTGGATGCGATATGCGTCGTCGACGGTGATCCCGGGCTCGCGGTCGGTGAGCGGGGCGACCGTGAAGCGCCCGCGCAGCGCCCGGTAGAGCTCTTCGCCGTACGCATCGATCTTGTCCGGATCCATGCTCTTCCTTAGCCGAAGAGGGCCGGCCAGTAGTTGACTCGTAGCTCGGCGCCGCTGATCGTCTCCGCTTCGTCCGATGCCAGAAACGCCACAGCGTTGGCGACGTCGCGCGGTGAGCCGAGCCGGCCCTGCACGCCGTTCTGCTCGCACCAGACGAGCAGCTCGTTCGGCAGGCCTTCGGTCATGCCCGAACGGATCGGGCCGGGGAGGATCACGTTGGCGCGGATGCGCTGCGCCTTGTGATCCTCGGCGAGGCAGCGCGTCATGGCGATGAGCGCGCTCTTGCTCGCGGAGTAGGCGACGAGGTTCGCCGCTCCCATCGACGAGCAGGACGAGATGTTGACGATCGAGCCGCCTCCGGCCTCGATCATCGACGGCAGCAGCGCGCGCAGCACGAGGAACGCGCCCTTCACGTTGACCGCAAACACGCGATCCCAGTCCTGTTCCGAGGTGTCGAGCACGGTGCCGACCGGGCGGATGGCGGCGTTGTTGCAAATCGCTCGCAGCTGGCCTCCCGCCTTCTCGACCCAGCGCTCGAACTTCTCGACCACCGCAGCCTGGCTGACGTCGCCCTCGAACATCTCGACGTCGAGCGACCGCCGCCGCGCTTCCTCGTGGGTCTCGCGGATGTCCCGCTCGTAGAGCCCGATGCCGCGCACCACGAAGCCGCGCTCGGCGAGCGTCATGGCGATCTCGCGACCGATGCCGTGGGTCGCGCCGGTGACGACCGCGAGCTTGCGTGTGGAATCCATGACAGTCCCGCTGTCTTACAATACGAGATGGTATCTCACAACCTTCAGAGCAAAAGGCCGCCGTCGACGAGCAGTGTCTGGCCGTACACGTAGCTGGCCTCGCTCGAGCAGAGGAAGGCGACTACTGCGGCGATCTCTTCCGGGGCGGCGAGGCGTGCGGCCGGGATCGACGGGATCCATTCCTCCTCGAACCGGCGGCGGAAGTCGGGGCCCGCGTAGAAGCGCGCGGAGTCCGTGTCCACGTAGCCGGGATTCACCGCGTTCACGCGCAGCCCCTTCGGCGCGAGCTCGGAGGCGAGGTAGCGCACCATCGTCTCCATCGCCGCCTTGGCGGCGCCGAGCGTGCCGTGACCAGGGACGGTCTTCAGGGTGTCGAAGCCCGAGACCGCGACGATCGCGCCTTCGCGCCCTTCCATCAACGGCACCGCTTCCTGGACGCAGCGCAGAAAGCCCGAGACGGTGATCGCGAACGTGCGCTCGAGGTGATGCGGCTTGGTGTCGAGCAGGGGCCGGAAGGCGGTGGCGGCGGCGTTGGCGACGAGGAAATCGAGCGCGCCGAATCGCTCCCGCACCTCGGCGAACATCGTGGCGATGGCTTCGCCGCTCTCGAGATCGGCGGCGATCGCGACGGCGCGTCCACCTTCCCGGGTGATCGCCTCGACGCTCTCGGCCGCGGCTTGCGCGTTTCGTCGGTAGTTGACGGCGACGGTCGCCCCTTCGCGCGCAAAACGCTCTGCCGTGGCCCGGCCGATGCCGCGGGAAGCCCCGGTAACCAGCGCGATGCGGCCGGAGAAGCGCATGGACGATCCTCCGGATGTGTCGTCGGAGGTCATCGGCCGCTCACTTGTAGGAGGAGAACTCGCGCCCGAAGGTCTCGCGCGCGATGATCGCCTTCATGATCTCGGGCGTGCCGTCGCCGATCTCGAGGCCGATCACGTCCCGCAGGCGTTGCTCGTGCGGCAGCTCCTGGTCGTAGCCCATCCAACCGTTGAGCACGATCGCAGCGTGAATGGCCTCGGCAGAGGCCTTCGGCCCGAGCCACTTCGCCATCGCCGCCTCGCGAATGTGAGGTCGGCCCTGGTCGCGCAGCGCCAGGCACTGGTACGCCAGCAGGCGAGCCGCCGAGAGCATGGTCAGATGCTCGGCGATCTGAAACGACACGCCCTCGCGGGTGGCGATCGGCTTTCCGAAGGTGTGGCGCTGCTTGGCGTACTCGATGGTCTCGTCGAGCGACTGCTGCGCCGCGCCCACGCAAGCGAGGGCGATGACGGCGCGATTGTAGTCGAAGGCGGTCATGGCCTGGATGAAGCCGCCGCTTTCTTCGCCGAGGCGGTTCTCGACCGGCACGCGCACGGACTCGAAGGTGAGCGAGCCCCGCTGTGTGAGCCGCTCCCCGACGGATCGGTAGACGCGGCGCGATACGCCGGGCGCGTCGAGAGGCACCATCACCGCGCCGATTCCCCGCGCTCCGCTGCCCCCCATGCGGGCGAACACGATACACGCGTCCGCCATGCCGGCGAACGTGATCGAAGCCTTCTCGCCGTTCACGACGTAGCTGTCGCCGTCGCGGGTTGCGGTTGTGGTGAGCGCCGCGGCGTCGGAGCCGGCGCCCGGCTCGGTCAGACCGAAGGCCACGATCTCGTCGCCCTGGGCCAGCGCGCGAAGCCAGCGCTCCTTGCACGCCGTCGTCGCGAACCCGGAGATCAAGTCGGCGGAGATCATCGAGAGCTGGACGAAGAGCGTCACGTTGTAGTCGCCGCGCGCGAGCTCTTCGGCGGCGATGCCGCCCATCACGTACGTCGCCTCGGTGCCTCCGTAGGCAACGGGGACGCGCAGGCCGGGGATACCGAGTGTGGCCAGCTCGCGCAATCGCTCGCGCGGGTAGGGCGTGCCGCGGTCCCACTTCGAATACTCGGAACGCAGGCGCTCGCGGGCGTAGCGGCGCAGCGATTCGGCGAAGTCGCGCTCGGTGTCGGAGAATTCGAAGTCCATGGGGCCCTCAGTGACTCGCTGCGGCAGCCGCCATTTCACGGAGCAGGAACTTCTGCACCTTGCCGCTCGGGGTGAGAGGGAGCGCGTCGAGCACCAGAAGTTGCTCGGGCCAGAACTGGCGCGTGACCTGCCGCTCGTCGAGGAAGGCGCAGAGATCGCCGAGCGAGGGCCTCATGCTCCCGTCAGGTACCACGCACGCGCAACCGATCTCGCCGAGACGCGGGTGGAGCACGGCGACCAAAGCCACGTTGCGCACGCCGGGGTGGCGGATCAACACGTCTTCGATCTCCTTCACCGGAACGTTCTCGCCGCCGCGGATGATGAGGTCCTTGCTGCGCCCGGTGATGCGAATGTAGCCGTCCGCATCGGCCGTTGCGCGGTCTCCGGTGCTGAACCATCCCTCCGGGTCGAAGAAACGAGCGGTGAGGGCGCGCCCCTGGCTGTAGCCGGCGAACATCGCCGGCGTCCGCGTCCAGAGCTCGCCCTCGACGCCGGCGGGCGCCACTTCGCCGTCATCGCTGCGAACGACGATCTCGGCGCCGGGGTAGGGACTCCCGTCGCTCGCGGTGATCTTCGCGGCGGGATCCTGAGGGCTCACCAGGGTGACGATGCCGGTCTCGGTCATCCCCCACACCGGGATCAGCCGGCACGACAGCCGCTCCATGGCGCTCTCGGCGAGCGGGCGCGGGATCGGAGCGCCGCCGCAGAGGAAAATGCGGAGCGAGCTGGTGTCGTGGTCGGCGAGGTTCGGCGCACCCAGCATATCGGCGAGAAACGGCGTGGCGCCCATCGTGTACGTGATGCGCTCGGCGGCGACGAGCTTGACGAAGTGCACGGCATCCCAGACTTCCTGCAGCACGAGCCGCGCGCCGCTGCGCAGCGCCAGCTGCATGCCGTAAAGGAACCCCGTCTGGTGCCCGAGCGTAGACGCCATGTGACAGACGTCCGACGGGGCCACGCCGAGTATCCGCCGGACCGGATCCGCACCCGCCGAGATCGTGTTGGCGGTGTGCATGACGCCCTTCGGCTCGCCGGTCGTTCCCGAGGTGAACATCAGCTCGATGACCTCGTTCGGGGCGGGGCGGAAGAGACCGAGCTCGGCGCGCAGCGTGTCGCGACCGGCGCCGCGGTCGAGCAGCTCGTGCCAGCCGAGGAAGCCGCGCCGCACTCCTTCTCCGATTACGATCCGCGTGGCGGGCGCGGTAAACTCGCCGCCGAGCTCGGCGTACATCGCGGGGTAGTCGAAGCGGCGGAAGCTAGCCGGCATCACGACGGCTCGGCTTCGCGCCAGACGCAGGATGTTGCGGAGCTCGCGCTGGCGGAAGATCGGCGCCACGGGGTTGATCACGGCGCCGATGCGTTCGAGCGCGAGCGCGACGACGATAAATTCATTCCAGTTGGGGAGCTGGACCGTGACCACGTCGCCGCGGCGGATGCCGCAGTCGAGAAACCCGAGCGCGGCCGTGTCCGCCCTGGCGCGGAGCTCCTGGTAGCTGTAGCGGCTGCGCGCGTCGACGATCGCGGTCTTGAGCGGATGCTCCTTGGCCCATTCGTCGACGAAGTCGTTGAGCAGTCGGTTCGGGTACACCCCTGATTCGGTGTGCCGGTCGATCTCTTCCGCGGCGAGGGTGGTCTCGAAGAACATCGACCAGACCCCCGATCAGGCCCCGCGAAACTTCGCCGGCCGCTTCTCGAGAAACGCCTTGAGGCCCTCGCGGCCATCCTCGGTCCCGTAGAGGAACCCGACGGCGTGGCGCTCGGAGTCGAGGCCGCTCTGCAAGTCGGCATTGCCGGCCGCGCGCACGAGCATCTTGGCGGCGCCGAGCGCGAGCGGCGGTAGCGTGGCGAGCTTCTTGGCCCATTCCCCCGCCGTCTTCTCGATCTGCTCGTCCGGCACGACGGCGTTGGCGATGCCGTGGCGCGCGGCGGCCTCGGCGCCAATGGGCTCTCCGAAGAAGATCATCTGCTTGGCGATCGCCGGCGGCAGCAGCCGCGGCAAGCGCTGCGTGCCGCCGCCGCCGGGCAGCACGCCGATCCGGATCTCGGGCACGCCGAGCTTGGCGCTCTCGGCCATGAGGCGGAGGTCGCAGGCAATCGCGAGCTCGCAGCCGCCGCCGTAGGCGAGGCCGTTCACCGCCGCGATCGTCGGGCGATCGAGCGATTCGATGTCGTCGAAGACGGCGTGGATGGAATCGAGGAAGCGCAGGAAGCGGGTCGAGCTCTTGAGTCCGACGAGCTCGCCGATGTCGGCTCCCGCCGAGAACGCTCGGCCCGTGCCGGCGAAGACGAGCACGCGGATCGACGAGTCGGCGCGCACGCCGGCGACCACCGAGCTGAGCTCACTCACCATCTGTGGGCTGATCGCGTTCAACCGTTGCGGCCGGTTGAGGCGCACCCAACCGATCGAATCGACGACTTCGAATCGCAGCGTCTCGTACATGGTCAGACCATCGTCAGGCCGCCGCTGACGGACAGCGTCTGGCCGGTGATGAAGCCCGCATCGTCGGAGGCGAGGAACGCGACCGCCGCGGCGATCTCGTGCGGCTCGCCGATGCGCCCGAAGGGCACCGCGCGCGTCAGAGCTTCGATGAGCTTCGGGCTTTGAGGGGCGACGTCGCGTAGCAGCTGGGTGTTGGTCGGCCCCGGACAGACGACGTTCACGTTGATCGAATAGCGCGCGAGCTCTCGGGCCAGCGTCTTGGAGAAGCCGATCACGCCGGCCTTCGCCGCCGAATAGACTGCCTCCCCCGAGGAGCCGACGCGCCCGGCGTCGGAGCTCACGGTGACGATGCGGCCGCGTCGGCGCTCGATCATGCCGTCGAGCACCGCGCGGGTCATGCGGATCGGGCCCTTGAGGTTGATCGCCAGCACCTTGTCCCACGTCTCCTCGCTGCTCTTCACGAACGGCTCGGCCTTGTCCCACCCGGCGTTGTTGACGAGGATCGTGACGGGCCCGAGGCGGCGCTCGGATTCCGCGACGGCGGCGCGAACACTGGCGCCGTCGGTGACGTCGGTCCGCACGCCGACGCCGCCGACCGCCTCCGCCGTCGCGCTCGCCGTCGCCTCGTCGATGTCGAGCACCGCGACCTTCGCGCCCTCGGCAGCGAGCCGCTCGGCGATCGCACGGCCAATGCCGCGGCCGGCTCCCGTCACCAGCGCGACCGTGTCTTTCAACCCTCGCATGGTGTCATCCTCCGATGCAGATTTCGTCCCCCACGACGGTGACCGGGTACGTGGCGATCGGCTCGGTCGCCGGCAGGCACACCGGCTGACCCGTGGAAACGTCGAAGCGGCCGCCGTGCCACGGACACTCGACCGCCGTCCCCTCGACGGTTCCTTCGGACAGCGACGCTTTGCCGTGCGTGCAGGTGTCGTCCGTGACGTAGAACCGTCCCCCGAGGTTGTAGACGGCGAGTGGCGGCAGCCCGTCCACCTCGACTCGCTTGACCGAGCCCGGGCCGATCTCCTTCGTCTTGCAGATCGCTCGCAACCGGTGGCTCCTCGAATCTTACAATGCGGTACAGAGTCTCACGCCTTCTTATGGCGCGCTCGATGCCGCCGTCAATCCTCAAGCCGTCTTCGGCGCGCGCCGCAGGGGCCGATAGCCGAGCTCGGTGGAGAAGGTGTCGGCGATCTTGATCACCACCCGCGCCAGAACCGGAGCCTTCGCGCGCGTCACCCGAAAGGCCGGGCCGGCGATGCTCATCGATGCGACGACCCGGCCCGAGTGATCGCGGACCGGAGCGCCGACGCAGCGAAGCCCCTCCTCGATCTCTTCGTCGTCGATCGAATAGCCGCGCTGGCGGATGGTGCGGAGCTCGCGCTGGAGGAGCGCCGGTGTGGTGATCGTGTTCCGCGTATAGGCCTTGAGGCCGCGACTCTCGAGCCACCGGTCGAGGTCTCCCTGCGGGAGGTGGGCGAGCAGCGCCTTGCCGACCGCCGTGCAGTGGGCAGGGTTCCGCTGTCCGACGCTCGACGGCACACGCACCGTGCGCGACGGCTCGACCTTCTCGAGGTAGAGCACTCTCCCGTCGTCGAGGATGCACAAGTGCGCGGTCTCGCCGGTTTCGGCGGCGAGCTTCTCGAGATGAGGCCGCGCGCGCTCGCCGAGGCCCAAGCGCATGAACGCCTTGCTGCCGAACTCGAAGAGGCGCAGCCCGAGCCCGTACTTCCCGCCGTCGGCTCGGCGCTCCACGAGCCGGTGGCGCTCGAGCACCATGAGCAGGCGGTGGATGGTGCTCTTGTGGAGGCGCAGCCGCTCGGCGATCTCGAAAAGGGACAGGTCGTCGTCGCGCGCCGCCAGCGTCTCGAGGATTGCGACAGCGCGGTCCAGCACCTGGACCTGGTAGGGAGATCCCTTCGGCTTCGCCGCCATGCCGCACACTACGATAGCGCTTCGCCGGCTGTCCACGTGCGAGAGCCGCCGCATGGCTTCGGCCGCGCGGGACGACTAGACTCCGCCCATGCAGACCCCCAACGAACAGCTCGGCCGGATCCAGCAACAGTTTCGCCGCCAGGCGCTCGCTTACGAGCGGCTCGCCTCGGTGACCGATGCCGAGGCGCTCGGGCGACTGGTGGCCGTGAGCGGCGCGACCGCGAGCGATCGGGTGCTCGACGTCGCTTGCGGCCCGGCGTTCCTCACCATGACGTTTGCCGAGCGCTGCGCGGCGGTCGTCGGCGTCGACGGGACGGACGTATTTCTCGACCACGCCCGCGCCACGGCCCGCCGGCGAGGACTCGGGAACCTTCGCTTCGTGCTCGGCGACGTGGAGCGCATGCCGCTCGCCGATCGGGTGTTCGATGTCGCCGCCTGCCGCGCCGCTTTCCATCACTTCCCGAGCCCCGGCGTCGTGCTCCGCGAGATGATACGCGTGACGCGGCCGGGCGCGCGCCTGCTGATCGCCGATCAGGTCGCCTCGGAGGATGCGGCGAAGGCGGCGCTCCATAACGAGATCGAGCGGCTCTGCGATCCGACACACGTGCAGGCGCTCCCCGAGAGCGAGCTCCAAGGCATGTTTGCCGGTCTCGGACTCTCGGTGGCCTTCCGCGGCAGGGCGACGATCGACTACTCGGTGACGGAGTGGATGTCGCACGGAGGTCCGGCGCCGGAGGTCGCGCAGGAGATCGAGCGCAAGATGCGCGCGTCGGTCGACGGAGACCGAGCGGGCCTCGCCGTGCGCGTCGAAGACGGCGAGCTGCGCTTCAGCCACACGGCCGTTGCCTTCGTTCTGCGGACGGCCGGCGGCTGAGCCGTCCGGCGAGAGCGCCAACGGGTTCTCCCTCGACGCGACCCCCGAACGGGTGAGGCCGTTGGCCACGATTCAGGTCCCTGCGCACGCCTTTCGGACGATGGCGGAGGAGGGCGGGCGCGACTATGCATCGGTCCGACCACACCAACGACGGAGGTCAGAGATGAATGCGAGCCCGGAAACGATCGTCAGACGGTTCTGCGAGGCGTGGAAGCGCGGCGACGTCGAGGAGCTGATCAGCTTCTTCGCCGCCGACGCCGTCTATCACAATATCCCCGTTCCCCCGGTGAAGGGCGCGAAGGCCATCCGCGAAGCGTTCCTCGGCTTCGCGAAGCTCATGGATTCGATCGAGCTCGAGAACCTGAATGTCGCCGTGAACGGCAACGTGGTGTTCACCGAGCGCATCGACCACTTTCGCTGGAAGGGGAAGACTCTCGCCCTGCCCGTGGCCGGCGTTTTCGAGGTGCGGGACGGCAAGATCACGGCGCATCGCGACTACTTCGACTACGCGACGTGGTTGAACGCCACGGGAATCCCGCTCTCCGCCTCGTAGACCA
>JBEVNX010000079.1:0-26657 GCA_040507895.1 Binatia bacterium | reverse complement strand
CCGGCAAAAGCATCGCGATCGAGCGGCGCGCTTCGGGCGAGCAACGCGCTGAACATCCAGTGGACGTTCTCGCAACCCGGCACGTCGGGTGCGAGCTCCAGCGGCAGGCCGCGCAGGCCGTCGCGATACCAGGCGGCGATTCTTCGCTTGCGTGCGAGGATGTCTTGGAAACGATCGAGCTGCGCTAGGCCGAGAGCCGCTTGAAGCGTGGTCATGCGATAGTTGAAGCCGATCTCTTCGTGGTAATAGCGCCGTTTCGGCGACATCGCATGATCGCGCAGCAAGCGAAGGCGGGCGGCGAGCTTGGCGTCCGAGGTCAATACCATGCCGCCCTCGCCGGTGGTCACCATCTTGTTGCCGTAGAAGCTGAAGCAGGCGACGTCTCCCAGCGAGCCGACCGGGCGCCCCCGATAGCGTGCGCCGTGCGCCTCGGCGGCGTCCTCGACGAGCGCGGCGCCGGCGCGTCGCGCTGTCGCGGCGAGCGCTCGCATTTCGGCAGGCTGGCCGTAGAGGTGAACGGCGACGATCGCCCGCGTGCTCTTCGTCACGCACTTGGCAACGGCCGCGGGATCGACGTTCCAGGTCGCGGCGTCGGCGTCGGCGAAGACCGGCGTGGCGCCGGTGTAGTGGACGGCATTGGCGGTGGCGACGAACGTCAGCGCGGGGACGATCACCTCGTCTCCTCGTCCGATGCCGAGCGCGGCCAAGGCGAGGTGGAGCGCCGTGGTGCCGTTGCTGGTGGCCACGCCGAAGCGACGAGCGCAGATCGCTGCGAAACGCTCCTCGAATTCCCCGATTTCGGCGCCGATCGACGAGATCCATCCGCTCTTCACGCAGCGGGCCACGCGCGCTAGCTCGCGCCGGCCGATCCACGGCTCGTAGACGGGAAGGAATCGGCGCCGCTTCGCCGTTCTCAATGAACGCTCCCTACTTCTACCGAGTCACCGACGACCACGAAGGGACAGAAGGGCAGCATTCGCGGCCGCCACCAGCGCCCGGCCCCGACGTGCCGCCCCGGGCGCGGCGCCCAGACGCCGATCGTCGCCTCGTAGGATCCGTCGTGCGCGAGCGTCAGGACGCGGCGGTCCTTGACGGTCTCGCCTGGAAGCCAGCGCGCGGTGGTGCGCGGCGCGCCGAGGACGGAATCGTCCTGGAGCTTTTGCCCGGCGGCGTTCAAGAGGACGTACGAGGCGTATTCTTCGTCCATCGATCGCGTCGCTTGCCGCTAGTAGGTGATCCCCACGCGCGCGAGCCGAGCGCTCGCCAGTCGTACCCGAGGAGCTTCAGATCGAGTCCGAAGTGCCAGTCCAGGCGAATCTGCGGTCGAAATCGTTCGGCCCGGAGGCGTTCGATCTCGTGCGCCTTGTCGGCTTCGCCGAGTGATCGATAGAGACGGGCGAGTTCAACGAGGGAGCCATCGCTCTCAGTTTCGTGCAGGCTTTGCAAGCGCAGGCGGCGCCTCGCCATGCGAGGGGGCGTGGAGCTCGGGCTTCTCCCCTTCTCCTAGACCGCCACGCCGATCCCGAGCACGACGCGAAGCGATCGACGCGGCTCGGGCATGCTCAATGAATGCTTTCCACAGTCACCGTTTCGGCCGCCGCGACGATGCGACAAAACGGCGCGGTACGCGGGCCCCACCAGCGGCCGACGCGGAGGTGTCGCCGAGAGCGCGGCGCCCAGACGCCGATCGTCGCCTCGTACGTTCCATCTGACGCGAGCGCGAGAACGCGGCGGTCCTTGACGACCTCGCCTCGAATCCAGCGCGCAGTGGTGTGCGTCATGCCGAGCACGGAATCGTCCGCCAGCGTCTGGTCCGCGCTGCGCAGCCGCACGTACGATGCGTACGCTTCGTCCATGGGTCGCATCGCTTGCCAGTGGTAGGTGATCTCCACTCGGCGCGGTCCGAGCGCCCGCCAGTCGTACCCGAGGAACTTCAGGTCGGCGCCGAAGCGCCAGTCGAGCCTCTCTTGCGGCTGAAACCCGGCGGTCTCGAGCCGTTCGATCTCGCGCACGTTCCCGGCTTCGCCGAGTGATTGGTAGAGCCGGCGGAGCTGAAGGAGAGGTACGTGGCTCTCCGGCTCGCGGAGACTTTGCGATCGCAGGCGCCGCTCGACGAACGTCGGCGACATCGGATCGGCGAACTCCGGCTCGACGAAGGGAGCACCTTCCGAGCCGGGGCCGAAGACGCCGAGCTCGGCGACGGACCACGCATACTTGCGGTCCCCTTCGAGGAGCGTGAGCCGCAGGAATCGTGCGCCGACCGGGGGAAACAGCACGTCCTGCCGGGTGCGCCCGACCGTGGTGATTTGGCCGCTGCGCTCGAAGAAGAGCGGCAGGCCCGCCTTGGCCTCCTTGACGAGGTGCCAATCAAGTCCATCCCCGGACGACTCGATTCGAAGCCTGACGAAGCCGTCGTGACCGCGCTCGCCGCCTTCGAGAAAGAGGCCGTTGGCGGTTACGAGCCGGCCGAGGTCGAGCGTGATCGAGGGCTCGGCGGTCTTGGCTGGAACGGACCAATACGTCCACAGGTCGCCGTCGAGCATGTTGGCTGCCGCGGCGTCGTCGACGCTCGCCGTGATCGTCCAGCCGCCCCGTGGCATCGGCGCCCGCGACACGCCGTCGTAGCGGATCGGCCAGTGGATGGTGTAGCCGGCGGTGCGGTTCGATGAGGCTCGAGCGTTCAGCGCGGCAAGCGTCGGTTCTGCCGGAGGCATGCCTTTGCGAACGATGACCGCGGGGTCGCGAAAGTCCACCTCGTCGAGCGGATACCGAAGCCCGGGATAGTCGGTGAGCACCACGCGGTCGCGGGTCAGGTAGGTGGTGATCGTCGCGTCCCCATAGTCCGCATAGCCGAAGCGGATCCCCGCCTGGAGCAGCGCGGGTGCGAGCTGGTCGACGTGTCCCGCCCCCGGGCGCCCGCGCCTTTGGGCGAAGCCCTCACCGAACGCGAAGATCTGCAAGCCGTAGAGGAGCGCGAGCCCGCTCAGCGCGGCGACGCCGAGCGCCCGCGAACGGTTCAGCAGCCAGGCGACGGCGGCGGCGACCAGCACGAGCGTCGACGTGGCTATCGGCAGCAGGTAACGGGCGACGTGAAAGCGTCCGGGTAGCCCCACGGAATAGATCGCCACCATCGCGGCGACGAGCAAGACGAGGGCGAGCATGGGTTCGCTCTGCCGCACCCGCCCATGGAGCAGCGCTGCCCAGGACCGATGGAGACCGACGACCAGCGCCGCCGTGGCGACCGCGGAGCCAGCCGTCAGCGCGGCACCGAGCCAACCGTGAACGAAGCGACCGTCGAGATCGCGAAATCCGAGAAGCTGGGGAATGGCGTCGCGGAGCGCGAATTCGAAGGCGAGGGCGCGGCTCTCGGGCGTCTGCACATCGGCCACGAACGAGAAGGTCGGAAAGCCGTGGCGGATGTTGAAGACCCAAAAGGGTAGGCTGCCGAGCAGAAAAAACGCGAGCATCGACACGATCACGGGGCGCAGCGGCAGCCGCCGGTCGTGCAGCCAGAGATAGACGGCGGCGACGGCGAAGTACGGGAAGATGAGCCAGTTGGTCCAGAACGCGAGGCCGGCGACGAAGGCGATCGCGTGGAGGTGTCTGCGCTCCGAGTTGGCCGGGAGGGCGTCGTGGGTGACCCGCAGCACGAGCCAGAGAAGCACGGTGCCGAACGCCAGCGTCTCGGTGTACCCGCCTCGCGCGGCGATGTGCTGGTACTGCACATACGGCGGGGCAATGGCCAGGAGCCAAGGAACGATGTCGCCGGCGAGCCGGCCGGCGCAGCGAGCCGCGACCCGATGAAGAGCGACCGCGAACAGCACGTACCAGGGCAGCAGACCGATCGACAGCGTCACGTCGCTCACGCCGAAGAGGGCGAAAAACGGCGCCACGACGACCGCCTCGAGCGAGCCCATGTAGGTCTGTCCCCAGTAGAACGGGTAGAACTTGCCGGAGAGAGCGTGCATGGCCATCAGTGCGATGATGGCGTTGTCGCTCCAGCTCTTGCCGTCGGCCGCAAAGGCGAGCGCGATGCGAATTGCGAGCCCGAGCGCGATGGCGCCGATCAGCGAAGCCAGGGACGCGCGATCGGCTCGACCCTCGGGCCCGTCGAGGCCGATCACGGGGCGATCCGATCCTTGAAACGCCGCGTCTCTGCTCTGCCGTGCGTCTTCCGATCGAATTCCCATCGAGCAGGCAGAGGGAAGAGGAAAACACGCGATGCGTCAACCGGTCTCGCATCGCCGCCGCCGAGCCCCTTGATTCGTGACGAGCGTGATGCGAGAACCCGCCCGCTGAACTTCCGCCGGTGCCGAATTCGCGAACATTCAAACGGGGTCACGAGGCCCGCCACCTCCGGATCGCGAGGTAGAGACGAATTGGCGAGGGTCGGGTGGATGGGTGTCGTCGCGCTTTCTCTGGCTGTAGCGGCGTGCGGAGGAGGAGGCGGCGGCGACGAGGACAGCGCTCCAAGCGGCGTTGGCCTCGAGGACCTAAACCTGGACGGCCGGGTGAAGATCCTCTGCTTCGGCGACAGCATCACCCGGGGGGTCGGTGACGGCCCCTCCGCCGAATCGACGCCACCGGCCCCCGCCGGCTACCCGGCGCGCCTGCAGCCCCTGCTCGCTCCCGAGACCACGCTGCCGCTCGACGTCATCGACGGCGGTAGAGCCGGTGAACGCACCAATACCGGCGTCTCGCGCCTGCAGCGGGATGTCCCGATCAACCAACCCGACTACGTGATCCTGCTCGAGGGTAGCAACGACGTGGAGGATGGACACACGCAGGATGCTCTGCGCAACGTGCAGCGGATGATCGACGTGGTGTTCGCCAACGGCGCCATGCCGCTGCTGGGCACGATCACCCCCACTTGCTGCGCTCACAAGAACCAGCTCCCCGAAGGAGCGATCCTCGCGTACAACAATCAGCTGCGCGCGATGGCGCTCAACAATTCGATTCCGCTGATCGACTTTTACGCGGCGCTGGCCGGGGGACCCCAGGCGGCGTATGACTCGACGCTCGGTCTGATACACATACCCGAGGGCCTGCATCCCACCCCGGCGGGATACGACGCCATGGCGCTGGCCGCTCAAGAGATCTTCTGAAGTCTCGCCCGCGAACCCCCTAGCGCCGCGCCGCCGCCACGATCGCCGGATAGAGAAGGTCGGCGACCGCCGCGTGGCCGCGCGGGTTCAGGTGCTGGTCGTGCTTCCAGAAGACCTTGCGCCGACCGATCTCCGCAAGCGGCGGGCCGAGCTCGACGAGGGGCACGCCCGCGCTGTTCGCCCATTCGCGCACCCAGCGCTCCGGCCGCTGGTAGTCGAATCCCGGGTCCGCGGCTTGCGTCCAGAGGACGCGCTCGGCCACCGCGCCCATCGCCTGCGGTCCCGATAGGTCGGCGAGCAGGAATCGGGCGTGCATCGCCTCGGCCTCGTGCCGCGCGACGTCGAGGAGCTTGGCCGTGCGGTCGAAGGCCGCCGGCCATTCCGGCGGAAGCGGATTGCGGTAGATGCCGATCTCCGGATCCTCGAGGTCGGCGCGCGAGACCCGAGGGTCGAAGCGGTTCAAGTGCGCTGCGTAGTACTCCGCCGCGGCCTCTGCGAGCAAGCCGTTCAGGCGCGAGCGCGGGAACAGCAGCAGCTCCTCGAACACCCGAATCTTTCGCGGCGCGACGTCGGCGATGTAGTGCCTGCCGAAGCGCGACGCGGCGGCGAACGTCGTCGGATCGTTCTCCATGAAGTCGTTGCCGCAGAAGAAAAGTAGCAGCACCATGTCGGGGTGATAGAGGGCGCCGTACTTCTGCAGCCACTGGATCTCGGTCTCCTGCGCCGTGCGTCCTTGGCCGAACGCGATCACCTGGTAGGAAGAGCGCCGGAGGGGATCCGCCTCGATGAGGCGCGCTTCGAGGCGCTTGTGGAAGGTGACCTCGACCGGGACCTCCCAAGCCGCGACGTACGAGTCGCCGAGCACCAAGATGCGGTAGGTCGCTGGCATCGGACGCTCGGGGGCGTAGTCACGATCGTGGAAGCCAAGTGAGTTGAGCTTCACCGGGTTGGCGAAGTCTTCGACGGCCCCGGGCAGGTATCCGAGGTAGACGAACTCCGCGTTCGGGGCGATGCGGTACTGCCCGCGCACGCGATCGGAGAGCAGCACGGGCACACGGTAGCCCGCGAGGCGCAGCGCCAGCTCGACGAGCAATAGGGAGGCCGCGCTGGCGACGAGCGCGACGGCGAGACCCCCACTGAAGCGTCGCCAGCGGGTCGAACGGCTGTCCCCGCCGTCGCGCTCGAGCGAGGAGTGCTTGACGGCCTCCATCGAAAGGACGAAACAGCAACTCGCTTGAGTACAGCCCGGCTCGGAAGAAAGCAAATGTTGGCCGCCGCTGGACTCATCCTCCTGGCAGCGGCGCTACGCTTCTTCGGGCTGTGGTGGGGTGCGCCGGAACGCATCAACCTCCACCCCGACGAGGCGAAGCACGTGATGAATCACGCTCTCACGATCTCGCTCGCCGATCCGGATCCTCACTTCCTGAACTATCCCTCGTTGCTTCTCTATCTCATCGCCATCGCGAACGGCGTGCTGAGCCGTCTCGAGCTGGTCACCGAACCCTGGCAATCGTACGTCGTCGCGCGCGGCATCGTTGCGGCGTTCGGAGCCGCTACGGCGGGGGCGGTGTTCTGGCTCGTGACGGAGATGACGGGGTCCTTCGCGGCGGCGGCGCTCGCGGGATTCTGGACGGCGCTGCTGCCGCTCCACGTCTGGGAAAGCCACTTCGCGGTCACCGACGTCGTCATGACGTTTTGGATCGTCGTCTCGCTCGCGCTCTCGGTGAGGCTGCTCGAACGGCGCGGTCCACGAGACTATGCGCTGACGGGTGCGGCCATCGGGCTCGCGATCGCGGGCAAGTACACGGCGGCCATCGTCGGCATCTCACCGATCGCGGCCTCGCTGCTCGCCCCGCGGTCCTTCGGCGTGCTGGCGCGGGGACTCGTCGCGCTCGGTCTCGCCGCGCTCGCGTTCTGCTTCGTCGGCACGCCGTTCACCTTCCTTCACTTCGAGGGGTTCCGCCGGGCGATGGCATTCGAGTATGCCCACGTCCACAGCCTCCACTACGGCTTCAGCCTTCCGGCGGTCGGCTGGCAGTACCACAAGTACGTCTACGAGATCTGTGCAGGCTTCCCGTTCAGCCTGGGCTTCGCGCTCTACGCGAGCACGGCGGCGGGCACGGTCTGGGCGCTCTGGCATCTACGCCGCGCGACCGTCGTCGTGCTCGCCTTCGCCGTGACGTTCTTCGCAGTCCTCGGTCATTGGACGTTCGTGCCGCTTCGCTATCAGCTGCCGGTCTTGGTGGTCGGCGCCGCGCTGGCCGGCATGTGGCACGCGGCGTTGCTCGAGAGCGTGTCTGCGACGAGCCGGGTCCTCGGTGCGGTCGTGGTGGTCGCGACGGCGCTGTACACGGCGGTCTTCGTCGTCGAGACGACCGCGCGCCTGCGTCACGACACGCGCATCCAAGCGGCGCACTGGCTCGACCGAACGTTGAAGCCGCGCCAGCGGCTCTTGCTCTGTGGCTACAGCCCCTACCTCGCCCTCCCGACCGACCCGCGCATCCTCGTGACCGCGGTCAACGAGATCTGGATCAGCAAGCTCGCCACGCGCGACGACTTCGATCTCGTCGAGATCAGCTCGTTGCACTATTGGCGCCACGAGCGCCACCGCCACCCGGCGTTCGACCCGGAGTACCGTCGGCTTCGCGCCGGCGAGAAGGGCCTCTATCTGGTCAAGAGCTTCGATGCCGATTTCTTGAACCGCGACCTCTATCGCAAGCTCGACCCGATGTTCGCGGGCTACTTCGTGTCGCCGACGCTCGAGTTCTATGCGCGGAACGCCGAAGGGGGTTGAAAACGTCTCGGAGCTTGCGCAGCCTGAGCGGATGGTCGGCGGTCGCACGGCGATGGCGGTGGCCGCGGTCGGAGTGCTTGGTATCGCTTTGGCAGCCGCGACGCGTTTCGGCCCGCGGCTGTACTATCGCTTCGTGCCGCCACAAGCACACGGGCACGCCGTGGGCGACGCCGAAGCGGCTGCCTTCGCGGAAGCCGGACTGCGATTTCGCGGGCGCATCGTCTGGTCCTCGAACCGATCCGGGAACCACGAGATCTACCTGCTCGACCTGCGGGGAAGATCGCCGGTGCTCCACAGGCTGACCGACGACCCGCACGTCGACAGCTTTCCGCGCTTTTCGCCCGACGGCAGGACGATCGTGTTCAACCGCAGCCGCGAGATCTGGGTGTCCGATCGCGATCCAGAGCCGTGGGACGTGTGGCTGATGGACGGCGACGGCGGCCACGCGCGGCGGATCGCGGAGTGGGGCTTTCATGCGAGCTTCACGCCCGACGGCCGAGCGGTGTTGTTCGCGCGCTCGGCCGGGGTCGTGCGCCACGAGGTCGATGGGGGACGGGAGGAGGTGTTGCTCGACGCGGGCAAGGTGCTCGGCGGCTGGGCGCAGGAGCCGGTGCTGCGCGATCACCGCATCGCGGCTACGATCCGCGGCGCGGTGTTCGGTGCGTTCGGCATCTATGACCTCTCCTCCCGGAGGTTCCAGGCGTTCCGAGGCGATTCCTGCCAGATTGGGTGGTGGCCGGGACAGGAGCGTCTCTTCTGGATCGAGGGGCACGCCGGAAACGGCGGCACGCGTGTCGCGTGGGGGCCATCGAACGGAAGCCGAGTGGAGACGCTCATCGACCTGCCGGGGAAATACAGCCACGAGTATTTCCCGCACCCGAGCCCCGACGGGCAGTGGCTGGTGTGGGCCGCGTCGGCCGGCGACCACGAACCCGGGCGCGCCGACTTCGAGGTCTTTCTGTGGAAGGTCGGCGAGCCGTGGCCGAGCGCGCTTCGCCTCACGTATCACACGGGCAACGACCAGTGGCCCGACATCGCGCCGTGAGACTCCTTGGGATCGTGCCGCACGCGTCCCACGGTCTTGCGGAGCGCCAATCGACGTCTCGCGGCTGGCGGCGACGATCCCGCGCTCCGGTGCTGCCGCACGCGGCGCGCTACGTCGAATTGACAGGCTATTGGACGCGGGGTAGCAGGCGCGCTCCATGCGCGTGCTGGTCACCGGCGGAACGGGCTTCACGGGGAGCCACGTCGTGCGGCGCCATCTCGAGCACGGCCATGAGGTCCGCGTGCTCGACAACCAGAAGGGCTTGTTCTTCGCGGAGCTCGACAAGGACGGCGCGGAGATCCAGCTCGGCTCCGTCGCCGATCGCGAAGCAGTTCGCCGGGCGATGGAGGGCGTGGAGCTTGTGCATCACGTCGCGGCGGCCTTTCGGGAGACCAACGCGCCGAGTGGGCTTTACAGGAGCGTCAACGTCGACGGCACCCGCATCGTCGCCGAGGAGGCGCTTCGTGTCGGAGCGCGACGGGTCGTGTACTGCTCGACCGAAGGCGTCCATGGTCACGTCGTCCATCCGCCCGCCAACGAGGAGGCGCCGACCGCCCCGGAAGACTACTACCAGCAGACGAAATGGGAAGGAGAGCTGGCTTTCCGCGAAGTCCTGAGCCAGGGGCTCGACGGCGTGATCCTTCGGCCGACGGCCATCTACGGACCGGGTGATCCCGCGCGCTTCCTGATGCTCTTCCGCATGGTGCAGCGGGGACACTTCTTCATCGTCGGCGATGGCAGTGCGAGATACCACCCGCTCTACATCGACAACCTCTGCGACGCGTTCGAGCTCGCCGGCGAGAAGCCGGAGGCTCGCGGCGAGGCGTTCATCATCGGCGACGATCGCCATCTCACCTGGAACGAGCTCGTCCCGATGGTCGCGCAGGCGCTCGGCGTGGAGGTGAAGATCCACTACCTGCCGCTTCGTCCCGTTTGGCTCGCCGCCGCGCTCTGCGAAGCCGTTTGCTGGCCCTTCGGGATCGCTCCGCCGCTCTTTCGGCGCCGCGCGGAGATGTTCTCGCACATGCGGGCCTTCGACATCTCCAAGGCCCGGCGCGTCCTCGGCTACGAGCCGAAGGTGGCGCTCGAGGAGGGGCTCGCGCGCACTTGCGAATGGTATCGGCGCCACGGGTATCTCTGAGCCCGGGCGTCGTGTATCCTGCGGCGCGATTTCATGTGCGGAATCGTCGGAATCGTCGAGCCGGATGAGCGTCCGGCCGACCGCGCCGCGCTCGGCGCGATGTGTCGCACGATGCTCCACCGCGGCCCCGACGGCTCCGGCATGCACGTGGACGGCCCGGTGGGTCTGGCGATGCAGCGTCTGGCGATCATCGATCTCGCCGGCGGCACGCAGCCGATGTCGAGCGCCGGCTGTCCTCGCGCGCCCGGCGAGATGTGGATCGTCTACAACGGTGAGGTCTACAACCATGCCGCGTTGCGGCGGGAGCTGGAAGCCACGGGCCACCGCTTCCACACGCGCTGCGATACCGAGGCCATCCTGCATGCCTACGAGGAGTGGGGGGAGAGCTGCGTCGAGCGGCTGACCGGCATGTTCGCGTTCGCCGTGTGGGACCCGACGCGCCGTCAGCTCTTCGTCGCGCGCGATCGCCTCGGCATCAAACCGCTCTACTACTCCTGGGAGAACGGGCGCTTCCTCTTCGCCTCGGAGATCAAAGCCCTCCTGGAGCATCCGGCGCTCGGGCGCGCCGTCGATCGGCAGGCGGTTTACGACTACGTCGGCTACGAGTTCGTCCCGGGGCCGCGCACGATGTTCGCGGGCATTCACAAGCTCCAACCCGGACATTCCCTGCTGCTGCGCGGAGGGCGCGTCACCACCCGGCGCTATTGGGACTTGCGCTTCGAGGCCGTCGACCTCGGTTGGGAGGAAGCGAAGCGCCGCATCGTCGAGCTGTTGCAGAGGTCGGTCGAGCGGCGACTGATGAGCGACGTACCGCTCGGCGTGTTTTTGTCCGGCGGCGTCGATTCGTCGAGCGTGCTCGCGACGATGAGCCGGCTGACGAGCCAAAAGATCCGCACGTTCACCATCGGCTACGACGACCCGTCCTTCAGCGAGATCGAGTACGCACGCGCGGTCGCCAAGCGTTTCGACACCGAGCATACCGAGGTCATGATCCGTCCCGTGGGAGCGGAGGACATCGAGCGCGCCGTTTGGCACCTCGACGAGCCGATGACGGATCTTTCGGCGATTCCGCTGATGCTGCTGTGCCAGCGGGTTCGCCAGGACGTCATTGTCTGTCTCTCGGGCGAAGGTGGCGACGAGGTGTTCGTCGGCTACGATCGCTTTCGCGCGAGCCGCTTCAGCGCGCAGATCTACGAGCGATTCCCGCAGAGCCTGCGCCGCGCGCTCATCGAGCCGTTCGTCCGTCGACTGCCCGATCAGGAGCAGAAGAAGGGCGCGGTCAACATCGTCAAGCGCTTCGTGGACGGCGCTCGCCTCGACCCGGCGGGCGAGCACATGCGCTGGCAGTATTTCCTCTCGCCCGAACTCAGCACCGGTCTGTTTCGCGCCGAGTTCCTCTCGTCGGTCGATGCCGACCCCTTTCGGGCGGTCGCAGCGTGGGCGCAAGGGTGCCCGTCGGCGCACCGGCTCGATCGCGAGGTCTACGTCGATCTCAAGATGACGATGGCCGACAGCGTGCTCATGAAGGTCGACAAGATGAGCATGGCGAGCTCGGTCGAAGTGCGCGTGCCCTTCCTCGATCACGAGCTCGTGGAGTTCGCCATCGGCCTGCCGCCGCAGTGGCGCATGCGCGGCTTCGAGACCAAGACGATCCTCAAGGAAGCGATGCTCGGCCTGCTGCCGCGCGAGATCCTCTATCGCAAGAAGCAAGGATACAGCTTGCCGATCAAGAACTGGCTCCGCCAGGAGCTCCGCGACTACGCCCGCAGCGAGATTCGCGCGAGCGAGCTGGTGCGCGACGTCTTCAAGCCCGAAGCGCTCGAGCGGATCTGGGAGGAGCACCTCTCGCGCCGCCACAACCACAACCATCTGCTCTGGGCGCTGTTGAACCTGGCCCTCTGGCACCGTCGCTTCTTCGGCGGCCGGCGCGCGGTTGCCGCCGCGTGAACCGCCGGCTCGCCTGGCTGCTCGTGCGGCTCGGCGTGAGCGGGGCACTGGTCGGCTGGCTGCTCTGCCGGGCCGACCCCGCTACGGTAGCTCGGCAGATGAGCGAGATCGGGCTCTCGAGCGTGGTCGCCATCCTCGCCCTGCAGTTCCTGAACACCGCTCTCAAATCGTACAAGTGGCAGCGCTTGCTTCTCGCGGACGGCATCCATGTCGCGCACTCCACCGCCTTTGTGAGTTACATGATCTCGACGTTTTTCAGCGTGTTTCTGCCGAGCTCGATCGGCGGCGACGCGGTGCGCGCGATCGATCTAGCTCGCCGCAGCGGGAGAGGCGTGGCGACGGCAACCTCGGTGTTGGCCGATCGTGTGCTCGGTTTCGCCGCGATCGGGCTCGTGGGTCTGCTGGCGCTGGCTGTGGGGTCGGCGGGGGTGCTGGCGCCGCGGCTTCGCTGGACGGGCGTAGCGCTCTACGCGGCGGTGCTCGCGGGAAGCGCCGCATTGTTCCAAGGCTGGCCGCTGCGCTTCGTTCAGAACCTGGGGCTCCATCGACTTCCGCGGTTGGACCGAGCCGTGGCGACCGTCGCGGAGTCGATCGAGGCCTACCGTGCTAGCGGCCGCCTCGGTGAGCTGCTCTTGCTATCGGTCGGGGCGCAGACGATCGTCGTCGTGGCAGTCTATCTCATCGGTCGCTCGCTTCGCATCGAGGCGCCGCTCTCGTACTTCTTCGTGATCGTGCCCCTGGTGGGTCTGGTCGAGGCGATTCCGGTGTCGATCTACGGCATTGGGCTGCGCGACGTGTCGTACGCCTATCTGCTCGGGCTCGTCGGCGTGCCGCGCGCGCAGGCGCTGTCGCTGTCGTTGCTCTACGTGTTACTGACCCTTCTCTATGCGCTCTTCGGCGCGGTGGCGTTTGCGTTACGCGGCTCCGCGGCGCCGGCCGAGAGGGTGAGGACGGGATGAGCGGCGGCACGAAGCTCCAGCAGAGTCTCAGCGAGCCGAGCTCGTCGCGCGCCCGCCAGTACCGTGAGCTCGTCGTCGGCGCCGACGGGACTTGGGGCGAGCTCGCCTACTTCGAGCTCGTCACTCTGCTCTGCGGCAGTCTGCCGGGCGCGTTCGGCTTGGCCCTACGGGCGGGACTCTACCCGCATCTCTTTGCTCGCATCGGACGGGGCGTGGCGTTCGGCCGCGGCGTGGTCCTGCGCCACGCTCGGCGCATGGCTCTCGGGGACGGCGTGCTCGTCGACGACGACTGCGTGCTCGACGCACGCGGCTCGAACCGCGGCCTCACCATCGGCGAAGGGACGCTCGTCAGCCGGGGGACGATTCTGTCGTGCAAGGAAGGACCGATCACGATCGGCGCGCGCGCCAACTTCGGCTGGCGCTGCGTGGTGAGCTCGGTCGGAGGCGTGACGATCGGTGGCGAAGTGTTGTTCGCAGCCGGCAGCTACGTCGGTGGCGGCCGCTATCGTCTCGAGGACCGCGCTCGCTCGATCGCGTCGCAGGGGAGCTACTCCAGGGGCCCGGTCGAGATCGGTCGCGGTTCGTGGATCGGCGCTCATGCGGTGATTCTGGATGGGGTGCGCGTCGGGGAGGGGGCTGTGATCGCGGCGGGGGCCGTCGTCGCCGATGACGTTCCTCCCTTCGCCGTGGCCGGCGGAGTGCCAGCGCGGATCATTCGTGAGCGCGGCGGCCCGTAGCCCCGGCGCGCGCTCCAGGAGCTGGCTGCGGCCGCTCGCTTCGCTCGCGCTGACCGCCATCCTCTGTTTTCTGCTGCTGCGGCGGGTCGACGTCCGCGAGCTCGCCGATTGGCTCCTGCGCGTCGATCCGCGCTACTACGCGGGCTACGTGGGGCTGGCCGTCGCCGGTCTGCTGGCGCGATCGTGGCGTTACCAGATTCTGATCGGCCGCTGGGTGGGGTTTTGGCCGATCGTGTTGGTGACGGCGGCGCGCAACTTCCTGGTCGACCTCTTGCCGGCGCGGATCGGCTCGCTCAGCTACGTCTACCTGCTGACGCGGCGCTTCGGCGTGCCGCTGGAGCCGGTGCTTTCGTCGTTCGTGCTGACGTTTCTCTACGACCTTTTGGCGATGACGCTGCTGGTGGGCATCGCGCTGGTGCTCCAGCTCGGACGGTTCGAGAGCATGATCGCTCTCGGCTTCATCACCGCTCTGCTCGGGGTCGTCGTGCTCGCGGTGTTTCTCGAGATCGGGCGCGTGTTGCGGCTCGTCGCGGGTTGGCTTCGCGGGCACGGACGCGGCGAGGCGCTCGCGGCGCGTCTCGAGGAGACCGCACGCGAAGTGAGCCGCTCAGGCGGTCGGACGACGATGTCGGCGTTACTGGCGCTCTCGGTCGCGATCCGATTGCTCAAGTTCGGGGCCTACTGGGCACTGCTCCTCGGCGTGGTGCGCGAGCACGACCTCGGCGCCAGTGACTTGCCGTTCTGGACGGTGTTTCTCGGCATCGCGGGCGCGGAGCTCTCGGCGACGTTGCCGATTCACGGGGTCGCCGGCTTCGGAACGTATGAGACGGCCTGGACGCTCGGCTTCGAGCGGCTGGGCTTGTCCTCGCGCGTGGCGATTCTGTCGGGCTTCGCCACGCACCTGCTTTCGCAGATCTATGACTACTCGGTCGGCCTCGTCGCGCTTGCGCTGGCGATGGCCCGGTCGAGGAGGCCGGGCTGAGGATGCGGATCGCGGTCAGCGGAGCTGGCGGCTTCCTTGGCTCGCGCCTCGCGGAGCGCCTGGTCGTCGAGAGCCACGCGTTACGGGCGCTCGTGCGGCCGGGTATGCCGCAGTGGCTCCGGAAGCGAGGCGCGAAGCTGCTGGTCGGCGACACCACCGAACGAGCGTCCCAGCACGCTCTCGTGGCGGGCTGCGAGATCGTCTTCCACGCTGCAGGGTTGGTGGCCGAGGTGGCCGCTTCGGAGTCGACCTCCGGACGCGTCAACGTCGCGGGCACCGAGGGCTTGGCGCAGGCCGCGATCGACGCCGGAGCACGGCGCATCGTGTTCATGAGCCTGACGAGCGTGCACGCCCCGGCGTTCTTCCGCAACAGCCGTGTAGTCGACCACTCGCGGGCGTGGCGAGACCTCGGCTATGATCCCGCGGTCGGCGTGCGCGAGGGTGTCGAGCGCACGGCACGCTGGTACGAGCAGGCTGGATGGCTTTGAAGACCACGGAGTATTTCACGATGGAGGTCGTGGAGCCGCGGACCCGCCGGCGTCCACTGCAACAGGGCCGGCTGCCGGCGATGCTGCTCTTGGCTGCGATGACGCTGTGGCCGGACGCTGATCCGCGCCGCGCCGAGTTCGGACTCTACTTGCAGGCGCGGAGCTTCGCCGATCTGGGCGTCGCCATCGACCGCCCCTCGACGGCGGCAACGCTGCCGCCTGGCCTAACGACGCGCGACGGCCGCCTCTACCTCCAGTCCGCGCCCGGTGCCGCGCTCTCGCTCGTCCCCTTCGTCTGGTTTGGCCGTATGGTCGACGGCTTGAGCGGAGGGCTCCTCGGTGTGCAGCAAGCGGGCGGCTGGAACGTGCGCACCGCCGAGTATGCCTCCGTCTATGCGGCGGGTCCCGTCTTTCTTGCCGCGATCCTGTTTCTCGTTTTGCGGCTCGGCGGTGTGCTCGGACTTCCGTCTTTGGCGTCGGTTCGCGCCGCGCAGCTGCTGTTCTTCACGGCGCCTCTCTGGTACGAGTCGACGCATCCGTCTGCTTCTCTGCCTTCGACGATGCTGCTGTTGGCCGCGACGGCGGCGGCCTTCGCGGCCCGCGACAAGCCTCGCGGAGAAGGGCTGGGGTGGGCTGGAGCGCTCGCTGCAGCCGCGTTGATGGTGCGGCCGACGAACGTCGTCGTCGTGCTGGTTCTGCTCGCGTACGTGCTCGGTACGAGCCCCTCGTCGTGGATCGCCGCGCGCCGCTTCGCGGCGCCGTTGTTGGTGGCCGTCGTCGCGCGGTTCGCGGTCGACGGCGCGACGGGAGGAGCCGTGCTACAGCGAGGGGTTTCGAGCTTCGGTACCCCGCTCGGCGAAGGGCTGTTCGGCATGACGCTCGGAGCGATCGGTCCCCCGGGAGATGCGCGGTGGCCAGTCGCCGAGCTGCCGTCGCTGACGATGCCGTGGAATCGAATGCGAGGCGTTTTGCTTGTCATGCCCGTCGTGGTGTTTGGCATTCCAGGCCTCGTACGCTTGGTGCGCGACGGCAAGCGCGCCGAGGCTTGGGTGATCGGCGGATCGCTCGCGCTTCTGTTTCTGCTGTACGCGCACTACTCGCGCTGGTGGGGTGCCGCCGGAGTTCCGCTCGCTTCTCCGTTCTTGAACGAAGCCATGCCCGCCTGGTGCCTCGCCACGGTGGCGTGGAGCGAGCAGGCCGCGCGATCGTGGCGGTCGTGGTTCGTGATCGCGGCGTGCTGGTCGGCGGCGAATCAAGTGCTCGTGGTCTTCGGCACGTACGGCGCGATGCTCGGGGGCGCCGACGGGATGGGCCCAGAGGTCTGGCGAATCGGCGCTCTGCTGATCATCACCGCGCTGTTCGCGTGGATCGGCGAAGGGGTGTGGCGAAGCTACGCAGAGCCCAGAGGCGGCGCGGTGCCGACCTGAGGGCCCTTCCGGGCGGTCGCGCCTGCGAAGGGCGACGGATGTTCCTCGCAAGAATCCGCGCCACCCGGCGGAGGCCGATCGCGCGGCGACGGCCGGGTCGAAACGGCACCTCGATCTGACGGCGGCGATCCGCTATGAAGCCCGCCGATGTCGCGGTCGGAGATGTACGCCGTAGGCGCGCTGCTCGCCGTGCTCGCCATGGTGGGCTCGCTTCGTTGGGTGCTGCCGATCGACGAGCGCGTATTCCAGTGGCTACAGTTCCATCGTAGCTGCTCGGTGATCCACGGGCTGCGCTGGATCGACCCGCTGGTTCGCGTCGGCCTGGCGTTGCTGGTCGCCGTCGCCTTGGCGCGGGGAGCCTGGCGCGAGCCGCGGAACCTCGTGCCCCTGGTCGTGGTGTTCGTGGGGGGGCTGGCGACGGTCGAGCTCCTGAAGACCGCGATCGAGCGGCTGCGGCCGAATTCGATGCCCGGTGCGATGAGCGGCAACAGCTTTCCAAGCGGTCACACCACGGGAGCGACGATGGTCGCGGCGATCGCCGTGCTCCTGCTGCGCGACGCCGTCGATCGACCCGCGTGGCATTGGGCTGTCTGCGCGAGCGCATCGGGTTTGGTCGTGCTCCAGGCGGCGGGTCGGTTGTTCAACGGGAGTCATTGGGTGAGCGACATCGTCGGCAGCGTGTTGCTCGGCTCGGCGTGGGTGCTCGGCGCCCGCGTTCTGCAACGACTACCCCGCGCCGCGATCTGGGCTCTGGTGGTGTTCGGCGGGCTCGCCTTCGTCGTCTTCGATGGTCTGCCCGCCGCGCGGCTCCGTCTGCCCTCGGCGCTCGACGAGCATCGCGCCGCGCTCGGCGCGGTCGAGTTCGGCACGGCGAAGGCAAGGGCTGCGCTCGGCAGTGGCTGGGCAGACGGTCCAGCCGAGCCGATTGGCCCCGTGTCGTGGGCCATGTCCCCGGACGTCGGCGTGACCCTGCGGACACCGGCGGGCGACGGCATTCTGAAAGTGACCCTGCGGCCCGCCACGGCCAATAACGGTCGGTCGTGTTCGCGGATGGTGATGTCCGTGAACGACTGGCAGGCTCCGGAGATCTTGCTCGTGCGTGGCTGGCGCGAGTACCACCTCGAGCCTCCGGCCGGTACGCTGCGCGTCGGCGACAACGTCGTGCGCTTTCGCATCGTGGCCGATTCCGGCATGACGCCGGAAGGGCCGGGAACCGGGCTCGCCGCGTTCCGCTACATTCGGCTCTATCCGAGGGCTTGACGCCCTGGCACGGTTTCGATGCCGGCCCGAGCCTAGGCCGTGCGCGGCACCAACCGCAGCTTGCCGCCCGTCGGCCGAATGCAGTCCGGCGAATCGTTGCGCGCCGAGTTGACCAGCACCGACACGGGATAAGCCTCCATCGGCTCGCTGGGAAATGGACGCAGCAGCGCCTGCAGAGCCGCTGCGCCCGCGTCGCGATCGAGCCAGCGCCGGCAGTCGTCCGGGTCGAGCATGACGGGCATGCGGTCGTGCACTGTGGAGACGAGCGCGTTGGCCACGCAGGTGAGGATCGCGGCGCCGGGGGGCGCGCTCGCGTCTGGCCCTCGTTGCCAAATGCCAGCCAGGCCGAAGGGCCGGCGCGACGCGAGACGGAAAAAGTGCGGCAGCCGGGCCGAATCGACGGTTTGCCACTCGAAGAATCCGTCCGCGAGGATCACACAGCGACGGTGCTGAAGGGCCTCGCGGACGGCGGGACGGCGCGCCAGGCCTTCGCTTCGGATGTTGATCTGACCGCGGGGCGGGAGGCCCCAGCGGAGCGATCCGAGCCGGCGATCGCCGCCGTGCTCGATCAGTGCGGCGACGCTCTCGCCGGGACAGAGGTTGTAACGCGCTCGCAGATCCACCACGGCGCTCGAGGTCACGCCGAACTGCTCGACGATCACCTCGGCCGGGCTCGTGCGGCTGATGCGCCCACACATCGAACTAGCGTCCTGCCCGCTCGCGGGGCTGGGCTCGATGGATGGGGGCTCCCGCCGCGGGCGGTTCGCCGTGGAGCTTGCCGCAGCCCATGCGCATCAGGATCTCTCCGCAAGAGCCGAAGAAAGGAGCCGCGCCAGAGCGTCGAGCGTGTGGTTCACGGGAGTGGGGACGCCGAGACGCGCTCCGAAGCGGACCACCGCGCCGGTGAGCGCATCGTGCTCGAGCGGCTTGCCCTTCTCGCGATCCTGCAACGTGGAGGGTCGAACGAAGCCGATTCGCTCCGCGTATCGCAGCATGTTCGGGATGTGACCCGGCTCGAACTCGATGGCTTGGGCACGGGCCACGGCTTCGACTTCGCCCATGGCCGCTTCGACGAGGCTTCGACTCTCCGGGTCGGCGAGCGCGCCGCCGATGGTCGCACCGGTGAGAGCGCAGATGACGTTGAACGAGGCGTTCCAAGCGAGCTTTTGCCATTTCGCGCGAGCCATGCTTTGCGGCACCACGACTTCGATCGATGCCTCGCGGAGCAGCCGTTCGAGCCGCTCCAGACGCGGGGATGGATGGTCGCCTCGCTCGCCGATCAGGATCGTTCCGCCGCTCGAGTGGTGGACGACGCCTGGCGCGACGAGCTCGACGCCGACGTAAGCGAGCCCCCGGATCAACGGCTCGAGGCCGAGCACTCGCTCGATGAGTTCCTCGCTCTCCACGCCGTTCTGCAACGACACGACCAGCGTGTCGACGCCGATCGCGCTAGCGAGGCCCTCGAGGGCGCCTACGGTGTCCTGCGCCTTGACGCAGACTAAAACCAGCTCGAACGCCGCCACGCCTCGCGTCGTCTCCAAAGTTCGTGCAGGCGAAACGATGATGGCGCCTTCGAAGCTCTCGAGGCGGAGGCCGCGCGCGCGGATCTCCTCGAGGTTGCGGCCGCGGGCCGTGAAGACAACCTCGTGACCGGCTCGCGCAAGCTTCGCCCCGTAGTAGCCGCCGACTCCGCCCGTGCCGACGATCAGGGTTCGCATGGGCGATGAGTCGCGACGGATCGCTCGATCCGATTCGACTCGTGGCGCCGTGCCGGTGCGTCGTGAATCCGCTCGCCCCGCACGGGCGTCGAGTCGCTAGTGGACGGTTCGGTCTTCCTCGTTGTCGTCCGCGGACGAGGAGGCGCGCAGTGACTTGGCCAGGCGGCGCATCTCTTCCAGGACCGCTTCGGATTGCTCGACTCGGCGACGGCCTTGGCGGACGACTTCGTCCATCGCGGCCAAGCGTTGCTGGAACTGGTGGATCGCGGTCGCCATCCAGCCCGCGAAGACCGCGATACCGAGGAGCAGCAGGCCCTGACCGAAGTCTCCGTCGCCCAAGCTCGGCACGGCCAGCACCAACGAGCCCGCCGACAGCATTGCGGCGATGAGCACGAACAAGCGTGCAGCGACGTCCGCGGGGATGAGCGGCGGAGACCTCACGACACAATCATACGCCCGCCGCGGGGGATTTCACAACGTACCCCGAGCGGGCGTCACTGCTCGCCCTCGCCCCCTTCGGGGGACGCCTCCGGCGAAGGCGATTCGGTCTCCGGGGCGATCGTGATGAACAGCGTCGAGTCGCCGCGCTGCACGAGCAGCAACAACGGCTTCCCGGGCTTGCGCGCCGCGAGGGCCTTGTCGAACGCCTCGGGGGAAGCAACCGGTTTGCGGTCGACCTCGCGGATCACGTCTCCAGGGCGCATCTCCGCGTCGTCGGCCGGACTACCCGGATCGACGCTCGTGACCACCACTCCCTTGGTCTCGGGTGCAATGCCGAGCCTCTCGGCGACCTGCGGGCTCAGTTTGTCGACCTGCAACCCGAGGCGCGGCGGGGCCTTGGCGACCTCGGTCGTCGAATCCTTGTCCTTCAGCTCACCGATCTCGGCGGTGATCGTTCGGGCCTCGCCCTCGCGCACGATCTTCAATTCCGCCTTGGTGCCGACCGGCGTCTGTGCGACGCGGATCGGCAGGTCGCGGCTCGTGCCGATGTCTTTGCCCTGATATCCGACGATGACGTCGCCGCGTCGGACCCCCGCCTTTTCCGCCGGACCGTCCTTGACCACGTCGGCGACGAGCGCTCCAGTCGCTTTCTCGAGGCCGATCGCCTTGGCCAGCTCCGGAGTCACGTCCTGAATCGCAACGCCGAGCCAGCCGCGCACGACCTTGCCCTGCGAACGCAGCGAATCAGCGATCCGTGCCGCCATGTCGATCGGGATCGCGAAGCCGATGCCGATGTTGCCGCCGCTCTGACTGTAGATCGCACTGTTGATGCCGACGACTTCGCCACGCGCATTGAGTAGCGGACCGCCGGAGTTCCCGGGATTGATGGACGCGTCGGTCTGGATGAAGTCGTCGTACGGACCCGCCCCGATCGCTCGCCCCTTGGCGCTGACGATGCCGGCGGTCACGGTCTCGCCGAGTCCGAAGGGGTTGCCGATGGCGATGACCCAGTCTCCGACCCGCACGTCGTCGCCCTTCGCGAGCTTGGCGGCGGGAAGCGGGTGGTCGGCTTCGATGTGGAGAAGCGCGAGGTCCGTCTTCTTGTCGCGACCGACGACCTTCGCCTTGAAGCGCTTCTGATTCTCCAACACCACCTCGACGTTCTCCGCCGCACCGACGACGTGGTCGTTGGTGAGGATCTCGCCGTCCGCGGAAACGATGACGCCCGAGCCGAGGCTTCGTTCCTTGTAGCTCTTCGGCATCTGGTCGAAGAAACGACGCATGAACTCTTCCATCGGATCGCCGGAGCGCCCGCCCGGCATCTCGGGACGCTTGACCGTGTGGGTGGTGGAGATGTTCACGACCGAGGGGATCACGTCCTTGACGATGTCGGCGAACGAAGGCAGCGGAACCGGCGCCGTCAACTCGTCGGCGCGCACGTGCAAGGGCAAGCAGCAGATCGCGACCGCGAGGATCCGCAGCGACAATGCCGGACGGTTCATCAACTACACTCCTCCTGTACCGGTGACCGTGGCCGGCCGGTTGCACGCAGGATGCGGCAAAGGCAGGCCTTATGAACTGGATTCTGGCATACATCAAGGAGTGCCCGATACAGGTGTGTTGCGGAACGAGGCGCTGGTCGTGCTCGCCCGCTACCCGCGTCCAGGTTGGGTGAAGCGGCGCCTCGCAGCCACGATCGGCCACGCGGCCGCCGCAGACCTCTACCGAGCCTTCCTGTCGGATCTGCAACGCCGCCTCGCTCGCCATCCGAGGTGGACGACCTATTGGGCTTTCGAGCCGGCGGGGTCGCCGTTCGCCGACGAAATCGGCGGGCGCGACCGGTCGTTTCCTCAACAAGGCCGAAGCCTCGGCGAGCGCATGGGGGCGGCGATGGCGCGCTCGTTCGAGTCTGGCCACTCAAGCGTGGTGCTCATCGGCTCGGATATTCCCCACGTGCCG
This sequence comes from Binatia bacterium, assembly GCA_040507895.1. Taxonomy (GTDB): domain Bacteria; phylum Desulfobacterota; class Binatia; order JACPRU01; family JACPRU01; genus JBEVNX01. Next base: position 4,654 of record JBEVNX010000079.1, on the reverse strand, counting down.
CTCGTTGCGCTCGAGGATGCTTTCCGCCGCCTCGCCGCGGGCTCGCGGTTGGTCCTCGGGCCAGCCGACGACGGAGGCTACTATCTCATCGGCGCTCGCGCGGTGCCCCCGGTGTTTGCGGGAATCCGCTGGGGTGGCGCCGACGTGCTCCGTGCCACGGTAGCAGCCGCGCGCGAAGCGGGTATCGAGCCGGAGATGGTGTCCGGCTGCTATGACGTCGACGATCGCGCCGCGCTCGAACGGTTGAGAGTGGACATCGCGCAGCGACGAGTCGAAGGCTTGACGTCGACTCGCGCGGTGCTAGAGCGATTGCCCCCCATGAGATAGAGTGGGTCGGTCGTCATGTCCGTCGTCTCGCGATCTCCCGAAGCGCCCCCGACAGCGGACTCGACGCGTTCGGACGCGGAGATGACTACGGCGGCAACACTCTCGCCGCGCGAGCTCGGAGCCGGCTTTCGCACGGCGCTCTATGACCTGACCATCCTCGGCCGGTCGACCGAGGCGGCGAAGCTCGCGGTGGGCGCCTCGGCGCTCTTCTATCCCGCGGTCGGGCTCTCGATCGGCCTCTGCGTCGCCGCCCTCGATTGGGTGCTCCGCACGTTCCTCGGTCAGGAGATCACCAGCGTGCTCCTCGTCGGCGCGCTCGCCGTGCTCAGCGCGGGCCGCCAGCTCGACGGCTTCGCGAACACGGCGGACGGACTGATCGGGTTTCGCGGCCGCGATTGGGCGATGGCGACGATGCGGGACCGCCGCCTCGGCGCAGCCGGAACGGCGGCGATCGCCTTTCTGCTGATTCTCAAGGTGCGGAGTCTCGATCTCCTCTCCGATCCGATGCGACTCATCGGGGTCGTGCTGCCGCCCATGCTCGGTCGCACCGCGCTCGTCGCGCTCGCGTTCGGCTCGCGCGCCGGCGATTCGCCCGATGGCGGTACGCCGTTCGACCCGAGTCTCACCACGCGGGAGCTCGCGATCTCCGTCGGATCCGCCGCGCTCGTCACGCTCTTGCTTTCCGGCGCGCTCGGCCTGCTGGTGCTGATTCTCGGCGCGCTCGCGGTTCTGGGCCTGCGCCTTTACTTCGATCGCCGTATCGGCGGCGTAACGACCCAGGGTCTCGACGCCGGCGCCGAAGTCGTCGAGGTGCTCGCGCTGATGGTGTTCGCGCTAGCGTCCTAGAAGGCGCGCTGGCTGGCCGAGAGCGACGAGGCCGCAACGGTGGACCCGAAGAGTCCGACCCGGGCGGCCTCGCCCGCTCCGCTTGCCGCCTCGGCGGCTACGGGGGCTGCCGAAGGAGATGAGTCGAGCCCCTCATGACGAGTAGCCGGTCTCGCTGTGCTGTGAGAGGTCGAGTCCCATCCGCTCGTCGTCGACTTCCGCGCGCAGCGGTGTGATCGCGTTGACGACCGTCAGGATGAGGAACGTGCCGACGCCGCAGAACACGTAGGTCGCGACGATGGCGATGAGCTGCTTCACGACCATCGTCGGATAGCCGTAGACCAGGCCGCCATGGAGCCCGAGCGTCAGAGTCGGGATCGCGGAGTTGACTTGCTCGGTGGCGAACACGCCGGTGAGAAGCGCGCCGAGCGTACCGCCCACCATGTGGACTCCGACCACGTCCAAGGCGTCGTCGTAGCCGAAGCGAGGCTTCATGCTGACTGCGAGATAGCAGATGGCGCCGCCGAGCCCGCCGATGACGATCGCTGCCATCGGCGTCACGAAGCCGGCCGCTGGCGTGATCGCCACCAAGCCGGCGACAGCCCCCGACGCGGCGCCCAGCATCGTCGGCTTACCCGAGCGTAGCCATTCCGCGCCTAGCCAGCCGAGGGCTGCCGCGGCCGCCCCGGTGTTCGTGTTGACGAAGGCGGTGGCGGCGAGCTCGCCCGAGGATACGGCGCTGCCGGAGTTGAAGCCGAACCACCCGACCCACAGGAGCGAGGCTCCGATCACGCTGAACGGTAGATTGTGCGGCGGCATCGGGGTATCCGGATAGCCGAGGCGCTTGCCGAGATAGAGTGCGGTCACCAGCGCCGAGACGCCGCTCGAGATGTGAACCACCGTCCCGCCGGCGAAGTCGAGCGCCCCGACCTGGGTGCCGATCCAACCACCGCCCCACACCCAATGCGCGAGCGGGTTGTAGATCAGCGTGGACCACAGCAGCATGTAGAGCGCGAACGCCGGGAAGCGCATGCGCTCGGCAAAGGTGCCGGAGATCAGTGCAGGAGTGATGATCGCGAACGTCGCCTGGTAGATGACGAACAGCATCTGCGGGATCGTCGGTGCCAGGGCGCTCGCGGTGCCGAGCACACCGCTCAGGCCGAAGAATGACGTGCCGCCGACGATGCCGCCGACGTCGGGTCCGAAGGCGAGCGAGTACCCGAACAGGACCCAAGTGATGCTGATCAGCGCAGCGCAGAAGAAGCTGTGCATGAGGGTCGAGAGCACGTTCTTCGGTCGCACCAGACCGCCGTAGAAGAGTGCGAGGCCGGGGATGGTCATCATCAACACCAATGCGGAGCTGGTGAGCATCCACGCCGTGTCCCCAGTGTCGAACTTCGGAGCCGCCGCCGCGGCTTCGTCCGCGAACGCCGTCGCGGAGGTGAGCAAGAAGGGTAGAATGGTTCCCGCAGCGGCGAATCGTGCCGCGCCACCCCGTCGCGCCAATTCCATGAGATCCTCCTCCGAAAAAGGTTTGGTAAAACAGCGAAAACGACCCCCCCGAGTCAAGAGCGTAGTGGATCCAGCGCCGGCAGAACCGCGCGGGAGAGCTCGCCGAGGTCTACGGGCTTGGAAAAGAAGCATGCGGCCCCGAGCCCGAGCGCGAAGTCACGGCTGTCGGCATCGGCCTGTGCGGACAGAACGATCACGCGCATCGCGCGCCCGCGATAGCGGAAGTCGTCGCGCAACCGGCGGAGCACTTCCCAGCCGTTCACGCCCGGCATGTTCAAGTCGAGCACCAGCGCGGCGACGTCTTCGCGCTCGAGGATCGGCCAGATCTCGCCGCCGTCGTCGACCGGGAGCGCGAGCCAGCCGAGCTTGGTGAAGAAGCGCTGCAGTACAATGCGGGTGGTTTCGTCATCGTCGGCGATGAGTACGATGCGAGACGTCGTGGGCCCGGATGCCGGGCCCGGCGAAGAAGGACTTCGGCGACCGACCTCGCCGCGGCTCCGGCTCCGGCCCATCGGCATTCCTAGCTCAGCTTAGAAGACGTAGCTCGCCGCGATCGAGATCGTGTCTTGGTAGTCTCGGGTCGGGAACGTCGTCGTGGTTTCCCCGGTCGTCGGGTCGAAGGTGTCGATCGTGCCGTTCTTGGTGAACACGCTCTCGTCCGAGCCGTCGTGGCGGTACTCCACCCAGATGGTCAGCTTCTCGGTGAGAAAGTACTTGCCGGTGAACGTGATCTCCCAGAGCGTCTGGTCGGTGCCCGTTCGGAAGCCGCCCTGGTCACGGAAGACCTCGCCGCGGACGTAGGCGCCCGCGGGAAGGCAGATGAGATCCTTGAGCGTTACCCCGACGACGCCGGAGAAGCCGTACCACTCGGCGGTGTCGCCGTTGAGCGCCGCGGCGCCCTCGCTCCCGTAGTCGCCGTTGAGTGAGATCGTCACCGGATCGAAGGTGATCGTGGAGACGACGTCTGCGACTCCACGGGGGTGACTACTGGTGTCGTTCTCCTCGGGCCCGAAGATGCCGTTGACGATCAGCGAGAAATGCGGGTTCGCCGTCCAGGCGACGTTGCCCATGAACGTCTTGCCGTTGTTGTTGTCGGCGACGTTGTCCCAGCCGTTCACCACGCCGAGGTTGGTCTGCAAGGAATCCGTGATGGGGTAGTTGAACATCAGACCGGTATTCGTGAAGGGGATCGCGAAGCCGAACAAGAACGATCGGCTATAGTTCATGTTGAGCGGCGCTTCGATCACCTCGGCGCCGAGCAGGGTGACGAACTTGCCGAACTTCGCCGACAGGCCGTGAGACCAGTCGGGTGCGTAGTTGGCGTAGACCTCCTCGATCTCGAAATCGCCCGAATCGCCGGTGACGCCGGTGAACTGTCCATTGCCAGACCAATCCGCGCCGATGCGGCTCGCGGTGTTTCCAACGTCGAGCTTGATAAAGGCCGACAGACCCCCGGGGCCCTTCTTGCCGATGCCGAGCTGGAACAGGTCTAAGCCGAAGGTATTGTCCTGGTTATCAAGCGAGCGCAGCGAGTTTTGGCGATTGTCGGGCTCGTTGAAGTTCCAGAGGTACGACGTGTAGATCATGCCGCTCAGTTCGAAGTCGGCGATGCGCTCGATCTGCTTCTCGATGTCCGTGACCCGTTCATCGAGCGTCTTCGAAGGTTCCGTAGCGGGTGCGGGCGCTGGCTGGGGTGGGGGCGCCTCCTCGGCCGTCGCCAGCGACGGCAACGCCCCGAGCCCGATGATCGCGCATGAGATGATTGCCTTCCTCAGCTTCATGCTTCCTCCCTGGGTTTTCCTTGTGAGTCGTGAGCGGACGGATCCGCTTGCGGCGAGACGAGCAAGAGAGATGCCACGCGGCCGATCGACTACTCGCGGTCGGAATCCGCGTGACCCCGAACATTTCACGGAGTCTTTGCGTACGTGCCGGAGAGACGACTGCCTTTCGAGTGGGCACTGCTGCAGGAACGGGCGTCGCGCAGGCGCGT
>JBEVNX010000050.1:0-6033 GCA_040507895.1 Binatia bacterium | reverse complement strand
CGGACCGACGTCCAGCGACATCAATCAGCGCTCGCGCTTGAGCGCCGTGTTGTCGTCGAACCATGCGATCGCACCGGCCACGTGCGCGCGCTCGCGGTCGAGATAGTCCGCCACCGCGTCGCGGAAGCGGGGGTCGCGGATCCAGTGCATGCTCTGCGTCTCGGCCGCGTCGAAGCCGCGCAGGTGCTTGAACTCGCCTCCCGCCCCCGGCTCGAACCGCTCCATGCCTTGCCGGACGCAGTGCTCGATCGCCGCGTAGTAGCAGACGTTGAAGTGCAGGAAGCGGAGCTCTTCGAACGTTCCCCAGTACCGGCCGTAAAGCACGCCCCCCTTGCGCACGTTGAAGGTGCCCGCAACGACTTGGTCGCCCCTGCGGGCGACGATGAGACAAAGGCGCCGGCGCCAGCGCTCGCCGACCAGATCGAAGAACCGCGAGTTGAGGTACTGGCGCCCCCAGTAGAGCTTGTCGATCGTCGACTGGTAGAGCCGGAACATCGTCGCCAGCAAGTCCGCGGGGACTTCCGCTCCTTCCCTCACGTCGATCGCGATGCCTTGTTCACCGAGCTCGCGGCGCTCGCGACGAACTTGCGTCCGCCGCTTCGTCTTCAGGGCCGCGACGTAGTCGTCGAAGGTCTGCCATCCCAGGTTCGTCCACTGATATTGGTAGCCCTCGCGGTGCTCGAAGCCGCACTCCGTGAGCGCCGCGACCTCGTCACCCAGGCAAAAATTCACGTGGACCGACGAGAATCCGTTGCGCCGGCACACGCCCTTGAGCGCTTCACCGAGCGCGCGGACCACACTCACGCGGTCGCACCCCGGGCGGCTGAGAAAGCGCGCGCCGGTGGCGGGCGTGAACGGCACTCCGACCAGCAGCTTCGGGTAGTAGGCGATGCCCGCGTTCTCCGCCGCCTCCGCCCAGCCATGGTCGAAGACGAACTCTCCCATGCTGTGCGCCTTGACGTAGAGAGGACAAGCGCCGACGAGCTCACGGCCGTTCCACAAGGTCAGGTGCTGCGGCAGCCAGCCGGTGCGAGCGGAGACGCAGCCGGCGTCTTCGAGCGAAGACAGCCATTCCCACTCGAGAAAGGCTGATCCGTCCCCGACCAGCGCGTTCCAATCCTCCGGCGCAACGTCCGCGAGCCGTTCCTTCACCTCGAGGCGCACGAATCGACTCTAGGGTTCTGTGCGGCCGAACGAAAGGGGCCTATAAGACCGGCATGAGGCTGCTGCGCTGGGGCTGGTCGGAGTACGAGGAAGCCGACTTGGCCGGCCTGCCGGCAAGCGTGGAAGCGACCGCGATGGCGGGCCCGCGCGCTCCGCTCGATGAGGCGGACGTGCTCGTGGTACCGAGCACCGTGCGCGTCGACCGAGCCGCGGCGGCGCGGCTGCACCGCTGCCGGCTGGTGATCACCACCACTTCGGGCTTCGACCAGATCGACCTCGGAGCGCTCCGCGATCGGGGCATCGCGTGCGCCCGTCTGCCGCTGGCGCGGCGGGACGCCGTGGTCGAGACGACGCTCGGCATGATGCTCTCGCTGACGCGCCGGCTTGGTCGCTTCCAGCAAGCCGCGCTCGGCGGAAGATGGGAGCGAAAACGCCTCGCGGAATACGGCGCCACGCTCCTCGGCACGGTCGGCGTCGTCGGCGTCGGTGTGATCGGCTCGCGGATCTCAACGCTGCTCGAGGCGATGGGCGCCCGGGTGCTGCGCTGTGATCCGCGGCTTCCGGCCGGCGTCAGTCTCGGTCAAGTCCTCAAGGAGAGCGACGTGGTGACCCTCCATTGCGACCTCACGGCCGCCAATCGCGGCATGGTCGGCAGCGACGAGGTCCACATGCTCCGCCGCGGGGCCGTGCTGGTGAACACGGCGCGCGGTCCCCTCCTCGACGTGGAGGCGGCGGTGGCCGCCGTGCGAGCGGGACACCTCGCAGGCCTCGGCCTCGACGTGTTTCCCGAAGAGCCCGCCGACCTCGAGCGCTACGCCGGGCCGCGGATCCTCCTCACCCCGCACGCCGCCGGGTGGCACCCCGCGCTCGGCGCCAAGATCGCGGAAGGCGTGGCGACGGCGCTCCGCGCGCTCCTCGACGGAGGCGAAATCCCCTACCGCGTAGCCTGACTCCGGGTCGCTAGTCGAGCGGCAGCCACCACGACGGCTGATGTCCGAAGCGCTTCACGGCCTCCGCCTGGAGGTCGGCGTATTGCTTGCGGATCTCCTCGATGCGCGCGTCGGCATCGTGCTTCTGCTTGCGCAGCGCGTCCTCCTCGCTGCCGATGCGCTGATCCGGTCCATAGGCCTTCTGAAGGATCTCGAGCCCGATGCGGGTCGGCTCATTTAGCTCCTTCTTGAGAGCCGCGAGCTGCTCGTCGGCCTGCTGCGATTGCTCCTTCGCCGCCGCGAGCTCGCGTTTCAGCCGCATGCGAGTGGCGCTGACCTGCGAGGAGAACGCCTCCTCGGAGATGGTGCTCGAGGAGTCACCGGATGCGCCCGGCTCCTGGGGCGCCGCCGCCAAAGGTTCCTCCGGCGCGCCCGCCACGTCTCCCGTCGGCTCGGCGGGGGCCGGCGCCGCGCTCTGCGCCTCGATGCCGGACACGCCCGAGCCCTCCTCCGTGCTTCCTTCCGCTCCCGGGCCCACGTTGGAGAAGTGGACCTTTCCGTCCTTATCGGTCCACTTGTAGACCTTCTGCGCGGCCGCGCTCTTCGCGGCGAGCGAGAGCCAGGCGAACGCGAGAACGAGCACCACCATTCGAAGAAATCCTCTCATGCGTTCCCTCTCCTCCTCCTGCCCTGAACCGAGCAGTACGAAAAGGTTACACCCATTCCGGGCATCGAGGCGAGCGCTCCGGAAGTCCGCTCCCCGTCCCCGGCCAGCAGGTGAGCCGCGCGTCGGGCGCGACTAACCGGACCGGCTCCTCAGATTTACCAGAGGGCCCTCAGCCCGCCACATGTGGCAGCTGTCCACTTGCGGCGCCCCGGCGCGGCTCCGCAGCATCTCGTCCGGCGACTGCTTGAGGAACGCGGCGAGCGCGCCCGATGCTTGCGGAATGACCGGGGTGACGGCGATCACCAGCGCCGCCAGGTGCGCGCAGCCGGCCGGCCCGGCGATGCGATCGAGAGCCGCCCCGGTGAATCCCTTGGCGATCGACAGACCCTCTAGCTGAGGCGCCCGGGCGCCCGTCGCCGGACAGAGCGCAAACGGCGCGCCCGAGAGGCTCGCGCGGGCTTCGAGGATCGTGAACTTCGGGACCTCTAGCCAGAGCGAGAGCGCCGCACGAATCGCTGGGACCTCCTCGACCTGATCCGTGAGCTCGGCCGCCATACCGAGGCGCATGCGCTCGTCGGTGGTCGCGCCGATGCGGACGCTTCGGCGTAGCTTGCGGAACCCGGTCCCCTCGGTCTCGCGCGCCTCGCCCCAGTGAGGGCTGTCGGCCGCCCACGAAGCGCAACTGTCGAGCACCGCCGAGCGCCCTCCCGCCGGCATGAGCCGCGCCCCGGCGCATAGCCGTCCGGACGCCGCGCGCACCGCCAGCGGTAGGCACTGGGCCATCGACAGAATGTGGAAGCAGCCGAGCGGCCCACCGACAGTCTCGTTGACGTGCGCCGCATAGCCGGCGTCGATCCGGGTGCCGAGCAGGTGCTGATAGTTGGGCAAGATGTGCCGGCAGCCCTCTCCCCTGGTTTTTTCGCTCGGCTCGAACGGGATCGTTTCCATGCGCGCGTCGATTGCCCGCACGACGAGATCTCGGTCGAGCACGGCCTCGAGGATCATGTGGTGGACGACACCGGGCGGACGCTGCCGCCCGAGGACCTCGGGCATGCCGACCTTGCGAACGTCGCGGAGCTCGGCGCGGACCTCCAAGCGATCGCTTGGGATCGGCCGCGCGTCGATGACGACCGTGCGCTCGTGGAGCTCCGCCGGAGGGCTCATCGCGCCGCCCCCTTGCGGGCCGGAGGCTCGATTCCCCAGCTCGCCGGGCGCCAGGTCGTGCCCGCCGCGCCGTCCTCGAGCGCGATGCCGGCGTCGAGCAGGCGGCGGCGAAGCTCGTCGGCCCGCTGCCATTGCTTGGAAGCCCGCGCTGCAGCACGCTCGGCGATCAATGCCTCGACGTCCTCGACGCTCTTCTGCGCCGCGCGCAATGCGCGCGCTCGCTCGGTCGCCAGAAAGTCCTCGGCGGGTTGATCACCGATCCCGAGCACCCGCGCAGCCGCCGCGAGATCGCGACGCACCGCAGGGGCTCCCTCGAGATCCCGCGCGTCGAGCAGGCGGTTCAGCTCGCGAACCAGATCGAAGAGCACCGCGACCGCTCGCGCGGTGTTGAGATCGTCGTCGAGCGCGGCCACGAACGGCTCGAGGCGAGGCGTCGTCGGCAGCACGCCGACCGAACCTGTCGGTGCGGCGACGCCGGCCGCCGCCGCGCGCGCCAGCGTCTCGTAGAGACGCACCAGAGCGCGGAAGCTCTCTTCGATGCTCTCGAGCGAGAAGTCCATCGGGCTCCGGTAGTGCGCCGCCGCCAAGAAGAGGCGCAGCGCCTCCGGCGGCAGCCGCTCGACGATGTCGCGGATGGCGAACACGTTGCCGAGCGACTTCGACATCTTCTCTGAGTGGATGCGTACGAAGCTGTTGTGCAAGAAGGCTCCCGCGAACGGCGTACCCGTCGCTCCCTCGGACTGCGCGATCTCGTTCTCGTGGTGCGGGAAGATGAGATCCTCGCCGCCGCAGTGCAGATCGAACGGCTGCCCGAGGAGCGCCGTCGACATCGCCGAGCACTCGACGTGCCAGCCGGGGCGTCCGCGGCCCCACGGGCTCGGCCACGCCGGCTCGCCGGCCGCCTCGCGCTCGGCCGTGACCGCCTTCCACAGCGCGAAGTCCATCGGATCGCGCTTGTGCTCATCCACCTCGACGCGCGCGCCGGCGATCATGTCTTCGAGCCGGCGCTTGGAAAGCTTGCCGTAGTGCGGGAAGCCCCGAACGGAGAAGTACATCCCGTCCTCGGTCGCATAGGCGAGGCCGCGCTCCTCGAGCCGGCGCACGAGATCGACCATCGCCGGCACCCACTCGGTGGCGCGCGGCTCGTAGGTGGCCGGCAGGCAGCCGAGAGCGGCGACGTCGCGACGGAACTCGACGACGTTGCGCTCCGCGACTGCGGCGGCCGGAATCCCGTCAGCCTGCGCGCGCTGAATGATGCGGTCGTCGACGTCGGTGATGTTGCGCACGAACGTCACTTCGAAGCCGCGCGCGCGCAGCCAGCGGTGGAGAATGTCGAAGGCGACGAACACGCGCGCGTGCCCGACGTGGCAGCGGTCGTAGACGGTGACCCCGCAGACGTAGACGCCGACCTTGCCCGGAGCGAGCGGCTCGAACGGCTCGACGCGGCCGGTCAGGGTGTTGTGGAGCGAGAGCGCTACTTGAGCTCCCCGGAATAGATCCTCATCACGGTGTCGAGGAACTTCACCGCGTCGGGCTTCTTCCGCTGGAACGAATTGCGCCCCATGATCGACCCGAAGCCGCCGCCGTCGCGGATGCCGCGGACTTCCTCGAAGATGTCCTGATCGCCTTTGGCCGGGCCGCCCGAGAAGATCACGATGCGCCGGCCGTCGAACGTGCTCTGCACGACGTGGCGGACGCGCTCGGCGATCGTCGTGATCCTAATCCTCTCCTTCTCGTAGACCTTCTTCGCCTCGGCGAGCTCGAGGTGCGCCGACGGTAGCTTGACCTTGATGACGTGGGCGCCGAGCTCGGCGGCGATGTGCGCCGCATAGGCGACGACGTCGATCGCCGTTTCCCCCTCTTTGCTGAGGCTCGACCCGCGGGGATACGACCAGACGACGACCGCGAGCCCCACGCTCTTGGCCTCCTGGGTGATCTCGCGCAGCTGCTCGTACATCTCGCGGCTGCGGGACGATCCGGGATAGATCGTGAAGCCGACGGCCGCGCAGCCGAGCCGCAGCGCTTCCTTGACGCTGCCGGTCACCGACGAGCACGGGTCCTTCTCGTCGTAGAGCACGTCGTGGCTGTTGAGCTTCAGGATGAGCGGCA
>JBEVNX010000045.1:0-12613 GCA_040507895.1 Binatia bacterium | reverse complement strand
CTTGTAGATGTCGATGTCGTAGTCGCGGATCATGCGATCGCATTCGTCCATGCTGCCGGCAATGTGCGGCCAGCGCACGACGTTCTGGCGCTGTCCGAGCGTCACGCGCTCGCCACGCTTCGCCGCCTCCTCGACGTAGAGCTGCGCCTGTTCGCGGATCGAGTCGAGCTTGGAAAAATACGTGGGAATGAAGCCGTTGCGACCGCAATAGCGCACCGAGTCGAAGCTCCTCGAAGTGGCGACGAAGATCGGCGGACGACGCTTCTGGTAGGTCGGCGGCACCACGCTGATGCGCCGCACGTTGCCGGCGTCGTCGATCTCGCCCGCCCCGCCGGCCTCGCTCGCGATGCGCACCGCCGGGTACTTCTGCACGCCTGTGTCGAGCGGAAAGGGCGCCTGGTAGTAGTTGCCGTCCAGGACGACGGAATCTTCTTCCCAGCAACGCAGAACCATGGCGACGCGTTCTTCGAAGATGTCACGGTTCTTGAGGTCGTCGGCGCTGCCGTCGGAGACGGTGGCGACCGTGTTGGAGAACTGGCCGAGAATGTTCGTCCAGCGCGATTGGTAGCCCCGCGCGAAGCCGACGAAGTATCTTCCACGCGTCAGATGGTCGAGAATCGCCGTCTCCTCGGCGACGCGGATCGGGTCCTGCGTAGCCATCACGTAGCCAAGTGCTCCGACATGCATGTGCTTCACTTGGCCCGCCCACCAGGCATTGAGAATGCCGGGATTCGGCCCGACCTCGTAGCCTTCCGAATGCAGATGATGTTCGATCGTCGAAGCGCCCCAGACGCCCATCTCGTCGGCTGCCTTGATGATGTCGAGCCAGTCGAAGAGGACGCGCTGGTAGAGGCGCGCATCGCGACCGACCGGCCGCGCGCGCCGGCGACCTTCCTCCCCATCGGCAGGAAGCATCGGATAGAGCTGCAGGATCACTTTCGGCCGCATCTGGGGCACCCCTTGTCTTCCATACCGCGGGACTGCATCTGCAAAGTCCGGGGACCGGAGCGCCACGAGCGAGCTCTTGCGACCTCGCTGGACTTCCGGGCCGCCGGCGAATTCGTCGAATGCTAGGCGGCGTTCGAGAGTCCGAGCCCGGGGCTCTCTACCTTCCCTTCATGACCTGCGCCCTTTCGATGACGAATTCGCCGAAGGAGAATCCGAGCTGCCCTGTCCCTTCCCCGAAAGGGCGATCGAAACCGGTCCCTTGGTCACCACACTTGCGGCGGCCGCGCCACCCGCTCCGGCGCTCGCCTCGGCAGATGCGTACTTGCCGAACACCTCATCGATGTTGTTCACCTCGGAGACATCCCCGATGCCGTCTACGATGTTGACTTTGCCCGCCGTGAGGCCGCCTCCTATCGCTCGTAAGGTCACGGGGACACTCTGACCGTTGTCGCAAGTGGCCGTGCCTTCACCGGTAGCGGATTCGTAGAAGACCGACCAGCCTTTCAGTGTATTTCATGTGGCATTTGACGATCCGGCGTGCGCGCTCAGGCTGAGCCCGGGTGTGGTTGCGCGAGAGGGTCGTCCCGAACGCCCGAGGCGGCATGCTTCTCATCGATCTGGAGTGACGACGCCGGCGGCGTCTCGTTCTCGAGCCATCGGCGTGCATGAGCGCGGGGAGCTCGTCCGTGCTTTCCGCTCGATTCCTCAGTCGAGCAGCACGCGAAGGGTCTCGTTGGCGTGCTTGAGGCGTTCCGCCAGCAGCGCGGCCACGAACTGATGGAACGCCGACGCCGTCTCCGGCGAGTCGCGCTGCAGGATGTGTCCGTCAGCCTTGCTCGACGACGACCTCGTCCACGTAGCACCAGAGCCAGCGCTCTCCCGGCTCCAACGAGCGGATCACCGGGTGGCGGGTCATCCGGAAGTGCGCCGTCGCGTGCCTGTTCTTCGAGCTGTCGCAGCATCCAACGTGACCGCAGGCCAGGCACGCGCGGAGGTGGACCCAGCGATCGCCCAGGGCGATGCACTCATCGCAAACGGCACTCGTGGGCGGGGTGCTTCCCGGGTGCTCGAGATGTGGACAAAGCATTCGTGGCCACCGACAAAAGGGAACTAGACCCTCTTGGGCTAGCTGGCGACCAGACGCAAGTGCCGCTGTCACGGTCTGAGGCGCTTGGGTCGCCCATCCCGGCTCATGCAGCCAGGTCGGTTGAGCCTCCGTTAGTCCTTCGAGAGTCGGCGACCTCGGGCTCGTAGTCCGCGGGAGCCACCAAGAGCGCAGACGCCGTCGAGCGCACCGACTGAATGACTTCGATCGTGACGTCGGCCGTCGCCCGGACCGCGGTACGGGCCACGCTCCCCGGGACCTCGATCGCGCTTGCTAGGATCGTGCGTGTGAGGCCGATCACCTGCTCACCGACTTGCCGGGTGGTATCGCGGGCCAACTTCGAGGCGGCCGCAGCGTCGCGCTCTTGAAGATTGGTGGAATGGCCCGCGGGAAGAGGCTCGAACTCAGCTGCCCAAAGCTTCGGCAACTTTTCGCCCGTGGAGCCGTCTAAGGTACTCGAACGATCGGATCATCGCCCCGGCAGCATCGAGGGCGGCCTGCGAGTCTTCCGGGTTGCCAGCTACATCCGCCGCCGCCAAGGTCACCGCGAACGCGATCCCGCTCGGCAACGCGGCCACCAGGTTGCCCAGCTCGCGCAGGCCGCATCGAGCGACGTCCTCGAACAGATCCGATTGGCATTCGGGGCCTTGGAGATCGCGAATTCGCCGAACGATGCGCTCGGCGGAAACGGCACTGCGATCCCGGCCCGAGAGCCAGGCGTCTGCCCACTCGATCCATTGCGGATTGTAGTAGATGCCCTTGGTGGTCGTGACCATCTCGAGCACCAAATCGTGCGCGCGACTAGCAGGCATGCGAGTTCCACGACGGCGCGAAGCCAAGCACTCGGCGATGGCACTCGGCCCATCGGCGCAGCACGACGAGCTCCGCTTCGAAGCTTTCGAACAGCACCGATTCGTGTTCGTGCGACGAGCAGCGGGTGATGACCCGCGTCAGCCCATCGGGGCCCGCGCGCAGAATGGTCGAAAGCTCGAAGGCGTTGGAAAGCACGCCGGGTCCGTTCCCCGAGAGCAAGGCGCCATCCTAGCGCTGTCGGGCGGCTAGGCCCTTGATCCAACGCGACAATCTGTTGTTCGAACGCGCCATCGCGCCGAGCGACGATAGCCGTGGCGAGCTCCGCTGCGGGCACGTGGCCGAATGGAGCGAAAGCGTTTTCTCCGCGAACGGCCGCAGGTCGACTCGCTTTGCCTAAAGCCATAGCAATGAGTAGCTTCGACGCGCACCCCAAGCAGGGAAGCCCGGGTGATTCATCGTATCGCTGGGCGCACGTGTCGGGAGGTACGCGATGACGGCTCAAACACCATCGGCATCCAACGAGCGCTGGTTGGCGAGGCTTCTGGGAGCGGACTTTCTGCTCTGGTCGCCGACCATCCAGGCAGAAGGCTTTTTGCATTGGGACCGCATCTTCGCGACGCGGCCGATCCCGCGGGGCAAGCGCGTGAGCGAATTCAAGCGCGCCCGGCGCGAGCTCGACGTGCGCTTTCAGGATCAGGGACGCAGCTGCGACCCGAACGACCTGATGCGCGATGAGCACCTGAGTGGGCTGTTGGTCCTCAAACGCGCGGAGATCCTGCTCGAGCGCTATGCTCTCGGTCTGAACCCGGAACGGCGCTGGCAATCCTCGTCGATGGTGAAGTCGATCGCGTCCTCGCTCGTAGGGGCGGCGCTGCATGACGGCCTCATCGCCAGCCTCGATGATCCGATGACCAAGTATCTGCCTGACTTCGCCGGTACCGCCTATGACGGAGTCACGGTGCGCCATTTGCTCAACATGACCGGCGGGATCAATTGGACGGAAGACTACGAGGACCTCAACGCCGACGTCGCACGCCACTACATCAAGCCCATCGCCGAGCGGACAGCCGGCTATATCGCGAAGTATTTGAGGACGCTGCAGCGCATCGATCCGCCCGGCGAGCAGTTCTACTACAACACCGGCGACACCTTTCTCTTGAGCCTCATCCTGACGAAGGCGACCGGCCGCACCGTAGCCGACTACTGCGCCGAGAAAATCTGGGGACCGGCCGGCATGGAGCAGGACGGCTACTTCATGCTCGAATCGGACGACGGCCAGGAGATCACGGGCAGTTGCTGTGGTGCTTCGCTGCGCGACTATGCCCGGTTCGGTCAGCTCATGCTGAATGACGGCGTAACCCAGGATGGCGTGCGCGTCTTGCCCGAGGGATGGACCGCGGAGGCGACGGCACCATCGGCGCCCAATTTTCACAAGGACATCGGCGCGCGGCCGCGGCTCGATACCTCGGCCTTTACCGGCTACGGGTACCTGTGGTGGGTGCATCACCCCGGCTCGTTCATGGCGCTCGGCGCCTATGGTCAATGGATCCACGTCGAGCCGGCCGACGGCATGGTCTTCGTGATGGTCGGCGCCATGCCGCGCGAGATCTACATGGATCCGAGAGAGCCTGCAGCAAAGGAGCGCGGCTCGCAGCACGGCGGACCGCGTCGCTTCGCCTTCATCGAGGCGGCGTGCAACGCGACGCGTTGAATCCGAGGGGCCGCGACATCGTTTTGCCCCTCACGATCACGTGCTTTTCGCGGAACAAGTGGCTCGTTGCGTTCTGCCGTGCCGCCTGCCTTCTCGGGTCGAGAAGATTTTCTAGAGGTCTTTCTTGTCGTCGAACCAGACTTCAGCCACGCCGTAACGTTCCGCTACCCGCGGCCGCTGCCAAGCGGGATTCGCGGACAGCTGTGACGTTCTTGCGCCAGGCGGTCACCGCGACGAAGCGATCCAGCAGGGTTCGGGGGATCCCGTCGAGGGTTCCGTTGGTGAGCTTGTCGACGACCCAGTAGAGCTTGAGGTCCGCCACCGTCAGGGAGTCTCCCACCACGAAGCCCGTGCGGCCGTTGGCGACGAGAAGCCGCTCAAGAAAGCCGACCCAGCGGGGGAGGGTCTCTTCCGCGAGGAGCTTGCGCATCGCGATCCGCCGCTCGGGGTCCTGCTCGGCGATGCTGGGGGCGATGATTCCGTAAAGGTCCTCTCCCAGGTCCAGCGCCTCGTCCACCTTCAACGCCCGCACCGCGTCGTCTACCGGGTAGAGGCCGGCCCGGCGCCCGGCGAACCGCAAGATGGCATTGCTTTGCGCGGCGCTCACCGTCCTCCCGGAGGTCACGACGTCGAGGACCGGAAGGGATTCGAACGGGAGTTCGCCCGACGTTTTCAGCTCCTGAAAGCGATCGAGCGGCACGTGGAAGTCCTCGAAGGCGACGTCACCGATGCGGAGCGTGTCGCGAATGGCGCCGGCGCGACCGGGAAAGGGAAAGTAGCGGAGGCGGAGGGCGGCGTCGTCGCTCATCGATTGTTTCTCCCTGCTCCAAGGATCTGCGCCGCTTCGGCGCACGTTGCGATGGGTCGCCCGCGCCTTCTCGCCATCCTGGCGATCGCAGCGACGAGCTCCTGGTTTCGCGGCTGGGTGGGACCGGCGTAGTCCTCGAGGCCGATTCGCACGTGCCCGCCTCGCTCGATCGCGAGCTCGGCGAGGGTCGAGGAGACGTCGCCGCCGATCACCCCCACCATCCACGGCAGATCGGAGCCCGCGAGCATCGCAAGATAGGCGTCGAGGCTTACGGCCGTGGGCGGCAGGCCGAAGGGCGTGGCCGGGCCGCCGAAGTAGAGCTGGATCTTCGCCGGCGGAAGGCGGCCGGCGGCGTGATAGGCCAGCGCGACGCGCAGGAAGCCGGGCTCGAAGATCGAGACGTGGGCGGCAAGGCCGCGCTCGAGGCAGCGATCCGCCATGTAGCGGACATCGGCAAACGTGTTCTGGTAGACGAGCTCGACCGCCGCGGGGAGACCCTGGTCGTCAACCGGGCCGAGTGACACCGAGCCGGGATCGATGACGGCCATGCGGAGGAGGCCGGCATCCGTCAGCTCTTCGACGTGCGCGTAGCGCTCACGAATCGTCGTGTGAGACCCGCCACCCCCCATCGTCGGATAGAGCACGGCATCAGGCGCGTGCTCGTAGATCGCCGTCCAGGTATCTCGGTAGGGAGCGCTGGCGTGGCGCGGCTCGCGCAAGCCTTCGTCGTTGTGGTGGTGGACGACCGACGCGCCGGCGTCGAGCGAGGCGCGCGCCGAGGCGACGATCTCCTCGAACGAGCGTGGTACGTGCGGGTTCGATTGCTTGCGGGTCGCGCCGTTGATCGCCGCTTCGATGATCAGGGGTTGCATGGTTTTCTCTCCACCGCGTCGTCGTCGCTCGCAACCCCTCGACACGTCAAGACCGAGCCGGCGCTAGTCCCCGTCGGGGGCCCGTCGTAACAACGTTGACGGCCTCGAGGAGCAGGCCCTAAGAAGAGAGTGCCTCCACGAGGAACCCCATCCCGGAGACAGATTCGGAGAGGAGCATGGAAACCGGAAAGTTTCGCGGCTTCGAAGTATCGATGCACGATCCCGGCATCGCCATCCTGACGCTCGATCGGCCCGAGCGACTGAATGGCATGACGCAGCACATGAAGCGAGACCTGGTAGAGACCATTCTCCAGGCGCAGATGGACGACGCGGTCCGGGTCATCGTCTTCACCGGCTCCGGAAGAGCGTTCAGCGCCGGAGACGACATCACCGGTCGCGCCCTGGAGTACCCGGGAGCCCGCGCGCTCGTCCCCGCCATCCCGGCGGGACACAATCACCCCACCGGAACGTACAACGGTCTTCGGGCGCTCTCGCAACCGCTGAACGTGGCAGTGAGGAATCTCGACAAGCTCACGATCGCCGCCATCAACGGGGTGGCGATCCAGACCGGCCTCTCGCTCGCGCTCGCCTGCGACTTTCGCATCGCCTCCACGGAGGCGAAGCTCGGGAGCGCGACGCTGCGCTTCGGATTCCTGCCTGACGAGGGCGGGCAGTTCCTTCTCGTGCAGCTGATCGGCGTCGCGAAGACGATTGATTTCCTCATGCGAAAACGGATCGTTTCGGCCGCCGAGGCGCTCGAGCTCGGCCTCGTCCATGAGGTGGTCCCGCCCGCTGAGCTCGGGCAACGAACGATGGATCTTGGGCGAGAACTCGCGGAAGGACCTCAGGTGGCGATGCGCATGCTGAAGCGGTCGATCTACAACGCCGCCGAGCTGACGTTTGCGCAGGCGCTCGACGAGATCGCGGCGAAGACGGCGGTCACCGACCATCACTCGGATGCCGTGGAGGGCATGAAGGCGTTCCAGGAAAAGCGCAAGCCGCGCTTCAACCGCTGAACGATGCGGCGCCCGATGCCTGAGGAGGAGAAAGCCCTGTTATCGACCGGTCGAGTCGGGTGTTCCGCGTTCGCCACGTTCCTGTACCTCGCCACTGACAAACGAGAAAGATCGAACCTCTCGGTGTTGGCGGTTTAGGGCGGTGCTCCGTCTCGTCACCCAGCCACTCGAAGCGTTGCGATGGGTTCGTCCGCGAGCTCCGTGCTCAAGAGACGCCTCAGCGGGCGTGTTTATTCCCGACCGGGCTTCCGAGCCTAGGGCAGCGCCGCCGGGACCGTAACGCGGGCGTTCCGCCGGAGAACTGAAAGGGCGGCCAACGCCTAAGATCGACGCTTTTCGCGCTTGGTCCTAGCCGTTCACGATCACATGCTCCTGCGTGAACAGGATGGTGAGCTCCCCGGAATGGCTCGTAGCGCTCTGTCGTGCGGCCTGTCCTTCTCGGGTGGAGAAGACTCTCTCCAGGTCCTGCTGGCTGTCGAACCAGACTTCCGCCACGCCGTCGTAGCGCTGATCGCCGGTCGTCGCCAGGTTGATCGCGTATTTCTTGAGTCCGGGAAACCGCTTGACGAGCGTTGCGTGCTCCTGAAGCCACCATTGGTGAAACGCTTCGATGCTCACGCCCTCGGGTCGCTTGAGGATGCCGATCAGTTTGTACACGGTGCACCTCCGTCGTCTTTGCCATGCCCGATGGTCAATGGTTGATCGATTGGTCCGGCGAGCTCTTGGGCACGTATGCCCCAGGCACGCAGCCGACGAGACGGCCTAGTGGCGCGACGCCGAGGCCGCCTTGGGCTTGGGCCACCCTGCATCCGCAACGCCCGCTACCCCCGCCGTCGCCGCCGCCCGATCGGCTGCTTCACGCAGCTCGGCGAACGACTCTTTCAGGCAATCGGCGTAGAACCATACATCCGGGATTTGCCGCGGATCGACCGTGGCCCCGATCGTCAGGACTTGGTTGTAACTGATGATCGCGTTGAAGAGGCCGATGTTCGCCGAGAGCATTCCGCACCCGTAGCTCGAGAGCACCTTGTGGCCCGCCATGTAAAGCGGGATTTGCGGACCTGGAACGTTCGTCGACACCGTGTTCAACAGGGTGTTGGGCATCTCGATCTTCCCCGCAAACGCTTGCACCCACGCCGGAGCGGACTCGCCGAGCCGGGTCATCGCGAACAGACTGCCCGCTTGGTCTTGCTGTTTGAGCTGGTCCATCGCCTCGCGTTCGGCCGTGAGCCGTTCCACCGGATCGAGGATGCCCACGTAGAGCGGCGCGATCATCATGGAAACTTGATTGCCGAGCGCGCCGCGCCCTTCGGACGCACGCATGCTGACCGGACACATCGCGCGCAACTCCATGCTTTGCGTATTCACCTGGTGGTGGCGCAGATACTTGCCGATGGCGCCGGCCACGATGGTTAGCACGAGATCGTTGATGGTTCCGCTCAGCAGCCCGCGAACGGCGCGGATCTCGGCAAAGGGAAACGCTGCCCAGGCGACGTCTCGCTCGTCGGAGATTGGGCCGTTGAACAGGGTACGCGGTGCAGGCTGCAGCATGGTCGGCAGCGTGCTGAGCAACGCCTTGGCGGCCTGCTGAGCGCGGGCGATGGCTTCGGCCGGGTGGAACGCCTGATCGGTCCAGCGCTCCGCTGCACCGACGAGCTGATCCCTGACGGCGTCGCGCATCAGCGTGAGCGCATCGGGCATCGGCGCCGGCTCCCAAGGCGGTGACGGCGGCGCAGCTGATGGAGTAGGTGTGAGATCATGCAAGACGAGCATCAAGTCCACGCCGGATACGCCATCCACCATGGCGTGGTGAAACATGGAAAGCACGGCGGTGTTACCGTCCCCACGACCGTGGACCACGACCATCTTCCATAGCGGTCGGTTGCGATCGAGCGGTGGAACCAGCTGTTGCGCGATGACCTTGGCCATCGCTCGCTCGTTGCCCGGCGGACGCAGCGTCTCCTCGGTAATGTGGTAGCCGATGTCGAACTCCGAGTCGTCTTCCCACGTCGGGTGGGTGATCGCGAAGGGCGCCGGTACGACTTTTTGACGAAAGCGCGGTATGACGTGCAGCCGGCTCGCGATGGTCTCAGTGACGTCACTGCGAGTCATGTGGCCCTCGTACACGGCAACCCCGACACCGTGCATCGGCTGGTTGGATCGTTCGAAGTACAGGAATGAGGCATCTTGGGTCGTCAGCCGCCGATTCAACTGATGGCTTATCATGGTAAGCCTCCTATCCCGCGTGAAGACCCCCGAAGGACTAGTTAGGCTGACCTTCCCGGTCAAGCGGACTTGGCATGCCCGCAGCAGGCTCGCGCGTGTTCGGGCCGGGGGCGCGAAGCAGGGGGTACCGAGAAACCGCGCTGTCCGAGAAACCGCGCTTGACGATTCTCCGCGATGGGGAGTATTGCCGCGTGACGGAGTCGGGCGCCGCCGTACACAGGAGTGACCGATGCCAACCGCGAAACGGAAGCGAGACTATCCCCGAACCGTAGCGCTCGATGACAAGACCGAGATCACCCTCCGCTTGATGACGGCTTCCGACGCGGACCGCATCACGGCTTTCGCGCGCGCCCTGCCCGAGCAGGATCTCCTGTTTCTCCGCGCCGACATCACCGATCCGAGGATCGTGGCTCAATGGGTGCAAAACATCGCTGCGGAACGCACGGTCACGGTCATCGCCGAGGCATCCGCAGACCTGGCCGGGTACGTGAGCCTTCACTACAACCAGGTCACTTGGCAACGTCATCTCGGCGAGATTCGCATCCAGGTGGGGCTCCCGTACCGGTCGCACGGGCTCGGGCGAGTGTTGGCGGGAGAAATCTTCGGAGTCGCTCGAGACCTGGGTCTGCGCAAGATCGTCGCTCAGATGACTGTCGAGCAAAAGGGAGCGATCGCCACCTTCGAGCGCCTTGGCTTTCACCCGGAAGCGCTGCTGCAAGATTTCGTCATCGACCGCGCGGGACGTACCCATGACCGCGTCGTCATGTCGTACGACGTCGAGGGGCTGACCGATCGCGTCGACTGACGCGAGAGGGGGGTTGTCGTCGCTCGCTGCTCCCGGTCAGTGCTTTCTCGGGGCGATGTTGACGTCGAGCCAGGCGATGAGATCAGCCTGTACTTCCTCGCGATTGGTCTCGTTCAGCATCTCGTGGCGCCCCTGCCGGTAGAGCCGAAGCGTGATCGGAGCGATCCCGTACCTTTCGTAGCGCGCAACGAGATCGCGCATCGCCTCTCCGAACTCTCCCGCTGGATCGTTGTCGCCCGCGAACACGAGCAGCGGGCCGCCGACGGCGACGCGGCGTTCGTTCTCGGGCGCCCACATCCTGCGTGCGCCCAGCAACATGTCGTGCACGAAGCCATTCGACAACGGCTGGCCGCACCACGGGTCGTCGATGTAGGCGCGAACCTCCGCCGCGTCGCGGCTGAGCCATTCCAGTCCGGTGGCATCGGGCCCGACGAACGGCTCGTTGAAGTTCGCGAAGATGGAGAGGAAAGTCTCCGACTTAGCGTCACGGCCCGCAGCGCTCATCTCGGCTTCTAGGAGTGGCAGGATCTCGCCGACGTTGGGGAGCTCGCGGCCAGTGGTTCCCGAGAGCACCGCTCCGGCAAGATCGGCGCCAAAGCGCTGTAGATAGTCTTGGACGATCATCCCGCCCATACTGTGGCCGAGCAGCACCACCGGAAGGCCAGGGTGTCGAGACCTAATGTGCTCGGTGAGCTGCCGGACATCCGAAACCATGGCGTCCCAGCTACCGAGGCCTGCGACGCCGTAGCAGCCGAATTGTGTGGCTGTCCGGCCGTGCCCGCGGTGGTCGTTGGCGTAGACGGCATACCCGGCGGCAACCAGAGCAGTGGCGAACCGTCCGTACCGCCCGGCATGCTCCGCTGCGCCGTGTACGATCTGGACCACCGCCCGCGGCTGTTTCACAGGGAGCCACCGGTAGACATGAATCCGTTGGCCATCGGCTGCTTCGAACGTGAATGCATCGTCCTTCATCGCGCCCTCGATCGACTTGCGGAATCCGTGAGCGTCTACTCGAGCCGCCAATAGAAGCTTTACCCTTGTTGTCGAACTTCACCAACCGGACGCGTCCGATCTCATCCGAACTATCTCTTCGAATGGCCGCTGGTGGGCTTACGTTCTCATGGGAATCGGTGCGCCGTATGGCTGGGTGACGCTCGTCGGGCCGGTGGCGATGTGGCTGTTCCTGCACAAGCTCACGGGCATTCCGGCGACCGAGTCCCACGCGTTGAGGAGCCGCGGAGGGGCGTACCGTGCCTCCCAGTGCTCGACGAGCGCGTTCGTGCCGTGGTTGCCTAAGCAAGCTTGACGGAGCGCCGCTTCGAACGTCTACTGCCGCAGGCGAACCCGTGCCCCGTACCAACACGAGGAGGCCTGCGATGAGTGACATACGCCCGTTCCGCTTCGAGATCCCCGACGGAGCCCTGCGCGACCTGAAGCGGCGCCTCGAGGAAACGCGCTGGCCCGATCGCGAGACACCGCAGGATTGGAGCCAGGGGGTGCCGCTCGCCTACACGCAGGAGGTTTGCGAGTACTGGCGCACGCGATACGACTGGCGGCGCTGCGAGGCACAGCTGAACGCTCTGCCGCAGTTCATCACCACGGTCGACGGTCTCGACATCCAGTTCATCCACCTGCGCTCGAAGCACGAGCGAGCGCTGCCGATGATCGTCACTCACGGCTGGCCGGGCTCAGTGATCGAGTTCCTGAAGGTGCTCGGGCCGCTCACCGATCCGACCGCGCACGGCGGTAACGCCGCCGATGCCTTTCACGTGGTGTGCCCGACGCTGCCCGGTTTCGGGTTCTCCGGCAAGCCGCCCGCCCCCGGTTGGGGCGTCGAGCGCGTTGGCCGCGCGTGGGGCCAGCTCATGGCGCGTCTCGGCTACGACCGCTACGTCGCGCAGGGCGGCGACTGGGGCTCGGCGGTGACGCACGCGATGGGTCTGTCGGAGACCGAGCACTGCATCGCCATGCACACCAACATGCCGCTGCTCTCTCCGAGCGAGGCGGTGACGAAGGATCTAACAGAGCAGGAGCAGTCGGCGCTCGCCGGCTTCCAGCGCTACTGGGACTGGGACTCCGGCTACTCCAAGGAGCAGAGCACCCGCCCTCAGACGGTCGGCTACGGCCTGGTTGACTCGCCGGTCGCACAGTGCGCGTGGATCCTCGAGAAGTTCTGGTCCTGGACCGACTGCAACGGCCATCCCGAGAACGCGCTCACGCGCGACGAGATGCTCGACAACATCATGCTGTACTGGCTGCCGGGCGCGGGCGCTTCCTCGGCTCGCATCTACTGGGAGAGCTTCCGACTG
>JBEVNX010000018.1:0-6974 GCA_040507895.1 Binatia bacterium | reverse complement strand
TACGCCTGGGGCGAGATCTGGTCGCGGCCGGGGCTCGAGCTCCAGGAGCGCTCGATGATCACGCTGACGACGCTGATCGTGCTCGGCCGTGAAGCCGAGCTCCGCCTCCATCTTCGCGGAGCGCGAAACCTCGGCATTCCGCGGGCCAAGATCGAAGAGATCTTGATTCACCTCGCGCATTATGGCGGCTGGCCGGTCGCCGCGAGCGGCTTTCGCGTGCTCGATGAAGTCTTCGCCGCCATGGACGCAGAAGCCAAGGAAGGCGCGCTCGTGGAAAATGCATGAACGCCAGTGAAATCGGCACGGCCGCATCGGCGAACGATGACTTGCCCTTCGGCTTCGATCCTCTTTCCCGGGGGTTTCGCGCCGATCCGTGGCGCACCTACGAGCACATGCGCCGCGAAGACCCGGTGCACCGCTCGCCGCTCGGCATGTGGGTACTGACCCGTCACGACGACGTCGCGGCCTGCCTCCGGGATCCGCGCTTCTGCATGGGCGACTTCTGGAAGCGGCAGGAGGAGCTCCTCGGGCCGGGCGCGATGAGCCGCATGGGGCGAACGTCGCTCTTCTTCAAGGATCCGCCCGATCACGGCCGGCTTCGGGGCTTGGTGAGCCGAGCCTTCACGCCGAACGCCGTCGAGCGCGTGCGGCCGCGGATCGACGCCATCGTCGACGAGCTGCTCGCCTCGGCGCTGGAGCGCGGCACCCTAGACGTGGTTCGCGACCTGGCATTTCCGCTTCCGGTGCGCGTGACCGCCGAGATGCTCGGCGTCCCGCAAGACGACCGCGACCGCTTCCACCACTGGACCCAGTCGATGAACCTCTCTTTCGAGCCCGCGATCACGGCCGACCAGGCGGCCCTCTGTCACCAGGCCGTCGGCGAGCTCGATGCCTACCTGCGCGCGCTGATCCGCGAGCGGCGCTCCGCGCCCCGCGAAGACATCCTCTCCGGCCTGATCGCCGCCGAGGTCGCGGGCGATCATCTGACCGAAGACGAGATCGTCGGCAACACCGCGCTTCTCCTTTCGGCGGGCTACGAGACGACGATGGGGCTCATCGGCAACGGGGTTCTCTCGCTGCTGCGGTTTCCGGGCGAGATCGCTCGCCTACGCGACGAACCCGGGCTCATGCCGAACGCGGTCGAGGAGTTCACGCGCCACGAGTCGCCCGTACAGTTCACGGCCCGCCAGCCTCGCGTCGACGTCGAGATCCGCGGGCGCACGATCCACGCTGGCGAGCACTGCCGGACGATCGTCGCCGCCGCGAATCGCGACCCCGAGCGCTTTCCCGACCCCGATCGCCTCGACGTCGGCCGCGAGAACGCCGGCGAGCAGGTCTCGTTCGGCGATGGCCGCCATTTCTGCCTCGGTGCGCCGCTCGCCCGCCTCGAAGGGGCGATCGCCTTCGCAAAGCTCCTTCCCTTGCTGGCCGGCGCCGAGCTTGCCACCGCATGCCTCGAATGGCGCGATTCGTTCCTCAATCACGCGCTCGAGTCGCTTCCGGTGCGCGTGCGCGGCGCCGCTCGGGTGGCGGCGGCGCGATGAAGCTCGAGACGCTGCTACCCCTCGGCAAGGTGGACCCGGGCTTGCGCGCACCGGAGACGCCGCTCGACCTTCATACGGTCGCGCGCGACGCACAGATGATCGAGGCCCTCGGCTACGACGGTTTCGTCGTCGAGGAGACGAAGGAGGATCCCTTCGTGGTCCTGGCGCTCGCCGCCCAGGCGACGACGACGCTTCGGCTCGGTACCGCCGTCGCGATCGCTTTTTCGCGCAGCCCGGCGGTCACGGCGATGAGCGCCTGGACGCTCCAAAAGCTTTCGCGCGGCCGGTTCACGCTGGGACTCGGATCGCAGGTGAAGGGTCACATCGAGCGGCGCTACGGTCTCTCCTGGTCGGCTCCGGCGCCGCACATGCGCGAGTACGTGCAGGCGGTGCGTGCGATCTGGGATTGTTGGCAGAACGGCACGGCGCTCGATTTCCACGGCGAGCATTATCGCCTGAATCTCGTGGTGCCGCTGTTCAACCCGGGCCCGATCGATCATCCCGAGATCCCCATTCATCTCGCCGCGGTCAATCCGATCATGTGCCGCGTGGCGGGTGAAGTCGCCGACGGCATCCGACCGCACCCAGTCTGCACGCCGTCTTACATCGCCGACGTGATGCTGCCCGCCGTGCGCGCCGGCGCCGCGCGGGCGGGGCGCTCTCTGCGCGACTTCGCCGTGGCGATGAAGCCCCTCGTCGCCGCCGCGCCCGACGCGGCGCTCCTCGAAGACAAGGTTCGCGACGCCCGCGCCCGTATCGCGTTCTACGCATCGACGCCGAGCTACTTCGCGGCTTTCGAGCACCGCGGCCTCGGCGACCTCGCCGACGAAGCGAAGGTGCTTTCCCGCGCGCAACGGTGGGAGGAGCTGCCGCGCCTCATCACCGACGACGTGCTTCGCCAGTTCGTCGTCGTCGGGACCTACGACGTGATCGGTCGCAAGCTCCTCGAGCGATTCGGCCCGGTCGTCACGCACTGCGAGTTCTCGATCGCGGTGCGAAACGAGAGAGACCGCGAGAGTCTCGCCGAGCTCGTCCGGACCATCCGCCCGGCGAGCGCCGACGCGGCTCGAGCGAGCCTCGCCGGCTCCCGTTCGTAGCGCGCTTCTCAGCTCGGGCGGGGAGTCTCCTTCCGGGGAATTCCCATCAAGTCGCGGAACGTGTTCCAGGACTCCTGCGCATCGCTGAAGCGGCGCCCGGCCGTCAGTCCTCCATCGACGACCATCGCGTGGCCGTTGACGAAGGCCGACTCGTCGCTGGCGAGAAACAGCGCCGCCGAAGCGATGTCCGCGGGATGGCCGGGCCGCGGGATCGCCTGGAAGAGCCGCAGCGCCTCGCTCACCGCGCCGAGCGTCTCGTCCGCCTTCTCGGGCGGGAGGCCGAGCGCCTTGGCGAAGATCGGCGTCACGATCCCTCCGGGGCAAATGCAGTTGACGCGCACGCCCCATTCGCCGAGCTCCATGGCGGCCACGCGCGACAGATGAATGACCGCGGCCTTGGCGACGCTGTACACGTGGGGGCCATATCCCGCCTGCATCCCGGCCACGCTGCCGGTGTTGACGATGCTCCCCGAGCGCTGTTTCTTCATGATCGGCGCGGCGTGCTTGATGCCGAGCAGCACGCCTTTGACGAGAACGTCCATCGTCTGCTGATAGCCGTCCATCGGGATCGCCTCGAGGATCTCGTCCACGCCGCCGAAGCCCGCATTGTTGAAGACGCAGTCGAGGCGACCCCAGCGATCGACCGCGAGAGCGATCGCCGCGGCGACTTCGTCTTCGCGAGTGACGTCGGTGTGCGCATAGAGCGCCGCCGCGCCGAGCTCTCCGGCCAGGGCTCGACCGCGCTCGTCGGTGACGTCCGCGACGACCACGCGCGCGCCTTCGGCCACGAAGCGGCGCACCGTGCCCGCGCCCATTCCGCTCGCTCCTCCGGTGATGACTGCGACCTTCCCATCGAGCTTGCCCATCGATGTCTCCCTCTTCGCCGATCTGGCTCGCCAACCCCTAGCCGCCAAGCTCGTAGAGGGTCAAGGTCGCTTTGAGGCGAGCGAGCCGAGCGGCAGCCAAGCGACCACCGTTTACCGATTGACTTACCTTTCGCCGTTGGCGTTAGCTGTTCGAGCAACGCGCGCGGGCCGGGATCGTGCGGTTGGGGCCGCGTTGTACCAAGGAGGTCCCATGACTGCACGAAGCAAGTGGCTCTTCCGGATCGGCTATTGCGCGGGATTGCTGGCCTCCTTCTCATACGCGCCCGTGGCGCACGCCGCCCAATCCTTCGACAACCAGCGCGGCGAGCTCGCGGCGCGAGTGGCCACGCAGAACACCTTCCAGCACAACGACGCGCACAGCATCAACTGGGTGCAGTGGCGAAACGAGGTCCGCTTCGATTTGAAGTACGACCTCATCGCGCCGGGAACTGGCGAGAGCTGGGGTCCGCTCAAGACGTTCCGGTTCAACATGCTCTACCGCGGGCGGCTCGATTCCGCGTACCTGCTCCGCGGCACCTACACGCGGCGCGGCTACGACCGCGGAGACTTCGAGTTCCCCGAAGGTAGGACGCCGCGCGAGCTGTTCGTCGATCTCGGATTCGGAGGGGCGCTGCGGAACCTCTCGTTCCGCATCGGCAAGCAGCAGGTGGTGTGGGGCGAGGCGGATCTCTTCCGCTCGCTCGACGTCGTCAACCCGCTCGACATCCGCCAGAACGGACCCGTGGGCGAGGATTTCGCCGACTTTCGCCAGCCGCTGTGGATCCTCAAGGGCCTCTACGACTTCGGCGACCTCAACCGCTACCTGAACTCCGTCGGCCTCGAGTTCTTGTTCTCGCCGAACGCCCGCCCGCAGGCCAGCCAGCAGAACGTGCTCTTCGGCGAGACCTTCAAGCTCACCACGCTCCAGCACAACGTGCTCACCGGATTCCAGCGCAACCTCGCCGAGCCGTTCCGTCAGGTGCGCGCCCCGTGGGAGCTCGGACGAGTCGGCGCCCGTTACGGCGACTCCCCGGCAGTGCTGCAGACCGCGGACGGCAGCCTCGCGGACTTCATGTACCTCATCCGCAACGACGTGCCCCCCTCCGAGCTGTCGGTCGACGCGATGATGGCTGGCGTGCGCATCCTCGGCACGACCTTCGGGAATGCGAACTTCACGCTCAACTATCTATTCAAGCGGTCCGACAGCGCCTCCTCGGCGGTGGCGTTCTCGCAGATCTTCGATCCGTCTCTCCCGGGCACCGGCGCCCTCCAGCCCGACGTCCAAGCGCGCGCGGTCGCCGCCGCCCTCACCCCGGACACCAACGGCAACGGCATCCCCGACGGTCAAGACCAGCAGATCCTCAACTGCCTGCAGAGCCGGCACACGAACGGCCACGGCGAGTTCATCCTCGACCCCCACGCGCTGAACCCGGCGTTCACCGGGTCGTTCGATGGCTCGGTCTACTCAGACCCGAAGAGCCCGCAGAACCACACCGGCAAGGACCTCATGTCGTACCAGCCGGTCCTGCCGGTCCCGGGGGATGGGTTGGTGCACACCTCCGCCTGCCTCGACATTCCGGTCTTCCACCCGTGGACTCACGTCATCGGCGCGACGATGAACTACAACGACGAATACACGGGCCTGGTCTTCCGCGTCGAGCAGAGCTTCAGCACCAAGGAGCCGCGGCAGCTCTCCAACAACAGCCCTGAGCGCCTGCTCGCGCAGCGCGACGCGACGGTGGCGTGCGCCGGCGGGGACCAGGCCGCCTGCGCGTCACTCGCTCCGGGACCGAATACGCGCCTCGCGGTGCCAACGCTTCGCGACTTCGAGACCCGCGCGAAGCGGTACACGCAGGTGTGGCGCAGCATGATCGGCGCCGACTGGACGAGCTCGATCGCTTCGAGCTACGGCCGCACGTTCAGCAATCCGCTGCTTCGCTCGCTGTTGAGCGACCAGTGGGTGGTGAGCTTCCAATTCCTGAACGAGTACAACGCGCACGCGGATCACGTAGACAACGCCACCTCGTTCACCAACCGCTACCAGCACTGGAACCCGTTCTTCACGCTCTCGGGGACGGGCTTCTTCATGTACCAGCGGCTTCGCCCGGTGCTGGCGTTCGCCTTCGACCCGAACCAGCTCGTGCCGCTCTTCTACGCGCAGGCCGCCTACTTCGTGACGCCCAAAGTGGAAGTGAGGCTGGGAGAGGTCCTCTACATGGGTAGCAAGAGAGCCGAGGACAACGGCGGGCTACACTACTATGCGGACCGCGACACGTTCTTCATCCGGCTCACGTACTTCCTGGCGTGAGCCGCTCCCGGGGCCGGGCAGAGGCTCCACGGCCTCCGCCCGACCCCGGGGCGGCGAGCTCAGTTCGTCGGCGGGGCTTCGTCCTCGACCACGGGGATGGTCTTCGCCATCTCGTAGCGAATCACGGCATCCATCTTGTTCTCGATCTGGTAGAAGCGAGCGAGCTTGCGTCCGGGAAGGGCTTTGGCGAACTCCTCGACGTAGCTGCGCTTCACCTTCACGCGGTCGGCTTCGATGTTGAGGTAGTCGTCCACGATCTTCATGGCCTTGTCGTCGGCCATGTCGCGAAAGTTCTTGCCGTATTCGCCGAGCAAAGCGACCATGCGATCGCCGATCGCGCTCATCTCCTTCTGGTAGCGATCGTAGACCGGCCAGAATTTGGTCGCCTCGTCGTCGGTGAGCTTCATGTTGACGCCGACCACGGCCTTGCGGTTGGCGCGGATGGCGTTGAGCAGCGTATCGATGCTGGCCTTTTCGGCCTCCCCGCCGCTCGGCTCCGCGGCGCGCCCGGCAGAGGCGGAAAGGACGAGGATCAAGGTGGAGGCGAGCAAGACGCGTATCTTCGACATGGTGTTGGCTCCCTTCTTCATCGGCATCAATCGAGCGGCGACGCTTTCTTAGTTGGAGAGCTTCGTGATCTTCGACCCCTGAATGCCCATACCGGCCATCAGCCCCTTCTGATCGAAGATGAAGGCGTAGACGTCCTGCGTGAGCGTCGTCGTGGTCATCGACTTGCCCATGCCCTGATCGACGACGACGATGCTCGGGCCGACGCCGAGCTCGAAGCCACCGCTTTGGTCGAGATACGCGAGCGCCTGGTCGTTCATGAAGAACAGCGCGTAGCCGAATATCTGGAGGCCGGCCTGGAACCCGTAAGACGCCGCCACGGAGTTGTAGATCCCGGCCCTCTTGCCCTTCTTGAAGAGGACCCCGTCGCCAATCTGCCCGCCGAACATGAAGCCCGCCTTGACGATGGACGGGAAGACGAGAATCGCTTTGGCCTGCTGGCCGATCAGTTTTGCCGCCGTGTTGTTCGCGTAGAGGTTCTTGAGCGCTCGGTTGGCATCCTGCACGAGCTGCTCGTTGCTGCCTGCCAGGGCGAGCGGTGCGCCCATCGAGACAAGGATCGCCGCGAGCAGCAGGGCCACTCCTTGCATTC